>NZ_JBQUZR010000005.1:0-464151 GCF_056313745.1 Lysobacter sp. DMC97 | reverse complement strand
CCGGAACTGGTCCGAACCCGATACCATCACCACAGGACTCACCGCCTGAGTGGCTACAAAATCCGTACGCAGGTCAGGGGAATCAAATGGAATTTCAGCATGCCGTCGTCATCCACGATAGCGCGTGCCTTGATGTCCGGGCTTTCAGACGATGTCGCGAGACCGACAAAAGGATTGGGAATCGCGCCGCCTTTGCCAGCCATGCCTTCAACAAATCGATATAGGTCGGCCAGCTTGTGGTTGACTAGCGCGGAATCGACTGTCTCTCCCATCCGGGAGTTGCAGGTCCGGCAAACGCTGTAGATGTGGTAATAGCCTCCCAGTGCATCGGGAATAACATGTTCGTCGCTGAACTCAAACGTGTCCTTGTCGACGCGGCAAATAATGCATTTCATGTGAATCCATTTGGTGAGAGATGAACATCGCGGCGCAGCATAAAACGCGCGAACTGCGCAGTTTTTGCTTGGAGGAGGTGGGTGTCAACGAAGACGCAGTGGGCGTGTGGCATGCGCCTCTTGTAGTCGCGAATGCGTTGATCGTCCGGTAGTTTACCGGACGACCCCTTGCACGATTGTTCCAGCATCAATCAGCAACTTACGTGCCAAAGAACGTCGAGCCGCCCGGGGCGGCTGTGCAATGCTGCTCCCAGACGATGAATCCAATAACGATCGAGTTCGGAGACGCCTCCAATGACCGCTATTGGCCGTTTCCAGCCATGACTTCCGCATCAAAGCTGGATCCCTGCTTTCGCCGGGATGACGGGAGTGAGGATGCGCCATCGGGCAATGCGCGCATCGTCTCCTGCCCGTGCGTCTCGAATACGGCGTGACACAGGCCGAACCTCCGCGCCAGCATCAACGCGCCGACCGATCCTCGGCTGCGGCGCGCATCGCCAGCAGCAGCGCCCCGAGGATCCCGCTGCGGTCGCCGAGACCGGGCGGCACGATGTACGCGTCGATCCCGCCTTCGACTTCGTCACGTGCGAGGTAGCCGCCGAGCCAGTGGCGAGTGCGGGCGCGGATCGGGGCGAGCAGGCGTTCGTGCTGCATCACGCCGCCGCCGAGGACGATGCGGCGCGGCGACAGCGTGAGCGCGAGTTGCGCGCAGAGTTGGCCAAGGTAGTCGGCTTCGATGTCCCACACCGGATGGGTGGCGTGCGCGTCGCCGAGGTCGTGGCCGAGACGTGCGACCAGGGCGGGGCCGTTGGCGAGGCCTTCGAGGCAGTCGCCGTGGTGCGGGCAGACGCCGGCGAATCCGGCGTCGCCGGCATGGCGGCGTGGATGGATGTGGCCGACTTCCGGATGCAGCAGTCCGTGCAGCGGGCGGCCGGCGATCACCGCGCCGACGCCGATGCCGGTGCCGACGGTGACGTAGCAGAGGCTGTCGAGCGGCGCGCCGTCGTCGCTGCGGCCCGCACCCCAGTGCGCTTCCGCGAGCGCGGCGGCGTTGACGTCGGTGTCGAGCGCGATCGGGATGTCGAGCGAGGCGAACGGCGCGCGCAGGTCGGCGTCGTGCCAGCCGGGTTTCGGCGTGCGCAGCAGGCGGCCGTAGGCGACGGCGCGCGGGTCGAGTTCGAGCGGACCGAAGCTGGCGATGCCCAGCGCGCGCGGCGCGCCGAAACGTTGCGACGCGGCGTCGAAGAAGGCGCGTGCTTCGGCGAGCGTCGATGCGGGATCGCGCGTCGGGAAGCGCACGCGTTCGAGCAGCGTGCCGTCGTCGGTCGCGATTGCGCACACGAATTTGGTGCCGCCGGCTTCGATGGCGGCGTAGACGGGCGTGGCGTCGTCGGCGGTCATGCGTGGGCGTCGGTCGTGTCGGTGCGTCGCAGCCAGCGTAGCGCATGCGGTGCGAGCGTGGCGGGCAGTGCGTGCGTGGCACCGTCGTCGTCGAGCAGGTCGCGCCAGCCGGCGAGGGGCAGCGCAGCGTCGACATCCGGCACCACAGCGACTTCGTATGGCGAGAGGTTCGTGAGCACCAGCACGTCGTCGCCGCGCAGCAAGCCGAGCACGGCCGGATCGTCGAACGCGAGGACGTGCGTCGACGCATCGCCGCGGAATGCCGGTGTCGCGGCGCGTACGGCGAGCATCCGCCGCAGCGTCGTGCCGATGTGGCCAGCACTGTCGTCCGTCATGCCGCGTTCGACCGCCTCCGCCGTCGCCCAGTCCATCGCCGGGCGATGCAGCCAGCGGCCTTCGCCGGCGCGCAGTGGATCGTCGGCATAGCGCTCGTCGTTGCCCAGCGCGATCTCGTCACCCATGTACAGCGTCGGCAGGCCCGGCGCGGCCAGCATCAGGCCTTGCAGCAGCAGGAAGCGTGCTTCCGCGGCGGCCAATGCGGCGGCATCGCCGCGTTCGCGCGCCGCGTCGAGTCCGCAGAGCGCAGCGGTCATGCCGTTGGTACCGTGGACGATGTCGTCGCCCGCGCTCTGGAAATCGCGACCGCGGGCATCGCTGCCGGCTTCGGCGCCGGCGTAGAAGCGTGCGATGCGGGCGAGGTCGAACGAGGCGTGCGTCGGGCTGCCGGCGGCTTCCTCGCGCAGGACATTCCAGCCGATGTCGTCGTGGCAGCGCAGGTAGGCCAGCCAGCCGCAGCCGTCGGGCAATGCCGGCGTGCGTGCGAACGCGGCGCGCAGCGGATCGGCGCGGCGTTCGGCCAGCGCCGCCCACAGCGAGGCCATCAACGTGCTGTGGTAGGCGAGATGGCATTCGTGGCCGGCGGCGTCGCCGTCGCCGAAGTAGGGCACGAGCGCTGGCGCGGGCACGATGGCCTCGGCCTTCAGCAGCACGCCGGGCGCGACGATGTCGACCACTGCGCGCAGCGCCTGGATCAGCGCATGCGCCTCGGGCTGGTTCATGCTGTCTGTGCCGAGGCGCTTCCAGAGGTAGGCGGTGGAATCGAGGCGGAACGCCTCGATGCCGCGGTTCGCCAGGCGCAGCAGCGTCAGCGCCATCTCGGCGAAGACCATCGGATTCGCCCAGTTCAGGTCCCACTGGTACGGATAGAACGTGGTCCACACGTGGCCGAGTCCCGGCACCTCGGTGAAATTGCCGGGCGCGGTGAGCGGGAACACCTGGCCGAGCGTGCGTTCGTGCGCGTCGGGCAGCGTGCGGTCTGGGAACACGTGGTAGTAGTCGCGGTAATGCGCATCGCCGGCGCGCGCGGCGCGTGCCCAGCGATGATCGTCAGCGGTGTGGTTCAGCACGAGGTCGGCGCAGAGGCTGATGCCGGCGTCGCGCAGCCGCGCGGTGAGCGCGTCGAGGTCGGCGTCGTCGCCCAGTGCGGGATCGACGCGGTCGTAGTCGCGCACCGCGAAGCCGCCGTCGCTGTCGCCCTCGCGCGGGCACAGGAACGGCAGCAGGTGCAGGTAGCGCACGCCGAGGCGCTGCAGGTAGGGCACGCGCTCGGCGACGCCGCGCAGCGAGCCGCCGAAGCGGTCGACGTAGGTGCTGTAGCCGAGCATGTCCGCGGCGAGGAACCAGTGCGAGTCGCATTCGCGCGCGAGGTCGAGTGCGCGCAGCGCGTCGGTGCGCGCGTCGGCGCAGGCGGCCATGCCGGCGACGAGCATACGCAGCGCGTCTTCGAGCGCGGGTGCATCGCCATACGTGGATCGCAGTGCCGCGATCAATCGCGGGGCGTGCGTGTCCCAGCGCGCGAGCGCGAGGTCGCGCCGTGCGGCGGGCACGGCGTCGGTGAACGTTCGGCGGAGCGGGTCGTCGGGCATGCGCAAGGCGTTCATGGGCCTGTTCGAAAGTGAAAAAGCGGCGGACGCGCGCCGTCCCGGAGAGGAAGAGTCCGGCGCGCGCCCGTCGCAGCGGGCTCAGAACTCGTAGCGGACGCTGGCCGAGATCGTGCGGCCGGGGATCGAGCGGGCGCGGATGATGTTCTCCGTGCCGTCGACGATCGCGCCTTCCTCCGCCTCGGTGATGCCGAAGGTGTCGAACAGGTTGTTGACGTTGAGCCCGACGACCCAGTTCTCCGCGAAGCGGTAATCGGCGAAGAGGTTGACCTGGGTGTAGCCGGGCATCTTCAGCTGGTTGTTGTCCTGGGTGTAGGCATCGGTGGTGCCGATGAGGTTCGCGCCGAGCGTCCAGTTCGCGGCCTGGTAGCCGCCGGTGAGCTGGTACACGAGATCGGCCTGGCGACGCGGCGTGTGGCCTTCGTTCGCCGGCGTGATTTCGTCCTTGCTGATCTCCGCGTCGGTCCAGGTCAGGCCACCATTGAGGAAGAATTCGTTCACGCGCAGCGAGGCTTCGAGTTCGAGGCCGTGCGCCTTGTACACGCGGTCGAAGAAGCGCTGGCTGGTCAGTTCGAAGTTCTGTTCCTCCGTCTTCGCATAGAACGCGGTGCCGAACAGGCTGAGGCCGCCGCGACGCCATTTCAGGCCGGCTTCGAGCTGGTCGACCATGTCGACGGCGTCCTGCGCGCGCACCGAGCCGTCGGGGCGGACCACGCCGAACAGCAGGCGATCGGCGTTGGCACGGCCGCCGCGGCTGACCCGCGCGAAGCCGGCGAGGTCGTCCTGGAACAGGTAGTTCGCGCCGATGGAGTACGAGGTGTAGCCCCAGTCGTAGTCGATCGGCGACGCGGCGGCGTTGTTCACTTCCGACACGTTGCGTTCGGGCGCGGAGATCACGCCGTCGCCGTCCACGTCGACGTTCGCGACCTGCACGCTGCCGGCGTAGTGGCCGCGCGCCTTGCCGGTGTCGCGGCGCACGCTGGCGTCGATGTCGAGCTTGCCCAGCGCGTACGACAGCGAGAAGTACGGCGCGCCGATCGTGTACGTGGCGGCGTAGCGGCGCGTGCAGCAGTTGCCCCAGGCCGGCACGCCGTAGGCGTAGAGGCCGTTGTCGGAGAGGTTGGCGCTGGTCGCGTCGTAGACATCAAGCAGCGCCGAGCGGCCGTTGCCCTCGAGCGTCTGCAGGTACGAGTTCCACACCCAGTCCATGTCGATCTTCTGGCGCGAGCGGTAGTAGCCGCCGCTGAGATCGAGCTTGCCGTCGCCGGTGTCGAGGCTGCGGGTCAGCTTGAGGTCGTTGACGACGTTGCCGAAGTCGTTGATCTCGGTGTTGAACAGATGCGTGCGCACGGTGGTGCCGGTGTAGGCCTGACCGGCGTTCGGACCATTGGTGTAGCGCAGCGTGGCGCCGGCACCGCCGACGCTGGTGGCGAGCGCGGACGCGGTGCCGACTTCGGCCGGGAACTGGCCGACGAAGCGGCCGCTGTTGTCGGCGTAGCGGAATTTCTCGTCGATGCGCCAGCCGTCGCCGAAGCGGTACTGCGCTTCCACGCCGAACGCGGTGCTGTCCGGATGCATGCCGTCGGTGATGTCGGTGCGACGGCGGTTGTTGTTGCCGTCGAGGCCGATGTCGCTGCGGAAGTAACGGCTCTGCAGCGTGTCGCGCGCCGGGTCGAAGCCGTTGATGGCGCCGAAGTGCGGACTGCCGTTGCTGCCTGTCGCGCGCGTGGGCACCGGCAGGTAGCCGATCGCGCGGTCGTCGAGGCGCTTGAGGTGGAAGCGGATGTAGCCGCTGTCGAAGTCGCGGGTGAGGTTGGCCTTCAGCTGGCCGCCCTTCTCGGCGGTGTAGCCGGCGTCGCGCACGCCGTCGCCCGCGCGCCAGAAGCCGCCGACATGGAAGCGCCAGCCGTTGCCGAAGGGCATGCCGTAGCGGAAGTCGACGCGATTGCTGGCGTAGTCCAGGCCGGTGGTCAGGCCGACCGAGCCGCCCTGCACCTCGCCGGTGTTGCTGATGAAATTGATTACGCCGCCGGGCGAGTTGCTGGCGAACGTCGACGCCGAGCCGCCGCGCACCGCCTGGATGCGATCGACCGAGCCGTCGTAGCGCAGGAAGATGTCGGCGTTGCCGAACGCGATGTCGCCGAACTCCATCACCGGCAGGCCGTCTTCCTGCAATTGCAGGAACTTCGCGCCGCCGGCCGCGACCGGCAGGCCGCGCACGGCGATGTTGGCGTTGCCTTCGCCGCCGGTGGATTCCGAGCGCACGCCGGGGAGGTTGCGGAAGATCTCGGCGGTGGAGCGCGGCGCGGCGCGCTCGACGGTGTCGGCGGTGACGTCGCTGGTGGAGACGCTGCTGCGCAGTTTCGACTTGCCGCCGGCGGTGGCGGTGACCACGATGGCGTCGAGGTCGTTGCCGTCGGTCGGTGTGTCGGCGGCGGGCGCCTGCGACTGCGCGGCCGCGAAGCCCGGCGCGCACGACAGGCCGATGGCACAGGCCACGGCGAACGACAGCGGGCGGAGGGTGGTGCGGCATTTCAGGGACGACTTCGACGGGTGGCGCATGGCGGCGGAATCTCCGGGTGTCAGATGGGCAGCGGCAGGCTGCCGGGCGGAGATGTGATAGCGAGTCACGCAATCGATTGCAAGTATTTTCTGTCGAAAATGGCCGCCCGTCGGGTGGCGTGCCGCGGGCTTCGCGCCCGGTTTTTCGATAACCGCATGAAAAGCGGGAAAATATCGCTTGATATGGCGGATCGTGGATGCCGATACCCGCCAGCCGCCGCGGCGGAAGACGGGCAAATCCTGTTGCGATGCAGCATGCACAATCGATTGCGTTGACGCAGTATCCCTCCGCCGGCGACCCTTCCTGCCGGCGTCCGCTACCGCCCGCCGCGTCCGCCTGGAGCCCGTCATGGCCGATCTGCACGTCCATCTGGAAACCCTCGATCTCGTCGTTCTCGCGCTGTACGCGCTGGGGATCGTCGGCCTGGGCCTGCTCGTCTCGAAGCGTCGCGCCTCGGCGGACGACTACTTTCTCGCGTCGCGTTCGACCACCTGGCCGGTGATCGGCCTCGCGTTGCTGGCGTCGAACATTTCCTCGACCACGCTGATCGGCCTCGCGGGCGCGGCCTACGGCACCGGCATCTCGGTCTACAACTACGAGTGGATGGCGACGGTGGTGCTCGCCTTCTTCTGCGTGTTCTTCCTGCCGTTCCTGCTGCGCTCGCAGGTGTACACGCTGCCGGAATACCTCGAACGCCGCTACGACCGCCGCGCGCGCGTCTACTTCTCGGCGCTGACCATCTTCCTCAACATCGTCGTCGATACCGCGGGCACGCTGTACGGCGGCGCGATCATGCTCAAGCTGATCCTGCCGCAGTGGCCGCTGTGGGAGATCGTCGCGGTGCTGGCGCTGTCGGCGGGTGTGTACACCGTCGCCGGCGGCCTGCGCGCGGTGATCTACACCGAGACCGTGCAGGCGGTGATCCTGCTGGGCGCGTCGGTGTTCATCGCGGTGTTCGCGTTCGACAAGGCCGGCGGCTGGGACGCGGTGATGGCTGCGGTGGATCCCGCGCGGCTGTCGCTGATCCGCCCGATCGACGATCCCGGCGTGCCGTGGCTGGGTCTGGTGCTGGGCGTGCCGCTGCTGGGCTTCTACTTCTGGTGCACCAACCAGTTCATGGTCCAGCGCGTGCTGTCGGCGAAGAACGAGGATCATGGTCGCTGGGGTGCGCTGTTCGCGGGGCTGCTGAAGTTGCCGGTGCTGTACGTGATGGTGCTGCCGGGCACGGCGGCGATCCTGCTGTATCCGCACCTCGAACGCCCGGACCTGGTGTATCCGACGCTGATCTTCGACCTGCTGCCCGCGGGGCTGGTCGGCGTGGTCATCGCCGGCTTCTTCGCCGCGATCATGTCGTCGATCGCCAGCACCTTCAATTCCGCGGCCACGCTGGTGACGATGGATTTCGTGCGTCCGCGGCTGCCGAACGCGGACGGCGCGACGCTGGTGCGCGCGGGTCGCATCACCACGATCGTGTTCATGGTGCTGGCGGTGGCGTGGGCGCCGCAGATCGAACATTTCTCGTCGCTGTGGCAGTACCTGCAGGCGGTGCTGGCGTATGCGGTGCCGCCGGTGTGCGCGCTGTTCCTGGTCGGCCTGTTCTGGCGCGGTGCCAACGCGAAGGGCGCCGCTGCGGCGATCCTCGCCGGGCTCGTCGGTGGTGGCGCGCTGTTCTGGGCGAACGTGCTGTCGCCGCAGCCGCTGGGCCTGCATTTCCTGCTCGTCGCGCCGATCCTGTTCGTGCTCAGCGTGATCGTGCTGATCGCGGTCAGCGCCGTCACCGCGCCGCCGCCGGCGGGGCAGGTGGACGCGATGCTGTGGACGCCGGCGTTCTACCGCGACGAGACCCGCGCGCTGGCCGGCACGCCATGGTGGCGCAACTACCGCGTGCAGTCGGTGCTGCTGCTGGCGCTGACCGCGGCGATCGTGTGGACGTTCCGGTAGCGTCGTGTCATCGCCGCCGATCGCGCGAGTGGTAGAGCGGCCTGACCAGCCATTCGGCTGTTGAACACCAGGCCGCTGCCCCGTCTCTGTAAACGCACAAGCGGCCTGAAGGCCGCTCTACCAAACCCGAAGGGTCACGTCGACGCGCGGACGATCAGCGTCGGCGGCAGCAGCGTGGAGTCGTGGGCGTCGCCGCGGATCGCGGCGATCACCGTGTCGACCAGCGCGACCGCGCCGCGGGCCAGTTCCTGGCGCACGGTCGTCAGCGGCGGGTGCGCGTGTTCGGCCAGCAGGATGTCGTCGAAGCCGACCACCGCCACGTCCTCCGGCACGCGGCGGCCGGCGGCGGACAGCGCGCGCATCGCGCCGATGGCGATGACGTCGGAGGCGGCGACCACGCCGTCGAACGCCAGCCCGGAGGCGATCGCCTCGGCCATGCGGGCCTCGGCGTCGGGGCCGCCGAAACCGGTGCGCACCAGCCGTTCGGGCGCGGCCTTCAGCCCGGCATCGCGCAGCGCCTGGCGATAGCCGTCGTGGCGGTGCGCGACTTCCGGCAGGCGTTCGTCGCCCAGGAACACGATGCGCTTGCGGCCCCGTTCGGCCAGGTGCGCGGTGGCGAGCTGGCCGCCGAGGCGGTTGTCCGAGCCCACCACCGGGTATTTCTGGTTCGGCAGCCGCGAGCCCCATACCGCGAGCGGGATGCCGGCGCGCGCCGCCTCGTTGATCGCGGCGTGCTCGAAGCTCTGGCCGATGAGGATCACGCCATCGCTGCGGCCCGGCTGCTGCAGGCGCCGCACCCAGCCGTCCTGGTGCACCGCGATCTTCGCCAGCAGCATGTTGTAGCCGCGGTCGGCGAGGGTGTCGGCGAGGTGCGCCAGCATCGTCATCATGAACGGGTCGACCAGGTGCGGCTCGCGCTCGTGCACCAGCGGCACGCCCACCGTGATCACCCCGGTCTGCCGCGAGCGCAGGCTGCTGGCGACCGGATTGACCGTGTAGCCCGCCTCCTCGGCCAACCGCCGGATCCGCTCGCGCGTGCTGGCGGCGATCATCGGGCTGTCCTTCAGCGCGCGCGAGACGGTGGATTCGGACACGCCGGCGAGCCGGGCGATGTCCGACATCTGCAGGTTGGTCGGCGGCTGCGAGACCCGGCGGCGGGGAGTGTTCATGTGTCTAGCCTCCGCCATAACCGCGATCGCGATCAAGTCGCGGCGCAATGGACCTGCAACCTGCACGGAAACCGCCCGGAGGCCGCCGGTAGCGGCTGACGATACCGCCAGCGGGCGGGACCGCTACGGCGGCGGGCTGCGGTTGCATTTCGCTGGCCGATGCGGAAGGCTGCCGGCATGTTCGCCTGTTCAGGGTCGGGGCCGAAGGCTCCCGCGGAGGCGGATCCTGAAGTAGTCGCACCCGCTGTGGTGCACGAGGGCGGAGGATGGACGATTTGGCCGGGATTCTGACCCTGCTGGGGCTGGTGCTGCTGAGCATCCCCATCCTGCTGGTGGTGGCGCTGATCAAGCTCGGCACCGCCCGCACCCGGATCGACGAGCTCGAACGCGACGTGCAGGGCCTGCATGCGCGGGTGTCCGATCTCGAATCCCGCCCCGCGCCGCTGCGCGCGCCCGCGCCGGCCGCCGTGGCCGAGACGCCGGTGGCGCGTCCGCCCGCGGTGTTCGTCCCGCCGCCGGCCGCACCCGCACCGGTGCCCACGCCCGAACCGTCGCCGGTGCGTCCGGCCGCCGCGGTGCCGCCGCCGCTGCCCGAACGGCCCGCCGCCGCATCGCCCACGCGCCCGGCCGATCCGCTGCCGCCACGGCCACAGCCGCAGAAGTGGACCCCGCCGGAACCGCAGCGCGACGTCGTCGGCGATGCCGTCGGCCGCGCGGTCGACGCCGTCCGCCGCTGGTTCACCGAGGGCAACGTGCCGGTGAAGATCGGCATGCTGGTGCTGCTGGCGGGCGTGGCGTCGCTGCTGAAGTACGCCAGCGACCAGGGCTGGGTGCGGGTGCCGATCGAAGTGCGCCTGGCGGGCGTCGCCGCCGCCGCGCTCGGCGGGCTGGTGTTCGCCTGGCGCCAGCGCGAGACCCGCCGCGGGTTCTCGCTGTCGCTGCAGGGCGGCGCCATCGGCGTGCTGATGCTGGTGACATTCGCCGCGTTCAAGCTCTACGGACTGATCCCCGCCGGCGCCGCGTTCGCGATCACCATCGCGCTGGTCGCCGGGCTGGGCGTGCTGGCGGTGCTGCAGGAGTCGATGGCGCTGGCGGTGTTCGGCATCCTCGCCGGCTTCCTCGCGCCGATCTGGCTGTCCACCGGCAGCGGCAACCACGTCGCGCTGTTCTCGTACTACGCGGTGCTGAACCTCGGCATCTTCGGCATCGCCTGGAATCGTCCGTGGCGGCTGCTCAACCTGCTCGGCTTCGTCTTCACCTTCGCGATCGGCACGCTCTGGGGTGTCCTCGACTACGTGCCGGCGAAGTTCGCGACCACCGAGCCGTTCCTCGTCCTGTTCTTCGTGCTGTACCTGCTGATCCCGGTGTTCTACGCGCACCGGCGCACGCTCGGCGCCGACGGCAACGTCTACCGCTCGGTCGACGGCGCGCTGGTGATCGGCACGCCGCTGGTGGTGTTCGCGCTGCAGGCCGGCCTGCTGCACGGCGCGCCGTTCGGCGACGACCGCATGCCGCTGGCGCTGTCGGCGCTGGCGATGGCCGCGGTCTACGCCGCGCTGGCCGGCGTGCTGCGCCGGCATGCGCGCTTCGCGCCGCTGCTGCAGACCTGGGCGGTGCTGGCGGTGGGCTTCGCCACGCTGGCGGTGCCGCTGGCGCTGTCGGCGCGGGCCACGGCCAGCGTGTTCGCGGTGGAAGGCGCGGTGCTGGTGTGGCTGGGCGTGCGCCAGGACAAGCGTCTGCCGCAGCTCACGGGCCTGGCGCTGCAACTGGCGGCGGCGGTGGCCTACGTGGCCGGCGTCGGCGGCATGAGCACCGGCTTCTCGCCGATGGACGTCGCCTCGGCCACGCCGATCGCCAATCCCGCCTTCATGAGCGCGCTGCTGATCGCGATCGCCGGCTTCGGCACCGCGTGGACGTACCGGCGCACGCTCGATGCCGGCGTGGTGTCGCTGTTCGCGCTGTGGGGCCTGGGCTGGTGGACGTTCGCCGGTGCGCAGGAAGTGCTCGACCACGTCGAGTACCGCTACCGCGTCGACGCGCTGTTCGCGTTCCTCGTCGCCACCGGCTGGCTGACCGCCGAGGTGCGGCGTCGCGTCGAGGAATTCACGGCGTTCGGCGGCACCGCGGCGCTGGCGCTGCTGATCGGCCTGCCGTTCGCGATGATCCAGTCCGCCACGCACGAGCATCCGTTCGCGCACGGCGGCACGCTGGCGTGGCTGCTGTTCGCCGTCGCCGGCTGGCGCACGCTGGTCTGCCTGCGCGACACCGGCCTGTTCGTGCGCCTGGCCGCGCATGGCGGCTGGTTCTGGTCGTGGATCGCGGCGATCGCGCTCGGCGCATTCCATCTGGTCTATCGGGACAGCTACGCCGGCACCGCCTACGTGCCGGGCATGGGCGACGGCTGGCGCATCGTCGCGCTCGGTTTGCCGGTGCTGCTGTTCGCCGCGGCGCTGCGGCTGCGGCCGTCGCTGCTGGCGCCGCCGCTGGCGCGCGGCTTCGACGACTACCGCGCGGTGCTGGTGGTGTCGGCGGCCGTGGTGCTGACCTTCGGCTGGCTGCTGTCGCTGCTGTTCCCGGGCGACAGCGATCCGTTGCCGTGGGTGACGGTGCTCAATCCGCTGGAACTGTTCCAGCTCGCGGCGCTGGCGCTGCTGGCGCAGGGCGTGTGGGCGAGCCACCGGGCCGGCCGCGTCGGCGTGCCGATGTTCGCGCTGGCCGCCTTCGGCTGGATCACCTTCGCCACGCTGCGCGGCGTGCACCACTGGGGCGGCGTCGCATGGTCGCCGTCGATGCTGGGCGACAGCGTGGTGCAGACCTCGCTGACCGTGGTCTGGAGCGTGCTGGGCGTGCTCGGCTGGATCTTCGGCTCGCGTCGCGGCGAGCGCCTGCTGTGGGGCGCCGGCGCGGTGCTGATGGGCGTGGTGCTGCTCAAGCTGCTGCTGGTCGACCGCGGCAACCTCGGCGACATTTTCGGTATCGTCTCGTTCATCGCCTACGGCCTGCTGTGCGCAGCGGTCGGGTATTTCGCGCCGGCGCCGCCGCGGCGCGCCGCCACGGAGTCCGTCGCATGATCGTGTCCCGCTGTCGTCGTCTCATCCGCCGCGCCGTGGTGCCGGCGGGCGCCGCGCTCGCCGTGGCGCTGGCCTGTGCGGCGTCCGTGGCGCAGGCCGCGCCGCCCGGCGACTACGCCTACCGCTGGCCGCTGGCCACCGATGGCCAGAATGCCGCCGCGCGCCAGTTCGAACTCACGCCCGAGGTCTACGCCGCGCTGGTCGATCCGCAGCTCGGCGATTTCGAGGTGTTCAACGCCGACGGCCAGCCGGTGCCGGTGGCGCGGCTGACGGTCGATCCGCAGGCGCAGCCGGGCGTGGCCGAGGTCGCACTGCCGATCTTCGCGCTGCCGCGCGCGGCCGATGGCAGCGGCGACGATGTCTCGCTGCGGCTGGAGCGCGACGGCACCGGGCGCCTGCACCTGCTGGAAGCGAACGTCGACGCCGGCCAGCCGCAGACGCTGATCGACTACGTGCTGGACGCCGATCTCAACCGCGATCCGGCGCGGCCGGCCACGGTCGACCGGCTGCAGCTGCGCTGGCCCGAGACCGGCGATGCCCGCACCCGCTTCGCGGTGGACGGCAGCGACGACCTGGAGCACTGGGACACGCTGGTCGCCGCCGCCGCGGTCGTCTCGCTGCACCAGGGCGGGGCGATGCTGCAGCGGCGCGACATCGCGCTGCCGGCGACCGGGCTGCGCTACCTGCGCCTGCGCCAGCTCGACGGCGATCCGCTGCCGGGCCTGCAGGTCACCGCGCGGCGGTTGCGCGCCGGTGCCTCGGCGCTGCCGTGGCGGCGGGTGACGGCGACGTTCGAAAACGAGGCCGCGGACGAATTCGGCAAGGGCAAGGTCTATCGCTACCGGCTGCCGGCGTCGCTGCCGGTGGGCCGCGTCGGCATCGGTCTGGGCGTGGACAACGCGACCGCGGACGTGATCGTCGACGCGCGCCCCGGCACCGTCGCCGCGACGGACGACCGCACCGGCTGGGTGCCGATGGGCCGCACGCTGGTGTTCCGGCTGCGCCAGGGCGGCGTGCAGGTGGACAACGAGGATTTCGTGCTGACCGCGCCGATGGCCTCGCGCGACTGGCGCGTGCGCAGCCCGGTCGCGCTGGCGCCGCCGCCGAAGCTGGAAGTGGCGTACCTGCCGGACCGCTTCGTGTTCCTGGCGCAGGGCCGCGGGCCGTTCGTGCTGGCCGCGGGCAGCCGCGTCGCGCGCCGCCCGCCGCTGCCGGTGGAAGAAGCGCTGGCGCCGCTGCGCAAGCGGCTGGGCGCCGACTGGATGCCGCCGGTGGCCACGCTGGGCGCGCGCGCCGATGCGGCCGGCACCCAGGCCTATGCCGAGCCCGAAAAGCCGCTCGATTGGCGGCGCTGGATGCTGTGGGGCTTCCTCGTGGTCGGTGCGGCGGTGGTCGGCGGCTTCGCGCTGACCCTGCTGCGCCAGCGCGATGCCGGTGCCGACGAGGCGGACGCCGCGCCGCCGCCGCCGGAGCCCGCGCCGCCGCCGCCCACGGCCCGATTTGATGCCGGCCCGCCGGAACAGGGAAAATCTCCGTTCGATTCCCACGATCACCCCCCGGATTCCGCCTGAGGAATCCCCTCACGGAGCCCCGCATGTCCATCCTCCGCATGTCCGACCTTGACCTGACCGGCAAGCGCGTGCTGATCCGCCAGGATCTGAACGTGCCCGTCGCGGACGGCAAGGTCACGTCCGACCAGCGCATCGTCGCCTCGCTGCCCACGCTGAAACTCGCGCTGGAGAAGGGCGCGGCGGTGATGGTGATGTCCCACCTCGGCCGCCCGAAGGAAGGCGTGTGGAGCGAGGCCGATTCGCTGGCGCCGGTCGCCGCGCGCCTGTCGGAACTGCTCGGCCGCGACGTGCCGCTGGTGAAGGACTGGGTCGACGGTGTGCAGGTCGAACCCGGCCAGCTGGTGCTGCTCGAGAACTGCCGCATGAACGTCGGCGAGGGCAAGGACGAGGAAGCGCTGTCGCGGAAGTACGCCGCGCTGTGCGACGTGTTCGTGATGGACGCCTTTGGCACCGCGCACCGCGCGCAGGCCTCGACGCACGGCGTGATCAGGTTCGCGCAGCAGGCCGCGGGCGGCCCGCTGCTGATGGCGGAACTCGACGCGCTGGCGAAGGCGCTGCAGCATCCGGCGCGCCCGCTGCTGGCCATCGTCGCCGGCAGCAAGGTCAGCACCAAGCTCGAACTGCTGTCGTCGCTGGTGGGCAAGGTCGACCAGCTGATCGTCGGCGGCGGCATCGCCAACACCTTCATCGCCGCGATGGGCCACGGCGTCGGCAAATCGCTGGTCGAAGCCGACCTGATCGACACCGCGAAGCAGATCATGGCCGATGCGAAGGCGCGCGGCGCCGAGATCCCGGTGCCGACCGACGTCGTCGTCGCGCCCGAGTTCAAGGCCGATGCGCCGGCGACGGTGAAGGCGGTCGATGCGGTCGCCGCCGACGACATGATCCTCGACATCGGCCCGGACACGGCCGCGCGCTACGCCGCGCTGATCCAGTCCGCCGGCACGGTGGTGTGGAACGGCCCGGTCGGCGTGTTCGAGTTCGACGCCTTCGGCAAGGGCACCGAGACGCTGGCCCGCGCGATCGCGTCGAGCCCGGCGTTCTCGATCGCCGGCGGCGGTGACACCCTCGCCGCGGTCGACAAGTACGGCATCGAGGACGACGTGTCGTACATCTCCACCGGCGGCGGCGCCTTCCTCGAATTCCTCGAAGGCAAGACCCTGCCGGCCGTCGCCGCGCTGCAGGCCCGCGCGCACTGACGCTGCGTCGCAGCACGTCTGCCGGGCCGGCGCCCGGCGGCGTGCCGCGCACGAACGCGGTCCGTTCGCCGTCGAATCGGCATCCAATCGCCGCGCGATGACGGCCGGATCACTGCCGCATCGCCGCCGCTGGCGGCATGCGGCGCACAGCTTCCGGCTTCCTGCGTGCATCGCGCCGCCGTGCGCCCCGCGCGGCACAGGGCGGCATCCGCCGCCGTCCCGCGTCGCAGGTGTGGAGACGCGAATGGCGTGCTATATCAAGGGGGCCCGGTGTGACCCGGGTGGCTCCATCCCGCCACCCGCTTGCCTGTCGCCCGCAGGGCACCCCGATCCGATCGCCCGCGCGGCCCTCGCCGCGCGTTCGCATCGCGGTCCATTTCGTATCGCCATTTCGTCCAAGGAGGAACCCACATGCGCAATACGCAGAACCCCCGTCCCTCGTCCGCCCGCCATGCCGCCGTGCTGGCGTTCACCGCGCTGTCCATCGCCGCCATCGGCGGTCCGGTCGCTGCCGCCCGTCCCGCCAATGCGCCGCAGGCCCGCGCACCGCAGACCCTGTCGGAAGACGCCCCCGCCCGCGGCGAACTCCGCCTGCCGGTCGAAGCCCGCGGCAACTGGATGCGCGAGTACGTCCAGCTCCGCGTCGCCCAGCAGAACCTGCGTTTCGCCGACGAACCGCTGACCGAAGCCGAACTGAAGGCGATGTTCACGCCGAAGATCGTCGGCGGCAGCGTCGCCGGTGCGGCCGACAATCCGTTCCAGGTCGCCCTGCTGACCAAGAGCGTCGCCAACAACTTCGACGCCCAGTTCTGCGGCGGCACGCTGGTGAAGGCCAACGTCATCGTCACCGCGGCGCACTGCAGCGACTTCGTCACCGCCAGCCAGGTCCAGGTGCTCACCGGCACCCGCAACCTCGACGGCACCGGCACCCGCCGCAACGTCAGCAAGATCGTGATCCATCCGAGCTGGAACTCCGGCACGATGGACTACGACGTCGCGGTGTGGACGCTGTCGTCGTCGACCTCGGGCATCCCGTTCGCGACGCTGGCCGCCGCCGATCCGGCGGTCGGCACCAACCTGCTGGTGACCGGCTGGGGCGCGCTGACCGAAGGCGGCAGCTTCCCGATCAACCTGCGCAAGGTGACGGTGCCGCTGGTGAGTACGGCCAACTGCAACGACGCCAACTCGTACAACGGCCAGATCACCGCGCGCATGATCTGCGCCGGCTTCGATGCCGGCGGCAAGGACAGCTGCCAGGGCGACTCGGGCGGTCCGCTGACCCAGGGCAGCGTCCTGACGGGCATCGTCAGCTGGGGCGACGGCTGCGCGCGTGCGAACAAGCACGGCATCTACACGCACGTGTCGAACAGCTCGATCCGCAGCTTCATCAAGACCCAGGCCGGTATCTGATCGCGCCTGCGCACGGCGCTCCGGCGTCGCGCAAACGGACCCCCCGCTCGTCGGGGGGTCTTTTTTTGTGTCCTGCCGACGGAAGTCGGCACGGCTCGATTCGGGATTGCCGGCCTTGCGAAGATCAACGGCTTCCGCGCTGGCGCGCGGGTGACTTTCTTTGGCGCAAAGAAAGTCACCAAAGAAACACTCAGGGCCAATTCAAATCTGCCGCCGGAGGCGTGGCCGGAATTTTTCGACGAGGCGTCCTGCCTCGTCGAAAAACGGCGGACTTCCTGTCCGCCGCCCTCCGGGTTTCCGATCGCGGGTGGACGTCGTTTCGCAGCGTGCTCGCGAGGACGATGCCGATACGGCACGGTCGCTTTCTGCGATGCTGATCTCACCTCTCCAAGAAATTTCCGATGCGCACCCTCTTCTTCGACCTCGACGGCACCCTCATCGACTCCGCCGTCGGCATCACCCGCTGCGTCGCGTATTCGCTGGACCGCATGGGCCATCCCGGACTGCCCGCGGAAGCGCTGCGTGGCTGGATCGGGCCGGCGCTGCGGGTGAGTTACGGCCGGCTGTTCGACGACCCGGCCGACGTCGAGCGTGCGGTGGCGCTGTACCGCGAGCGCTACGACGTCGAGGGCTGGGCCGAGCACGTGGTCTATGCCGGCATCGGCGACGCGATCGAGGCGCTGCATGCGGCCGGATGCCGGCTCGCCGTCGTCACCGCGAAGAACGAGCCGCACGCGCGGCGGATCGTCGACACGCTGCCGTTCGGGCGCCGGTTCGACGACGTGATCGGCGCGACCCTGGACGGCCGGCTCAGCCACAAGCCCGAGCTGATCGGCGAGGCGCTGGCGCGGTTCGGCATCGGCGCGGAGGCCGCGCCCGGGCTGTGCACGATGATCGGCGATCGCGACCTGGACATCGCCGGCGCGGCGCACCACGGTCTGCGCGGCATCGGCGTGCTGTGGGGGTTCGGCGATGCCGACGAGTTGCGCGCGGCGGGCGCGCATGCGCTCGCGGCCGCGCCGGAGGCCCTGCCTGCGCTGCTGCTCGACGGCGTTCGCGCGCCGATGCATTCGTAGTAGCCTGTCGCCGCACGACGACAGGTGGGGGCGAGGCATGGGATTCCGTCCGGGCTGGGCACTGGCCCTTTTCTTCGCGCTGTCGGGCGCGTCCATGGCCGCAGCGGCGGCCGAACACGTCAGCGGCGGGCTGCGGTTCGAGACCGGCGCGGAGCCGGCGTTCGTGCATCGCCGCGAACTGCCCGCGCGCTGGGATGCGGGCGCGCCCGGCGTCGACGACCGCCGCTGGCGCTACTGGCTGTACGACGTGCAGTCGGACCGGCGCCGCGGCCAGGACATCACCTACACCGAGCACGTGTTCGAGCCGAAGTCGCAGTCGCTGCTCGGCGACGCCGGCCGTTTCCAGATCGAGTTCAATCCCGAGTTCCAGCGGCTGACGATCCATCGCGTCGAACTGCGGCGCGACGGCCGCTGGCAGGACCGGCTGGTGCCCGAGCGCATCTCGCTGGCGCGGCGCGAGGCCGACTTCGAGCAGGACATGACCGACGGCACCGTCACCGCGCTGATCGTGCTGGACGACGTGCGCGTGGACGACATCGTGCGGGTGAGCTACAGCGTCGCCGGCAGCAACCCGATCCTCGCCGGACAGGTGTCCGACTGGGCCACGCTGTCCTGGCGCAACCCGACCCTGCGCAGCGGACTGCGCGTGCTCTACGACCCGGGCACGAAGTTCCGCGTGCATCGCGAGAACATCGTGCTGGAACCGCAGGTGCGCCACGGCGCCGATGCCGAGGACGTGCAGGTGCAGGCCCGCGACCTGCCGGCCACCGTGTACGAGGACAGCTATCCGGCGTGGTACCAGCCGTTCCCGACGGTGCAGATCGCGCCGGACCGTGGCTGGGGCGAAGTGGTGCGCTGGGCGCTGCCGCTGTATCCGCGCTTCGACCAGCCGTTCGACGACGACCTGGAACGCCGCCTGGCGCAGTGGAAGACGCTGCCCGATCCGGCCGCGCGGCTGACCGCGGCGCTGCGCGCGGTGCAGAACGACGTGCGCTACTTCGGCATCGAGATCGGCGACAACAGCCATCGCCCGAATCCGCCCGGGCTGGTATGGCAGCGCCGCTACGGCGACTGCAAGGACAAGGTCTACCTGCTGACCACGCTGCTGCACCGGCTGGACATCGAGGCCGCGCCGGCGCTGGTGTCCACCGACCGCGGCCGCGCGATCGGCGATTTCGTGCCCAGCGCGTCGGTGTTCAACCACGTGATCGTGCGCGCCCGCATCGGCGGCGCGACGGTGTGGGTGGATCCCACCATCGCCCAGCAGGGCGGCGATCCGCGCGTGTTCGACCTCGGCGACTACGGCATGGTGCTGCCGGTGGCCGAAGGCGTCACCGCGCTGGAAACGGTCGCCCGTCCGCGCGAGGGCAACGCCGGCGTCGAGGTGAAGGAGCGCTTCGTGCCCGCCGCCGATGGCCGCGAGGCGACGTTCGAGGTCGAAACCGTCTACACCGGCGCCTCCGCCGACTACCAGCGCCGCAACACGCTGAGCGAGCGCGGCGACGAGCTGGCACGCCGTTATTCGGAGTATTACCGCAAGCGTTACGGCGACGTCGAAACCCTGTCGGAGCCGAAGATCGAGGACGACCCGGAGCGCAACCGCCTGCGCATCAGCGAAAGTTACCGGCTGAAGACGCCGTTCGGCGACGACAGCGCCGGCGTGCGTTCGCTCGAGGTCTACGCCGAGGCGCTGCAGTCGGCGAGCGAACTGCCCGATGCGCTGGAGCGACACGGCCCGCTCGAATTCGCCGACCGCGGCCGCTATCGCCACGAGATCACCGTGCAGTTGCCGGACCGCTGGAAGCCGACCTTCACCGCCGATCGCGCCGATCGCAGCGCCGACGCCTTCGGCTTCCACCGCGACGTGGAAGTCGGCGACAAGTCGGTGACGGTGGTGTACGAACTCGACGTCAAGCGCAGCGAAGTGCCGCAGGACAAGGTGGCCGCGCACCTGGCCGAACTGCGCAAGGTGCGCGACGACCTGTCCGCGACCCTGCGCTTCGCGCTGCCCGCCGCGGTGGGCGCGCAGCAGCGCCAGGAACGCCTGCGCGCGCTGCTGCGCGAGGTGATGGAAGAGAACGCGAAGTGAGCGGCCGGCGTCGGGACCACGTCCATTCGCGGGCCTCGTGCGCACTGGCGCTCGCGCTGGCCTGCGCCTGCGCGCTGCCGGTCGCACGGGCGGCGAAGACCGACGGTGCGAAGGGCGGCGACGCGACGTCGGCAGCCGCGGCGCGTGAGCGCGCGCTGGCGGGGTCCACGCCCGAGCAGGTGGCGGCCGATCCGGCGCAGGCGTGGACGCGGTTCCTCGCCCACGGCGAACTCGGCGATGCCTACGAACGCTACGACGCGATGGATGCGGTGGGCTACACCCTCGCCAACGTCGATGCCGAGGCCTGTCGCGCCCACGGCGACGCGCTGCGCGAGGCGGTGAAGCATCTGCCGATCAGCATCGCGATGCATCGCGCCGCGCTGCTGTGCGCCGAAGCGCTCGGCGACGAGGCGCAGGCCGAGCGCGAGACCGCGGCGCTGGCCGCGCTGTCGAAGCTGGCGCTGTCCAACGCCGGTGAAGGCCATTTCCGCAAGCCGATCCGGGTGTTTTCGCCCAGCGACGTGTACGCGCTGGTGGCCACGCTCGGCTACGAGTTCCGCTACGACTACTACCAGATGGTGCGCCCGGAACGCACGATGCCGCTGGTCGTCGCCGCCTGGGATCCGGAAACCAAGGTCGAGCACCATCTCGCGTTCGACTTCATCGAGGCCACCTTCGCCGTCGATCGCGAGGACGAGCATGCCGGGTTCCCGATCATGCGTAACGACCTGGTGGACGCGTTCGTGAAGAGCGAACGCGACGCCGGCGAGGTGCTCGGCGAGGACATCGCCGCGATGCAGGCCGCGCAGCAAGCCGGCACCGTGGCCGAACGCCTCGACGCGCTGCGCGAAGCGGCCCGGCGCGGCGGCATCGCCTCGCTGCGCGAGTCGCTGGCGCTGTGCATCCAGGCGCGGACGCCCGGCTGCGGCGAACCGCTGGTCGACGCGCTGTTGCCGCTGGCCGAACAGCGGCAGGCGATGCCGATGGTGATCCTGGCGCTGGCGCATGCCCAGGGCGTGGGCGTGGCGAAGGACATGCAGGCCGCGCAGGCGCTGCTGGAGGCCGCGGACCGCCGCTGGTACCGCCGCGGCGCCAGCGTCGCCTACGCCCTGCTGCAGTCGCGCAGCGGCGGGTCCACGGACGATGCCTTCGTGCTGGAACGCCTGCGCCTGGCCGAAGCGGCGGGCAACGTCGACGCCGCCGCGCTGCGCGTGGCGCGGCAGCGCATCGCGGAGCCGCGCAGCCGCATTTCGCCCGCCGATCTCGCACTGCTTGCCCGCCCCGCGGTGAACGGCACCGGGCTGGGTTACGGCATGCTGGCCGAATACCACGAACAGAACGGCGATGCCGCTGCGTACCGGGCCGCCCTGCAGCGGGCGGCGGAAGCGGGCAGCGCGGCGATGCAGCGCGAGCTGGCCTATGTGCTGCGGCGCGAGGTGCGTGATGCGCACCCGGGCGCGCAGACAGGGGCGGACATGACGGCCGAGGCGCAGGCCTGGCTGGAGGCCGCGGCGCAGGGCGGCGATGCGCCGGCGATGCGCACGCTCTTCCATGCCGCGTGGAAGCGCGGCGAATGGCGGACGGCGACCCGCTGGCTGCTGGCGGCCGTGGCCGCGGACGACGTCGACGCGATCTACGATCTCGCCGCCGCCTACGAATCCGGGCATCCCGAACTCAACGGCGACTTCGCCACCGCGGTGAACCTGTACGAGGCGATGGCGACGATGCCCGGCGCGCCGGGCGCCCAGGCGCGTCGGCGGTTGGCGCAGTTGTCGATCACGGGCCGCGGCGTGAAGCGCAAGCCGGAACGCGCCATGGCGTTGCTGCAGGAGGATGCCGAACGCGGCGACGCCGAATCGCAGGCCTTGCTGGGCGCGCTGCTGCTGGACGGCGCCGACGGCGTGGCGGCCGATCCGGACGCCGGCACGCGCTGGATGGAGCGCGCGATCGCCGCCGGCTCCAACCGCGCGCGCACCGCGCTGGCGCAGTGGCTGCATTCGGGCAAGGGATCGACCGCGGAACGCCGCCGCCGCGCACTGGACCTGCTGCGCAAGGCCGATCCGAAGGGCGGCGATGTCGACGCGGTGCGCAACAGCCAGGCGTGGATCCTGTGCGTGTCGGCCTACGACGACGCCTACGATCCCGCCGCCGGCTGGGCGGTGGCGCAGCGCATGCTCGCGTCGTCGTCGCTGCAGCCGGGCGAACTCGACACCGTCGCCGCCTGCCAGGCCGCGAATGGCGACATCGCGGGCGCGGCGAAGCGCCAGCAGCAGGCGATCGACGCGCTGCCGAAGGACGCGCAGGGCCGGCCCGACGGCGGCCAGGGCATGTTCGACCGGCTCGCGCTGTATCGCGCCGGCAAGGCCTACCGCGAGTCCGCGCGCTGACGACCGCTGCATCGCTGGGAACGTATGCACCGCCCGGCGATGCCGATCCGGCCGGGCCGGCGTGGTAGCGTTGCGGGTCGCCCGTCAAAGCCCTGCCATCCCCGATGACCCTCCAGCGCCGACGCACCAAGATCCTCGCCACCCTCGGCCCCGCCACCGACGCCCCGGGCGTGCTCGACGCGATCCTGCGCGCCGGCGTGGACGTGGTCCGCCTCAATTTCTCGCACGGCGATCCCTCCGCGCAGGTCGCGCGCGCCGAGGCCGTGCGCGCCGCCGCGGCGCGCGTCGGCACCGAGGTCGGCATCCTCGTCGACCTGCCCGGGCCGAAGATCCGCATCGAGAAGTTCGCCAACGACAAGGTGAAACTGCGTGCCGGCGACACCTTCACGCTGGTCGCCAGCGAGGACGCGCCGCCCGGCGACGAGACCCAGGTCGGCGTGAGCTACCTCGGCCTGCCCGGCGACGTGGTCGCCGGTGACGTGCTGCTGCTCGACGACGGTGTGGTGCAGCTCGAAGTGACCGCGGTGGAGGGCGAACGCATCGTCACCACCGTGCTCAACGACAGCGAACTGTCGAACCGCAAGGGCCTGAACAAACTGGGCGGCGGCTTGTCGCTGGGCGCGCTGACCGAGCGCGATCGCGAACTGATCGCCGTCGCCGCCGAACTGCGCGCCGACTTCATCGCGGTGAGCTTCTGCCGCAACGCCGAGGACATGCAGGAAGCGCGTCGCGTGGCGCGCGCCGCCGGCAGCGATGCGTGGGTGGTGGCGAAGGTCGAGCGCGCCGAGGCGATCGAGAACCTGGTCGAGATCGTCGACGCCAGCGACGTGGTGATGGTCGCCCGCGGCGACCTCGGCGTGGAGATCGGCGATGCCGAACTGCCGGGCCTGCAGAAGAAGATCATCCGCACCTCGCTCGAACGCAACAAGGTGGTGATCACCGCGACGCAGATGCTGCAGTCGATGGTGAGCAGCCCGATCCCGACGCGTGCCGAAGTGCTGGACGTGGCGAACGCCGTCATCGACGGCACCGATGCGGTGATGCTGTCGCAGGAATCCGCCGCCGGCATGTACCCGGTGCGCGCGGTCGAGGCGATGGCGCGCATCTGCCTCGGCGCCGAACGCCAGTTCGAGCACGACACCGACTTCGAGGACGCGCCGCGCAACCTCGAACGCGCCGACCAGGCGATCGCGATGGCCGCGATGTTCCTCACCGAACACATCGGCGTGGGCGCGATCGTGGCGATGACCGAATCCGGCGGCACCGCGCGCTTCCTGTCGCGCTTCCGCGGCCGCGCGCCGATCTTCGCGTTCGCCCGCGTGCCCGCCGCGCGCCACCGCATGGCGCTGATGCGCGACGTGTTCCCGATGGACTACGACAGCCGCGGCGAGACCCCGCGCCAGGCCGCGCGCGGCAGCATCCGCAAGCTGGTCGAGGCCGGCCTGCTCGGCCCGGGCGATCGCGTGGTGTTCACCAGCGGCGAGCACATGGAAACCCACGGCGCCACCAACACCCTGCGCCTGCTGCAGGTCGGTGACGACGGCATGGCCGAGGGGTTGGGGGAGCTTTGATTCCGGGCCTCCCAATTTTTTCGAAATCCTTGGGCATTCCCGTTCCGACGACGTTCGTGAGCCCGTTCTGGTCTTGACTTGCCGGGGCCCCTGGTCGCGACGGGCTTCGCGGATCAGGCCCGCAGGGCGCGCGGCAGGAGGCCGCGCGTTTTTCGACCGGCACACGGATGTGCTGTCGAAAAACCCCGCGAAGCCCGTGCACCCGACGCGCAGCGTCGGTCGCGACCGACGGGGTGTGCTTTCTTTGGGTCACCCTTTCTTTGCACAAGCAAAGAAAGGTGACTCGCTCGCGGCAGCGAGCGAAACCCAAGGAACAGCAACAAAGCCTCAAAGCGGGATCCCGGCTTGCGCTGGGATGACGGAAGGAACGCTGTAGGTGTGGGAGAGGATGACGAACGAAGCAGGTCCCTCGCCTTCGGCTCGGGATGACGGAAAATGGCCCGAATCAGCACGCGATGATCTGCCGGGACAAACATGGGCATACATCAGACCCTGATGCCCCGCACCTTGCACACCGCCAAGAGGCCCGCATGGAACTCCACGACATTCCCTTCTGCACCACCGACTGGTCCGCGGTCGAGCGCACGGTGCATCCGGGCGAGACCGGCGCCGCGCAGTGGCGCACGCAGCGCTTCGGCGCGGTGCGGGTGCGGATGGTCGAGTATTCGCCCGGCTATCTCGCCGACCACTGGTGCGAGAAGGGCCACGTGCTGCTGTGCCTCGCCGGCGAACTGCGCACCGAGCTGGCCGACGGCCGCGTGTTCACGCTGACGCCGGGGATGAGCTACCAGGTGGCCGACGGCGCCGAGGCGCACCGGTCGTCCACCGACATCGGCGCGACCCTGTTCGTCGTCGATTGAGGTCCGCCATACGCCGGCGTCCGGCGTTTCTCCCCGGGTCGCCTGCCTTGCCGCCGCGCCGCCGCGGCGTACAGAATGCGGACCCGCCTCGCATCGCCGCGGCGTCCTTTTCCTCTTTTCCCCCTCAGCTTTCGCACGGAGTCCGTCATGCTCGCATTCGTTTTCCCCGGCCAGGGTTCGCAGAAGAAGGGCATGGGCCAGGGCCTGTTCGACGAAGTCGGCGAGTACGCCGGCATCGAGCAGGACGTCGACGCGCTGCTCGGCTACTCGATGCGCCAGCTCTGCCTCGAAGACCCCGGCGACAAGCTCAAGGACACCCGCTACACCCAGCCGGCGCTGTACGTGGTCAATGCGCTGCACACCAAGAAGGCGCTGGCCGACGGCGCGCGGCCGCAGTGGCTCGCGGGCCACAGCCTCGGCGAATACAACGCGCTGCTGGCCGCCGGCGTGTTCGATTTCCTCACCGGCCTGCGCCTCGTGCAGAAGCGCGGCGAACTGATGTCGCAGGCGCGCGGCGGCGGCATGGCCGCGGTGATCGGCCTCGACGCCGGCATCATCGCGAACGTGCTGCGCGACAACGGCCTGGTCGCGACCGACGTCGCCAACTTCAATTCGCCGTCGCAGACGGTGATCTCCGGTCCGGTCGAGGACATCGACCGCGCCGGCCCGCTGCTGCAGGCCGCCGGTGCGCGCATGTGCATGCCGCTGCCGGTCAGCGCCGCGTTCCACTCGCGCTACATGGCCGATGCCGCGCGCGAGTTCGAGACCTTCCTCGCGCCGTTCGAGTTCGCCGCGCCGCGCACCCCGGTGATCGCCAACCTCACCGCGCAGCCGTACCCGGCCGACGCCGCGGCGGCCAAGGCGCTGCTGGTCGGCCAGATCACCGGTTCGGTGCGCTGGGTCGAGAGCGTGCGTTACCTCGCGGCACAGGGCGTGGACCGCTTCGAGGAAATGGGCCCGGGCAATGTCCTCGCCCGTCTGGTCCAGCAGATCCGGGCGGCCTGAGCCCCGGCACCCGGGCCGGACAGCCGGTCCGGTCCCCCGGCGGGGGAGGGGCGAGGAAGGAGGGGCAGGTATAATCCCGGGATTCCCCGCCGCTCCTCCAGGACCCTTCCAATGAGCATCGAACAGCTTGCCGATATCGCCCGCGCCATGGTCGCCCCGGGCAAGGGCATCATCGCGATCGACGAATCCAACAGCACCATCGCCAAGCGCTTCGCCGGCGTCGGGATCGAGAACACCGAAGAGAACCGCCGCGCCTACCGCGAGCTGCTGCTGACCACGCCGAACCTCAACCAGCACATCTCCGGCGCGATCCTGTTCGACGAGACGCTGCGCCAGTCGACGAAGGACGGCGTGCCGTTCGCCAAGGTGATGATGGACAACGGCATCATCCCCGGCATCAAGGTCGACAAGGGCACCCACGCGCTGGCCGGCTGCCCGGGCGAAGTCGTCACCGAAGGCCTCGACGGCCTGCGCGAGCGCCTGAAGGAATACGCCGCCCTCGGCGCGAAGTTCGCGAAGTGGCGCGCGGTGATCACCATCGGCGAGGACACGCCGTCCGGCACCTGCATCGACGCCAACGTCCATGCCCTCGCGCGCTATGCCGCGCTGTGCCAGGAGCAGGGCATCGTGCCGATGGTCGAGCCGGAAGTGCTGATGGACGGCGAGCACGACATCGAGGAGTGCTACAACGTCACCGAAGCCACGCTGCGCGCGCTGTTCGATGCGCTGTACCAGCAGAACGTCGACCTGCAGGGCACCATCCTGAAGGCGTCGATGGTCGTCTCCGGCAAGGACTGCGAAGAGCAGGCCTCGGTCGACGAAGTCGCCGAATACACGCTGATGTGCCTGCGCTCGACCGTGCCGGCGATCCTGCCGGGCATCGTGTTCCTCTCCGGCGGCCAGAGCGACGAGGACGCCACCGCGCACCTCAACGCGATGAACCAGTTGGGTCCGAACCCGTGGCCGCTGTCGTTCTCGTACGGCCGCGCCATGCAGTCGGCGGCGCTGAAGCTGTGGTCGCAGGACCTCGTCGGCAACTTCGGCAAGGCGCAGGAGACGGTGTTCGCTCGCGCCCGCGACAACGGCCTGGCCGCGCTGGGCCAGTGGGGCGGCTGATCGTTCGACTTTGGTCGCATGCGATCGCCTGAGGCGATCGTCGCAAACGCTTCCCGGACGCCGGCCTCGTGCCGGCGTCCGTCGTTCCGGCGCCGCGAAACGCAGCGTTGCCCCGACGCGCCGGCATAGGCCGAAGGTCATGGGTGCGCGACGCGGATGCGCGTTCTGCGCGGGAAAACGCCGATTTCACGACGATCAATGCGTTTTGCAAGCCATTCGCGAATGCCGGGAATCGCGAACGCTGCCGCTACAATCGGGATCACTGAGTCGATGGACTGCCCGATGCTCCCACGCCTGCCCACGGACGCGGCGCCCCGGTGCGCCGCGTGTCCCGCTGCATCCGCCCGCGCTGCATCCGCCCGCGTGATCGCGCGCGTCGCGATGCTTGCCCTGGCCGCCTGCCTGCTCGCCGCCTGCGGCGGCAAGGACGATGCCGCGTCCGGCAAGCCCGGTGGTCCCGGCGGCAACGATCGCCCCGCGACCGTCACCACGCTGCGCCTGCAGCCCGAATCCTTCGCCGAGCGCACGTCCGCGATCGGCACGGTGAAGGCGCACGAGTCGGTGACGATCACCGCGAAGGTCAGCGAACTCGTCGACGCGGTGCATTTCGAGAGCGGGCAGGAGGTGCGCGCCGGCGCGCCGCTGGTCACGCTGTCCGACCGCCAGCAGCGTGCGGCGCTCGTCGAGGCGCAGGCCAACGCCGAGGACGCCGAGCGCATCTACCGCCGCCAGAGCGAACTGGCCGCGCAGCAGTTGATCGCGCGCTCGCAGTTCGACACCCAGCGTGCCGCGCGCGACGCCGCCAACGCCCGCGTCGGACAGATCCGCGCGCAGCTCGCCGATCGCGTCATCCGCGCGCCATTCGCCGGCACGCTCGGCATCCGCCAGGTCAGCCCGGGTGCGCTGGTCGCGCCGGGCACCGCGGTGGCGACGCTCGACGACGTCACCCGCGTCTACGTCGATTTCCCGCTGCCCGAAGCGCTGCTGTCCACGGTCGCGCCGGGACGTCCGATCAGCGGTCGCGCCGAGGCGTGGCCGGGTCGCAGCTTCACCGGCAACGTCTCCGCGATCGACGCGCGCATCGATCCCGCGACGCGCGCGGTGACGGTACGCGCTGACCTGCCGAACCCCGAACGCCTGCTGCGCCCGGGCATGCTGATCAACGTCGACTTGCCGGGCGTCGCGCGCGAGACGCTGCGCGTGCCGGAGATCGCGGTGGTGCAGATCGGTCGCGACAGCTACGTCTACCGCGCGAAGGACGACGGTACCGTCGAACAGGTCGCGGTGACGCTCGGTGCGCGCGCCGACGGCAAGGTCGAACTGGTCTCCGGCGTGCGCGCGGGCGACCGCGTGGTGATCGAAGGCACCGGCAAGCTGCGGCCGGGCGGCAAGTTCGTCGAGGCGAAGTCCACGCCGGCCGCCGCACCTTCCGCCGGCGCTGCACCCGCGGCGACGAAGGGCTGACCGATGCGCCTGTCCGACGTCTCGATCGAACGGCCGGTCTTCGCGACCGTGATGAGCCTGCTGCTGATCGTGCTCGGGCTGATGTCGTACAGCCGGCTCACGCTGCGCGAACTGCCGGCGATCGATCCGCCGGTGGTGTCGGTGGACGTGAGCTACACCGGTGCGTCCGCGGGCGTGGTCGAGACCCGCATCACCCAGGTGCTGGAGGACGCGCTGTCGGGCATCGAGGGCATCGAGAGCCTGCAGTCGCGCAGCGTCAACGGCCGCTCGACGGTGACGATCGAGTTCACGCTGAAGCGCGACATCGAGGCCGCTGCGAACGACGTGCGCGATGCGATCAGCCGCGTCGCCGATCGCCTGCCGGAAGAGGCCGACGCGCCGCAGGTGCAGAAGGCCGACAGCGATTCCGACGTGATCCTGTGGTTGAACATGAGTTCGACCTCGATGGACACGCTGCAGCTGAGCGATTATGCCGACCGCTACGTGGTCGACCGCCTTTCGTCGCTGGACGGCGTGTCGCAGGTGCGCATCGGCGGCCAGCAGCGCTACGCGATGCGCATCTGGCTGGACCGCGACGCGCTGGCCGCGCGCGGCCTCACCGCCGGCGACGTCGAGAGCGCGCTGCGCAGCGAGAACGTCGAACTGCCGGCGGGCCGCATCGAATCGGCGAACCGCGACTTCACGCTGCGCGTCGAACGCAGCTACCGCACGCCGCAGGAGTTCGCGACGATCCCGCTCGCGAAGGGCAAGGACGGCTATGTCGTCCGCCTGGGCGACGTGGCGAAGGTCGAGCTGGCCTCGTCCGAACGCCGCGCGTATTTCCGCAGCAACGGCGAGCCGAACATCGGCCTCGGCATCATCAAGACCTCGACCGCGAACAGCCTCGACGTGGCCCGCGCCGCGCGTGCCGAGGCCGAGCGCATCCAGAAGAGCCTGCCCAAGGGCACGCGCATCTTCGTCGCCTACGACACGACGGTCTTCATCGAGGCCGCGGTCGAGCGCGTGTGGGACACGCTGTTCGAGGCGATCGTGCTGGTGCTGCTGGTGATCTGGCTGTTCCTCGGCAGCGCGCGCGCCGCGCTGATTCCGGCGGTGACGGTGCCGGTGTGCCTGGTCGCCGCGTTCATCGCGCTGTACGCGTTCGACTTCTCGATCAACCTGCTCACGCTGCTGGCGCTGGTGCTGTGCATCGGCCTGGTGGTGGACGACGCGATCGTGGTGCTGGAGAACATCCAGCGCCGCGCCGACCTCGGCGAGCCGCCGCTGGTCGCCGCGCGCCGCGGCACCGCGCAGGTTGCGTTCGCGGTGATCTCCACCACCGCGGTGCTGGTGGCGGTGTTCCTGCCGATCGGCTTCCTCGAAGGCAACACCGGCCGCCTGTTCCGCGAACTGTCGGTGGCGCTGGCCGCGGCGGTCGCGATTTCCGCGCTGGTCGCGCTCACGCTCACGCCGATGATGTCGTCGAAGCTGGTGCATCCGCATGCGGCGGATCGCCCGAACCGCTTCCATGCGTTCATCGCGCGCCAGCTCGACCGCACGTCGCGGGGCTATCGCCGCGTGCTCGACCGCAGCCTCGATCGCACGTGGCTGTTCGGCGTGCTGATGATCGCCGCGCTCGGCGGCAGCGCGCTGCTGTTCAAGCTGGTGCCGAGCGAACTGGCGCCACCGGAGGATCGCGGCGTGTTCTTCGCCAGCGTGGTCGGCCCCGAGGGCGCGGGCTTCGACTACACCGTCGGCCAGGTGCAGCAGGTCGAGAAGATCCTGCTGCGCGACACCGGCGCGGGCAAGCCGATGCAGCGCGTCAACACGCGCGTGCCGGGCAGCTTCGGCGCCAGCGAGGAAATGCACACCGGCCAGGCGATCGTGTTCCTGCAGGACTGGGACAAGCGCAAGGTCACCACCGACGACGTCGTGTCGCAGGTGCGCAAGGAACTCGGCGGCCTGCCCGGCGTGCGCGTGAATCCGCAGCTGCGCACCGGCCTGACCCGCAACAACGGCCAGCCGTTTCAGTTGGTGATCGGCGGCCCCGATTACGCCGAACTCGCGCAGTGGCGCGACCGCATCCTCGCGCGCATGGAGAAGAACCCGAACTTCTTCTCCGCCGATTCCGACTACAAGGAAACGCGGCCGCAGATGCGGGTGGAGATCGACCACGCGCGCGCCGCCGACCTCGGCGTGTCGGTGAACGAGATCGGCCGCACGCTGGAAACGATGATGGGCAGCCGCCGCGTCACCACCTTCGTCGACAACGGCGAGGAATACGACGTGATGCTGCAGGCCGGCCGCGCCGTGCGCGCGACGCCGTCCGACCTCGCGGCGATCCAGGTGCGAGGCCGCGACGGCGCGCTGATCCCGCTGTCGAACCTGGTGAAGATCGACGAGATGGCCGAAGCCGGCAGCCTCAACCGCTTCAACCGCCTGCGCGCGATCACCATCTCTGCCGGCCTCGCGCCGGGCTACCGCATGGGCGACGCGATCGCGTGGACCGAGCAGGCGGTGAAGGAAGAACTGCCGGCGAGCGCGCAGATCGACTGGAAGAGCGAATCGCGCGAATTCCGCAAGGCCGGCGGCGCGGTGCTGATCACCTTCGCGATGGCGCTGCTGGTGGTGTACCTGGTGCTGGCCGCGCAGTTCGAGAGCTTCCTGCATCCGCTGGTGATCATGCTGACCGTGCCGCTGGGCGTGGCCGGCGCGCTGCTCGGATTGTGGGTGGGCGGCAGCACGCTCAACCTCTTCAGCCAGATCGGCATCGTGATGCTGGTGGGCCTGGCCGCGAAGAACGGCATCCTGATCGTCGAGTTCGCCAACCAGTTGCGCGACGACGGCCGTGACGTGCGCGAGGCGATCCTCGAATCCTGCACGGTGCGCCTGCGCCCGATCCTGATGACGTCGGTGGCGACGATCGTCGGCGCGGTCCCGCTGGTCGTCGCCGGCGGCCCGGGCTCGGCCAGTCGCTCGACCATCGGCATCGTGGTGATCGCCGGCGTCGCGTTCTCCACGCTGCTGTCGCTGTTCGTCGTGCCCGCGTTCTACCGCGTGATCGCGCCGTACACGCGCTCGCCGGAAGCGCTGAAGCGCAAGCTCGAAGCGCTGGAAGCGGAGACGCCGCAGGTCGGCGGGCACTGAGCCCGCCGTTTCGCGGCCGTCAGTCGCGCGATTCGGGTTCGCGGTGGTCTCGCGCCGCCCGTACCCGGTCGGCTTCCGGCCAGGCTTCGATCAGCGGGACGCGGGGTTTCGGGCGCGGCGTGCGGTGGCCGTCCGACCAGGCGTGGGCCAGCATGACGGCGCCGATGATCGTGCCGAAGGGAAACGCCAGCAGCAGGCGCATGGCGGCCTCGATCGAGCCTTCGCGCGTCCACGCCTCGCCCCGGCGCAAGCCCCACGCCAGACAGGCATGCAGCAGCATCGAGTAGGCGAAAAAGCCGGTCGTCGCGAGGCGCCGTTCCCAGTTGTCGGCATTCAGGGTGGCGATCGCGGCAACCACCAGCACGAGGCACAGCGCGGCGAGCACGGTGTGCACCCAGGCCATGCGCAGATCGGCGGGTTCGGGGCGGGCGGGAATGGCCATCGTGGCTCCTTGCGGTCGGTGTCCTGTTCCGCGTATCCGGGCGATCGGGAGGATCATGCGCGGATCGGCATGCGGCCGCCTGTGCCGTCGCAGGGATTGCTTACGCAGGATCGGAACCACCGCGGCCATCGTCCGTCGTCGCCAGCGCGCGGCGATAGGCATCGGCCATCGCCGCGTCGAACGCGCAGAGGATCACGCGTAGCTCGGCAGGCGCATGCGCGCGCAGCGTGCGCACCGAGACCTCGGCCGCGCGATCGGGCGGATAGCCGAACACGCCGCAGCTGATCGCGGGGAACGCGATCGACCGGATGTCGTGTTCGATCGCCAGACGCAGGACTTCGCGGTAACAGCTCGCGAGCAGTTCGGGTTCGCCCTCGCGGCCGCCGTGCCAGACCGGGCCGACGGTGTGGATGATCCAGCGCGCCGGCAGGCGGAAACCGGGCGTGATCCGCGCCTCGCCGACGGGACAGCGCACGAACGGCCGCACCATCGGGATCGCCTTGCAGGCCGCGGACAGGTCAGGCCCGGCGGCGCGGTGGATCGCGCCGTCGACCCCGCCGCCGCCGGCTAGCGCCGCGTTGGCGGCGTTGACGATGGCATCCACGTCCAGCGTGGTGATGTCGCCCAGACGAACCTCGACGGGCATGGCGGCGGCTCCGTGACCCGCGGGGAGACGGGGGACGCGCTATGCTGCGACGAGACCGCCTTCCGGGAAAGCCGCCATGAACACGACGAGCCAGGTGCAGCGGGCCGTGGTCGAAGCGCTGGCGCGCGGCGACAAGGCCGGTGCGATCAAGCTGCTGCGCGATGCCACCGGCGGCGACCTCCGGGGCGCCCTGGCGCTGGTGCAGCGGCTCGCGGCCGAGGCGCAGGTGGCGAAGGTGGACGGCAGCGTGAGCAACGGCGCGCCGCGCACGCCCGAACCGCAGTCGATGCAGGCCGCCGAGCGGCGCACCGCGGCGCTGTTCGACGAGACGCGCCCGCCCACGGTGATGCCCGGCGATCATCCCGGCCGCGGCGTGCTGTGGCTGTTGATCGTGCTGATGTGCGCCGTGGTCTGGGCGCTGTCGCACTGACCGGAGGCGTCGCCGCATGGACCCGCGCCCCTCGCTGCCGCAGGACGTGATCGACGCGATCGCCCGCGGCAACCGGATCGACGCGATCAAGCGCCTGCGCGAAGCCGCGCGGATCGACCTCAAGACCGCGCACGAGGCAGTCGAAGCCTTCGCCAACGGCCAGCCGTTGCCGTCGCTCCCGGGCCTGTCGATGTCGACGGCGGGGCTGTCGCAGGCCGCGGCGTCCCTGCTGCCCGACGACGTGCTGGACGCGCTGCGCGGCGAGAACAAGATCGAAGCGATCAAACGGCTGCGCGAGGCGACCGGTCTCGGCCTGAAGGAAGCGAAGGATCTGGTCGAGGCGCACGAGGCTGGCGGTGCGGGTGTCGTCGGCCCACGGTCGACGGCCGCGGCGCCGATGCCGACGGTGGTCTCCGGCCGCAGCGGCGTCGGGATCGGGCCGATCCTCGCGCTGGTCGTCGCGGCCGCGCTGGCGGCCTGGTGGTGGTTCGGCCGCTGAGCCGCGGCGCGTAGAATGCGGGGATGTCATCGGTCCCGCCGTCTTCGTACCCGCCCCCCGCCGCGCCCGGCGGCGATGCGCGTCGCCGTCGCGACGCCGAACTCCGCCTGTACGGCCTGAACGCGGTGCGTGCCGTGTTCGCACGCCGGCCGCAGGCCCTCCGCAAGCTCTATCTCGCCGAAGCGACCATCCCGAAGCTCCAGCCGCTGCTGAAGTGGTGCGTCGCGCATCGCGTCGGCTACCGCGTGGTGGCGCCGGAGGAACTGCAGAAGCTCGCCGCGAGCGCGCACCACGAAGGCGTGGTCGCCGAGGTGCTGCGCGAGGAACCGACGCCGCTGTCGACGTGGCTGCGCGACCTGCCACTCGGTCCATGCTGCGCGCTGTGGCTGGACGGCGTGGGCAACCCGCATAACCTCGGCGCGATCCTGCGCTCGGCCGCGCATTTCGGCATCGCTGCGGTGCTGCTGCCGAAGCATTCGACGCTGGCGTTGTCCGGCGCCGCCGCGCGCGTGGCCGAAGGCGGCGCCGAAGCGGTGCCCTTCGTGCGCCTCGGCCGCGAGGACAACGCGATCGCGCAGCTGCACGGCGCCGGCTTCGGCCTCGCCGCGACCGTCGTGCGCGGCGGCGGCGACCTGTTCGCCGCGAAGCTGCCCGAGCGGCTGGTCTACGTGCTCGGCGCCGAAGGCGAGGGCATGGACGCCGAACTCGCCAAGGCCTGCGACCAGCGCCTGTCGATCCCCGGCACCGGCGCGGTCGAGAGCCTCAACGTGGCGGCGGCGACGGCGGTGCTGTTGGCGGCGTGGGCGCGGCGTCGCTGAGCGTCGCGGCGGCGTCGGTGGTCGGGCGGTGCAGGCCCGAGAGGTAGTCCGCGATCTTCGCGTCGTCGATGACCGAGGCGTCGAACGTCTTCGTCGCGTCGCTGTGCACGAAGCCCGGGAAGCAGTTCGACGTGGCGACGCCGCAGAACACGTCGATGTGCGTCTGCTTGATCGCACCGCCGGTGTCCGCGGCGAAGAAGTAGCCGTCGTGCGCGACCTGCGTGCCGTCGGGCAGCGTCACCGGCACGCCGCGCGCGCCGGGCACGTATAGCACCGTGCCGAACTTCAGTGTCCCGGGATCGACCGCGATCGTGCGGTACGGCACCAGATCGAAATCGCCCGTGCCTTCGCCGTACGGCCCGCGCGAGCGCTTGAAGCGCGAACGACCGAGCGCGCCGGCCCAGGGCTTGCCGGCCGGATCCAGCGCCAGCACCTGCACGCAGTCGACCTGCGCGTCAGCGGCCTTGCCCGCGTAGTTGTACGTCGTCGTGCCGGTGTCCGTCGTCACCGCGACCGTGCCTTCCAGCGCGGCGAGGCACCAGTCGTGCGGGGACAGCGTCGGGCCGATCGTCGCGCCAGCGAGATCCAGCAGCGGCAGGCCCGCCGTCGCCACGGTGGCCGGATGCACGTTGTAGTGCGTGGCCCAGAGCCGGACGTGCTGAGCGGTCGCGACCTCGGGTGGCGGCAACGCGAACGTGTCCTGCGCCGCCGCCGACGTGACGGCGCAGAGCAGGCACCACAGGACGGCGGCCGAGCGGCGCATCACTCCATCCGCTGGATCACCTGCAGCACCGCTTCGTATTCCTTCGCCTTCTCCGGCTCGCGCAGCATCGCCGCGAGCGTGGCGGCGAGCGCGGCTTCCTGCAGGACGTGGACACGGGCCTCGTGCTCGCTGCGGTCGATCGTGTGCAGCGCGTGCGCCATCGTGTCGACGGCCGCATGCAGGCCGGCGATGAAGTCGTTGCTGCTGCCGAGCACGGTCTCGTTCACGAAGGTCACCGCGTCCCGGATCTGCTGCGCGATGTCCGCCGCGCCGGCATCGTCGGAGGCCGGATCGGTCGCGGCGGCAGGCGCCACCGCGACCTGGGCCGTTGCGGCAGTGGCGGTGTCGGCCGCCGACTCGGGCGCCGCCGCCATCGCCTTCGGCGCGGCCTGCATGCGGAAGGCATTCAGCACGGTCAGCAGGCTGGTCAGATTGTCGGCGATGCCGGTTTGCGCGATTTTCTCGGTAGCGCCAGCCGCGGCGGTGGTGTCGAGGCTGTAGATCTGCATCACGCCCATGTTCGCGGCGGCCTGCGCCAGCGTGTTCTGCTGTTGCTGCGCAGCCACGGCGTTCTCGAACAGGATGCCGGTCGAGTGCGCGAGCGACTGGTAGATACTGCCCATCGCCATGGCCGGCGCTTCGCCGAGGACCTTGACGTTGGCCTGGGTGATCGAATCGGTGATCTGCGAATTGACGGCGGTCGGGAATGCCATGGGTCTGTCCTTGATCCGGGAGTGAAGGGCGAAGGCGCGGCGTGCGGTGCGGCGATCAGGGTTTCGTGGTCTCCGCCGGCTTCGGCGCGCTGCCGAAACCGCCGTCGGCCGAGGCGGCGAGATAGGCGAACACCGCATACGCCGCGGTGTTCTGCGCCAGCGCGTCGGGATCGATCTTGTCGAGCGTGTCGTCCGGCGTGTGGTGCAGGTCGAAGTAGTCGGTGCCGTCCTGCTTCAGCGAGGCCCACGCCGCGCCTTCGGCGGCGATCGCGCCCACGTCCGACGCCGGATGGCCGTCGGCCACGGCGTCGATGCCCAGCGGCTTCAGCGCTTCGGCGATGCGCGCGGCGGCGGCCTGCGCCTGCGGCGGCGCGCTGGTGGCGAAGGCGTAGATGCGGCCGGCGCCGAAATCGCTCTCGGCCACCATCTGGTGCCTGGCGACGTTGACCTTTTGCGCATCGGCGTAGGCCTTGCCGCCGTACAGGCCCTGCTCCTCGTTGGCGAACGCGATCACGCGGATCGTGCGCGGCGGGCGCTGCGCCTTCGGCAACTGCGCGATGAGGCGACCCGCGCCCATGCCGATGGCGACGCCGGCGCCGTCGTCGATCGCGCCGGTGCCGAGGTCCCAGGAATCGAGGTGCCCGCCGATGACGACGACTTCGTCGCGCCGCTTACGGTCGCGGCCGGTGACCTCGCCGATCACGTTGTACGAGGTCGCGGTGCCGTCCCAGCCGCAATCCAGCGCGACGCGGATGCGCACCGGCGCGCCCAGCGCGACGAGGCGCGCGAGCTGCTCGGCGTCGGGCACCGACAGCGCGGCCGACGGGATCGGCGTCAGGCCGTCGTCGAAGCGGGTGATGCCGGTGTGCGGGTTGCGGTGGTGGTCTGTGCCGGCCGAGCGCATCACGTAGGCCGCGGCGCCGGCGCGGATCGCCGCCGACGGGCCGCGACCGCGGACCTTGCTGCCTTCGCCGTAGCCGGCGCCGTCGCGGGCACGGGCCATCGGGAAATCGACGAACGCGATCTTGCCGGCGAGCGAGCCCGCGGGCGCGGCTTCCAGCGCGGCGAGATCGGCGAAGCGCACCACCTCGCCCTCGACCGTGCCGCCCGGGCTGCCGCCCAGCGCGGTGAGATGCAGCGGTTGCGCGTGCGCGCCGAGCACGGCGCCGGATTCGCCGCGGCGCTCCCACTTCGGGAACGTCACTTCCTGGCGCCAGACCTTGTCGTAGCCAAGCGCGCGGAACTTCGCTTCGGCCCAGGCTACGGCGCGGGCGTCGGCCTCGCTGCCGGCGAGGCGCGGGCCGACTTCGGTGGTCAGCGATTCGACCGCGTCCCACGCGGTGCGGTCGTGCAGCGCGGTCTCGCGCAGCTGCGCCGCGGTGGCCATGGCCGCGTCCGGGATGCGGGTCTCGGGCGGCGAGGCGGCGCCGGCGGCGGAGGACATCGCCGCGACGGCGACGGCGAGGGACCACGACAGCTTCTGACGCATCGACGCTTCTCCCGGCCGGTGTTCCGGCGCACGAAAACACGGAAGCCGCGAGCGTAGCAGCCCGCGGCTTCCGGGGACCCCTGCCATCGGTCCCGGGACCGGCGGCGAGCGGGAAAACAGTGTCTCGCTGCGTCAGCGCTGCGCCGGCTCGGCGTCAGCGCTTCATCAGGTCGCGGATCTCGCGCAGCAGCACCACGTCTTCCGGCGTCGCGGCCGGGGCAGGCGCGGCTTCCTCGGCGCGCTTGAGCCGGTTCATCGCCTTGATCACGAGGAACAGCACGAACGCGACGATGGTGAAGTCGATGATCGTCTGCACGAACGCGCCGTACTTGATCGCCACCGCCGCGGCGGTTTCCTTGCCGTCGGGGCCGATCACCGCGTCCTTCAGCACGAAGGCGGCCTTGCTGAAATCGACGCCGCCGGTGAGGAAGCTGATGACCGGCATGATCACGCCGTCCACGAGCGCGCTGACGATCTTGCCGAAGGCCCCGCCGATCACCACGCCCACGGCGAGGTCGACGACGTTGCCCTTCATCGCGAATTCCTTGAATTCGGACATCATGCCCATGACGCTGCTCCCCGGAGATGGATGTGGGCGCAGTCTATCGCCGCGGTCGCGGCCCGTGGGCGTCGGCCCGGGCTTTTTTCCGACGCAGCATACCGGCGGACACGCCGCCGGGTGCGGGCGTCAGCGCGGCGGCGCGATCCGGCAGGTCAGCGCCAGCACGTCGTCCAGCGCGCCTTCGCAGACGTCGCCCGGCTGCAGCGCGGCGACGCCGGCCGGCGTGCCCATGAAGACCAGGTCGCCGGCCTTCAGCGCGAACAGCTTCGACAGCTCGTGCAGGATCTCCGGCACGTCCCAGATCAGCTGGTCCAGCGTCGATTGCTGGCGCAGCGTGCCGTTCACGAGCAGCGACAGCGTGCGCGGGCCGAGCGCGCCGATCTCGTCGGCCGGCCGCAGCGCGGAGATCGGCGCGGATTCGTCGAACGCCTTGGCGATGTCCCACGGCAGGCCCTTGGCCTTGGCCGCGGCCTGCAGGTCGCGGCGGGTGAGGTCCAGGCCGACGCCGTAGCCGAACACCAGCGCGCCGGCGTTCTCGGGATCGAGCACGCCGGGCGGCGCGTCCTCGCCCAGCGCGACCACCAGCTCGATCTCGTGGTGCAGGTCCTGCGTGCCGGGCGGGTAGGCGGCGTCGGCGCCGTCGATCACCAGCGCATCCGCGGGCTTGGTGAAGAACACCGGCGTGCCGCGATCGGCCTTCGAGGCGGGCACCGCGGCGCCCATCTCGCGGGCGTGGTCGGCGAAGTTGCGGCCGACGCAGAAGATGCGGCGCACCGGGAAATCGCCGGACACATCGTGGCCGCGCACCGGGACGCGCACGATGGCGGGCGGCGGGAGGAGATCGCGAGCGGAATCGTTCATGCCCGCATGATCGCGCGGGCGCGGGCACGGCGTCGAGTGGCCGCGGCGGGTTGGCTCAGTCGCTCAGCGGCCGACCGTCAGCGCCGGACGGCGCACGACGCGGTATTCGGCGTCCAGCGGCGCGCCAGCGGCGAGCGGCTTGTTGCGCTGCTTCCACAGCCGATACAGCAGGCCGGCGGTGAGCATCGCCGCGCCGATCGCCAGCCCGAACAGCAGCAGCACCGCGAGCAGGCCCACGCCGAACAGCGCGAGCACGACGCGGAGCACGCGGTGACGCGGCTTGCGCGGTGCGAAGAAGGCGTCGAAACGGCGGCGATGGCGGGACGAGCGGAACGCGAACATGCGGGCGTGTCGTGACACACTAGGACGGCCAGCGGCCAGTGGTCGCAGTATCGGACGGCTCATGACGGATGGTGTGAGGACTTCGTTAAACCCCGGTGTGACCTCCGGCACGGAAGCGTCACCGCTGATCGCGCTGTCCGCGTTGGCGGACGGCGTGCCGGCCGAGGTCGAGGCCACGGTGGACGGCAGCGCCGAATCGCTGATCGTGCTGCGTCGCGGCGGCCAGGTCCGCGCCTGGCTCAACATCTGCCCGCATGCCGGGCGCCGCCTCGACTGGGCGCCGGGCCGCTTCCTGCTGTCGAAGGGACAGCTCGTCTGCGCCGCGCACGGCGCCACGTTCGAACCCGACGCCGGCCTGTGCGTCGCCGGCCCGTGCCGCGGGCAGTCGCTGCGCGCGGTGGCGGTGGCGGTGATCGGCGACGGCGTGTTCCTGGCGACGCCATGAATCGCGTTGCCCGCCCGTTCGCGCTGTCGTTGCTGCTGGCGATGCCCGTGGCGTCCTTCGCCGACGGCATGGCGGCCGCGGCCGCTGCACCCGCATCGGCGACGCCCGCGCCCGCGTGTTTCAGCGCGCGCGACGTCCGTGAAGCGCGGCAGAGCGATGCGCGCACGCTGGTGGTCCGCCTGAACGATGAAAGCCGCTGGCGCCTCGCGCTCGGCGAAGGCTGCCCCAACGCGCTGTGGTCGGAGCAGCCGCGCCTGCTCAGCCCGCGCGGACAGGTGTGCACCGGCGGTGGTGCATGGCTGGATCGCGGCGACCGTCGCTGCGCCGTGCTCGACGTCGCCCGCATCGACGCCCGCGAATACGCCGACCATGCGCTGCGGGCCCGCAACAGGCAGCCCACGGCGGACGACCTCGACACGATCGTCGTCCGCGGCAAGCGCGTGCGCGGTTTCGTCGGCAGCACGGCGTATTGCGTCGACGCCCGCCACGTCCGCGGCTGGCGCGACGACGGCAGCGACCTCGTGCTCGAAACCTCGCCGACGCGCAGCGGCGGCCATCGCTATTACCGCGTCGAATTCAACGGCGTCTGCTCCGAGATGGGCACGATGACGCAGCTCGTGCTGAAGTCGCAGGTCGGCGGCACCGCGATCTGCGGCCATCCCGGCGACCGCGCCGTGTTCTCGCGCGACGAGGACGAATTGGCATTCGGCGCCGGCATCGCCCGCCGCATCGTCGAACGCGGCCTCGCCGCGCAGGCCGGCTGCTCGATCGCCCGCGTCTACCCGATCCTGCCGGGCGATCCGGGCGGTTGACCGCTGGCGGCAAATGGATTGCGTACCGGTTGCGTCGTCCTGTTCCATCAGGTTGTCGGTAGAGCGGCCTTCAGGCCGCTCCATGCCAACGTGTCCGTGGGAAGCAGCGGCCTGAAGGCCGCTCTACCGGGCGGGCGCCGGATTTCCTGCGCTCAATCCCGCATCAGCGTCGACTTGCCGAACAGGCTTTCCACCAGGTCGACCGCGAGTTCGGCGGTGGCGTTGTGGTTGTCGAGGGCGGGGTTGAGTTCGACGATGTCCAGCGAGGCGAGGCGGCCGGTGTCGGCGATCATCTCCATCACCAGCTGCGCTTCGCGGTAGTTCGGGCCGCCGGGGACGGTGGTGCCGACGCCGGGGGCGATGCTGGGGTCGAGGAAGTCGACGTCGAAGCTGACGTGCAGGTGGGTGTCGTCGTCGAGGTCTTCCAGCGCTTCCTCGATCGCGCGCTTCATGCCGACCTCGTCGATGTAGCGCATGTCGTAGATGTCGAGGCCGTGGTCCTTCACCAGCCGCTTTTCCTCGGGATCGACCGAGCGGATGCCGATCTGGCGGATCTCGTCCGGGCGCAGCGCGGGCGCGTCGCCGCCGAGGCGGACCAGCGCCTCGGGGCCGAGGCCGCACAGGCAGGCCACCGGCATGCCGTGGACGTTGCCCGAGGGCGTGACCGTGCTGGTGTTGAAGTCGGCGTGCGCGTCCAGCCACAGCACGCGCAGCTTGCGGCCGGTGGCGCGGCAGTGGCGGGCGACGGCGGTGATCGAACCCACGCCGAGGCAGTGGTCGCCGCCGAGCACGATCGGCATGCGGCCGGCCGTCAGTTCGGCGCCGACGGCGTCCATCAGCAGGCGGTTCCAGGCCACGACTTCGGGCAGGTGGCGGTAGCCGTCGACCGGCGGCTGCCACGGGTTGGCCGGGCCGGCGAGGTTGCCGCGGTCGACCACGTCGATGCCGCGCGCGGCCAGCGCCTCGCCCAGGCCGGCGATGCGCAGCGCTTCGGGCCCCATGCGGGCGCCCCGGTGGCCGGCACCGATGTCGGTGGGCACGCCGATCAGGGACACGGGCGGGAAGCTGCGCTGCATGCGGAGTCCAGGGGCTGGGGGAAGATGGTGCCGACAGTCCGAATCGAACGGACGACCTACCGCTTACAAGGCGGTTGCTCTACCAGCTGAGCTATGCCGGCACGGGGCCGATGCCGCGACCGCGGATCGGGGACCCGGATTCTAGCAGCCGTTTTCGGGCGATCGCCCGGAACGCGGCCGCCCTCGGGCCCGGGTCAGCGCGGCCCGGCGCAGTCGATCGGCCGGGCCTGCGCGGCGCCGGCGCGGCGGCGCAGGGCGCCGGCATCGGCGGCGCCGGCCACGGCCAGTTCCACCCAGAACGCGCTGCGGGTCTCGCCCAGCGCTTCGGCCTTCGCGTCGAAGCCGGCCGCGCGCAAGGCCGCGACGTGCTGGCGGGCGCGGTCCTCGGTGCTGAACCGGCCCAGCGCGATGCTGTTGGCTTCGGCGCCGTTGCCGACCACCAGCAGGTCGGTGAAGCCGGCGGCGCGCAGGCGGCCGGCGGCGGCATCGGCGGCTGCGCGGTCGGCCGCGGGCGGCAGGAAGACACGCCAGCCGCGATCACGGCCGGCGGGTTGCGTCTGTTCGCGGATCGCGATGCGGGTGGCGCCGGCGCGCAGCGCGGCCTGCGCCTGGCCGGCGGCCACGGCGTCGGCGAACGGGCCGAGGCGCAGGCAGGTGTCGTTCGACGGCGGCGGCGGGAGGTCGGCCGCGGCGGCGGGCGCGGCGGTGGCCTCGGCGGGAGTGTCGTCGACCGCGGCGGGCGCGGGCGCCGGCCGCAGTTCCGGGTGTTCGCTGACCAGCGACAGCCGAGCGACCCCCGACGGCGCTTCCGCGGGCGTCGTCGCGGGCGGGTCGGTGTGCAGCAGCCACCAGGCAGCCGCCCCCAGGTTCAGGACCACCAGCAGCACGAGAAAGGCGCGCATCGTCATCCGGGCATTCTCGCCCAGACCGCCAGCCCCTCCAACACGAGCGACGGCGCGCGCTCGCCGTCGGCCGGCAGTGCGTCGGCCAGCGCCTCGACACCGCCGCCATGCAGCAGCAGGCGTGGCACGGTGCCGAGCCGCGCTTCCGCATCTCGCAGCGCCTGTGCGACCAGCGCCGCCGCGGCGCCGTCGCAGCCGGAGCGCAGCGCGTCCGGCGTGGTGTCGGCGAAGGCATGGAACGCGCCGCCGGTTTCAGGCAACTGCGCCGCACGCGCATGCAGCGCCTCGCGCATCAGCGCGGGCGAGGGCGCGATGCGGCCGCCGTGGTGCCGGCCGTCGTCGTCGACCAGATCGATCGTGAGGGCCGTGCCGATGCCGACCGCCAGCGTCGCCGCCCGCGGATGCCGCGCGCAGGCGCCCAGCATCGCGAGGAAACGATCGGCGCCGAGCGTCGACGGATCGGCATACGCGATGCGCAGGTCGCCGCAGCGCGACGCCGTGCGCGCGATCGAGAGCCGCCCGCAGCGCGCGGTCAGCGCGTCGAGCAGCGCGACCCGCAGCGCCGGCGCGGCGACGCTGGTCAGCGCCGCGGCGTCGAAACGTGCGGGCAGCGCCGCGTCCCAGCCGTCGGGCAGGCATGCGCCGTCGTGCGCGATCGCGATGACGTCGCCGAGGCTGCCGTCGTCGCGCAGCGGCGCGCACTTCAGCCGGGTGTTGCCGAGGTCGAACAGCCACGTGCTCATGCGCGCCTCACGTCGTCGATCCCGCCTGCCGGCGCACGCTGACCTCGCCCGCGTGCAGCCGCAGCGGGCCGTCGCGCGTGCGCAGCACCAGCGCGCCGTCGTCGTCGAGCCCGGACGCGATGCCGAGCACCTCGCGCTCGCCGATCCGCGCCGTCACCTGCATGTCGCGCAGCGCGTCGCGGGCCTCGAAGCGCGGCAGGAACGGGCGCAGGCCTTCGGCATCGAACAGGCGCAGCGCCGACGCCAGCCGCGACAGCAGCGTCGCCGCGACGACATTGCGCGACGGCGTCCGCGCACCGAGCAGCGCGTGCAGGTCGGTCCACGGCTGGTCGATCGCGGCCGCGGCGTCGGCCGGCATGCGCACGTTGAGGCCGAGGCCGATCACCGCGCGCGGCCGTCCGTCCTGCAGCCCGCCTTCGATCAGGACGCCACCGAGCTTGCGCAATCCGCCGTGCGCATCGTCGATCACGAGATCGTTCGGCCATTTCAGGTCGACCTCGGTCGCGCCGAGCGCGTGCAGCGCTTCCGCGGCGGCAACGCCGACGACCAGGCTCAGTCCGCCGAGTCGTGCGACATCGCCGGCGAACGTCCGCGCCAGCGACAGATAGAGATTCGCGCCCGGCGGCGAGGCCCAGACGCGGCCGTGGCGACCGCGGCCGCCGTCCTGGCGTTCGGCGAACAGTGCGGCGAGGCCGGCGTCCGGCGTGCGCCGGCGCAGCAGTGCGCTGTTGGTCGAATCGATGACGTCGACGACCTCGATCGCGGCGAACGCACTGCGTGCGTCGACGTCGAGCGCTGCGTGGATCGCGTCCGCGTCGAGGGCGTCGCTCATGCGCGTCCGCGCCGGGCGAGGCGATGCAGCAGCCGCGCCTTCTCGAAGCGCGATTCGGTGCCGGCGCGCAGCCGCGCGAGGTTGCCGCGATGCGTCCACGCCAGCAGCGCCGCGGCGGCGAGCGCGAACGCCAGCCGCGGTGTGGCCGCATGCGTCAGCGTCGCGAGCGCGGCCAGCGCCAGCCCCGCCAGCACCGTGCCGAGGCCGACGTAGCCGGTGAGCACCAGCACCGTGATCCACGTCGCCAGCAGCACCGGCACCGCCGATGGCCACAGCACCAGCGTCGCGCCGATCACCGTGGCCGCGCCCTTGCCGCCGCGGAAGCCGTGCCACACCGGCCACACGTGGCCGACCACCGCCGCGAACGCGGTCGCGTACGCCAGCCAGGCCGCATCCGGTGCCTCGGCGAAGCGCAATCCCAGCCATGCCGCCAGCGCGCCCTTGCCGATGTCGATGACCACCACGCCGAGCGCGAACTTCAGCCCCTGCGTGCGGAACGCGTTGGTGCCGCCGGCGTTGCCGCTGCCCTGCGTGCGGATGTCGACGCCGCGCAGCTTGCCGAGCAGCAGGCTGCCGGACAGCGAGCCGAGCAGGTAGGCGGCGAGGACGAGCAGCGCCGCGCTCACGGTTCCGCCTTCACGCGGCGGCCGAACACGCCGTTCGCGCCGATCCAGCCGTTGATGTAGCCCTTGTTGTTGCCGATCTGGAAACGCATGCCGTCGATGGCCTTGATCAGGTGCAGGTATTCGGCGCAGTGGACCCGGCAGAGCACGATGTCGTCGACGCGCAGCGACGCGGCGTCGACGACCGGTTCGACCGTGCAGAGTTGGCCCGATTCGATGCGGCCGGTCATGGAGCCGCCGCGCGGCCGGAACGCCACCGTCTCGCCCTGCTTCAGTCGTTCGATGTAGGCGGTCGCCCAGCCCATGCGTCGTGCGTGTCCGTGTTCGTCGCGGCGGATGATCGCATGCCGCCCGTCAGGCCGTCGTCGTCATGCGCTGCCGTGCGTGTCGTCGCCGTAGTGCATGGCCGATGCCGCCGGCCAGCAGCGCCGCCAGCGGGATCATCAGCAGCGTCAGCGACGTGAACAGCAGCAGCACGATCCACGCGCGGCTCTCGCCGCTGCCGAAGGCGTATGCGTAGCCGAGCATGCCGACCCACGCGCCCGGCAGTGCCGGCAATGAGGCGATCACGCCGTTGCGGAAGGCGAGGACGGCCATCGGCAGCGCCAGTACGGCCTGGCAGAGGTAGAAGCCCGCGCTGTCGTCGAAGGGCTCGAAACGGCCGGTGGCGAGTCGCACGCTCCACCAGCTCGCGGGGCCCAGCAGCAGGCCGAGCGCGAACGCCGCGAGCAGCGTCCGCGGGCGGCCGTTCATTCCGCCACCGGCTGCACCGCCGCCACCAGCGTGCCGCGACCGGCGTGCGCGCCGACGGCGGGGCCGGTCTCGACCAGATGCGCGGCGTCGATGCGCAGCCGCGCGCACAGCGCGTCGCGCAGGCGTTCGCCGTCGGCGCGGGCGTCGCAGTGGCCGACGATCAGGCGCAGCGGCGTGCCGGAGCCCAGCGCGCGAGTGGCGCGTTTCGCCACGTAGCGTGCGAACGCTTCCGGCGCCTTCGCCTTCGCGAACAGGCCGCCGGCCACGGCCAAGCGGCCGTCGGGTTTCATCTTCGCGACCGGCGTGAGCCCGGTGAAACGCACCGCCGGTTCCGCCCACTTCGGGATGCGGCCACCGCGCACCGCATGGGTGATGTCGCGCGCCATCGCCCACGTCAGCGTGCGCGGACGCAGGCGTTCGAGCTCGCGCAGGATCGCCGCCGCGTCGGCGCCGGCCTCGGCCAGTTCCGCCGCGCGCCATGCCAGCAGCGCCTGGCCGCCGGCGACGTTGATGCTGTCGAACACCCGCACCTTGCCGTCGCCGCCGCGCGCCGCCGCGTGCTCGGCCGACTGCAGCGTGCCGGACACCGCGCGCGACAGGCCGACGTAGACCACCGCCGGATGATGCGCGCCGAGGAATTCGAAACTGCGCCGGAAATCGCCCGGCGGCGGCTGGCTGGTGCGCGGCAGTTCGCGCGCCTGCGCCATGCGCCGGTAGAACTCGCCGGTGGCCAGGCCGATCTTGTCGAGATGGTCGCGACCGTCCAGGTTCACCCGCACCGGCACGACGTGGATGGCGAACCGTTCGGCGATGGCCTCGGGCAGGTCCGCCGCGCTGTCGACCACGATCGCGACGCGGTCGCCGTGGTCGACGCTGCGTGCCTGCAGCAGCATGTCGTCGGCCTTCATGCCTTCGACCGTCGCGAACGCCGCGCAGGCGTCGAACAGCGCCTGCGGCGCACCGACGTGCGCATGCACGCGCATGCGCGTGGCGCCGCCGGCCAGCACCATGGAATCGGCGCCGATCGCGTCCAGCGCCGCCCGCAGCGCCGCGCGCTCGATCGGCGCGTCGCGCTCGGCGTCGGCGATCAGCAGGCATTCGGTGCACCAGCGACGCTCGGGATCGACCTCGTCGTGCGGCGGATGCGGCGCGTCGTCGTGCGCGCCGACGCTCTCGTTCGCCGCGCGCAGCACGCCGCGCACGCGCAGTGCGCGCGGGCCGCCTTCGACGAACTCGGCGATGCCTTCCAGCAGGTCGACGAAGCCCTGCGCACCGGCATCGACCACGCCGGCGTCGCGCAGTGCGGCCATCTGCTCGGGCGTGCGCGCCAGCGCGCGGCGCGCCTGCGCCAGTGCGCGTGCGAAGCTGGGGCGCGGATCGCCGCGCAGCTCGGTCGCGGCTTCTTCCAGCGCGTCGGCGAAGCTGTCGATCACGCTCAGGATGGTGCCTTCGACCGGATGCGCCAGTGCGCCGCGGGCGCTGGTGGCGCCGTGGCGGACGGCGGCGGCCAGCGCCGCGGCGTCCAGCACCGGACTGCTGCGCGCGTGTTCGGCCACGCCATGCAGGAACTGGGCGAGGATCGCGCCGGAGTTGCCGCGGGCGCCGTCGATGGCGTCGTCGCCGATCCGCCGCAGCAGTTCGCCGATGTGGCGGCTGCGTCGGCTCAGCGCGCCGTTGAGCAGACTGCCGAGGGTGAAGGCGAGGTTGTTGCCGGTGTCGCCGTCGGGCACCGGGAAGACGTTGATCTTGTTCAGCCCGTCGCGGGCGGCGATCACCCGGCGGGCGCCGGCGATGAGCGCGCGGCGCAGGGCTGGGGCGGTGAGGGTCGAGGCCGGGGACGGGCCCGGCGGGTCGGGGGCGTTGGCGTTCACGGCGGGAGTCTGCCGCAAGCCGAGGGGCGGTGGCTGCTGCGTTGCAGCAAGCGGCCGTTCATCTTTCGGCCAGCCCCGGACGGTCACATGCAGGGTATAGTCGACGTCTTGTTCGGGCCCTCTTCCTTCTTGGACGCCGCCATGCGCCGCTCCCGTTTCGTCCTGCCGACCCTCCTGGTGCTCGCGCTCGTCAGCCTGCCGGTGGCCGCCCGCACGGCACCGCTGGCCTCGGCCAACGGCGAAACCAGCGAATGCCCGGACGTCGCGCCCGCCGACGCCGACAACGACCCGGCGCCCGCGAACAAGCCCGCGGCCAAGCGCGGCAGTGCCGCGCCGGCGACCGGCAAGCCGCGTCCCAGCGCCCGCAGCGGCGATTCGCTGCAGGTCCGCGGTCCGCGCTGGCACCGCTTCCTGCCCGGCATGTTCCGCTGATCCGGACGCCAGCTTGCGCTGGTTCCGCGACCGCTTCTCCCGTCCCGACCCCGTCATCGACCCCGAGCGCTGGGCGCGCGTGCGCGCCACCGTGCCGTGGGTCGCTGCACTCGACTCCGTCCGCGACGCCCGACTCGCCGGCCTCGCCGCGCGCTTTCTCGCCGCCAAGACCCTCACCCCGGTCGGGGACCTGACGCTCGACGACGACCGGCGCGCGATGCTCGCCGCGCTGTGCTGCCTGCCTTTGCTGGAGTTCGGCACCGACGGCCTGCGTGGCTGGTCGCAGCTGATCGTCTATCCCGAGGCGTTCAAGATCGAGCGCCGCTACAGCGACGTCTACGAGACCGACGGCTTCGAGCTGGTGGAGGAGGGCGTCGACGAAGTGGACGGCGAAGCCTGGGAGCACGGGCCGCTGGTCCTCTCGTGGGCCGACATCGAACACGAACTGCAGCATCCCCGCGACGGCCGCTGCCTCGCGGTGCACGAGATGGCGCACAAGCTCGACGTGCTGGAAGGCGGCTTCAGCGGCACGCCGCCGCTGCCGCGCGAGTGGCGCCGTGCCTGGGTGCAGGATTTCGAGGCCGCCTACGACGCCTTCGCCGAGCGCGTCGACGCCGGCCGGCGCACCGCGATCGACGCCAGCGCCGCGGAGGCGCCGGAGGAATTCTTCGCGGTGTGCAGCGAATACCACTTCAGCGCGCCGGGGCGGCTGCGGCAGGCGCTGCCGACGGTGGCTGCGCACCTCGAACGTTTCTACGGCCCGTCGCCGTTCGCGAAATCCGCGGTCGCGACGGCCACGACCGACGTCGTCACGGACACTTGATCAGAGGTACCTGCTCACGATCGCCTGATAGCAGTCGCCTGATCACAGGCCCGGCGGCAGCGTGACCTCGAAGCGGGCGCCGCCGAGCTCCTCGGAATCGCCGACCACCAGCGCACCGCGATAGCTGCGCACGATGTCCTGCACGATCGCCAGGCCGATGCCGTGGCCCTGCACGCGCTCGTCGCCGCGCACGCCGCGCTGCAGCACGTGCGCGATCTTTTCCTCGGGGATGCCCGGGCCGTCGTCCTCGATCATCATCACCAGCCCGGGGCGGCGGTGCGTGGCGGTGGCGCCGGTCTTCACCGTCAGCAGCACCCTTGACCGCGCCCACTTGAACGCGTTTTCCAGCAGGTTGCCGAGCAGTTCCTGCAGGTCGCCCTTCTCGCCGTAGAAGCGCGCGTCCGGGTCGATCTCGAATTCGCAGAACACGCCCTTCGCGGCGTAGACCTTTTCCAGTCCGCGCACGATTTCCTCGGCGTCGGGTTCGATCGGCATCGGCGCGGCGAACAGTTTGTGGCCGCCGGACGCCGCGCGGCTGAGCTGGTAGCCGACGAGGTCGTTCATGCGCCGCAGCTGCTGGTCGAGGTCGCTGCGCAGCTCCGCGTCGGACGCGTCGCTGTCGAGCCGTGCACGCAGCACCGCCAGCGGCGTCTTCAGGCTGTGCGCGAGGTCGGCGAGGATGTTGCGCTGGCGCTCGAGGTTTTCGCGCTCGCTCTCGATGAACGCGTTGATGCTTTCGGTCAGCGGCTCCAGCTCGCGCGGGTGGCGCTCGCTCATGCGCGTGCCGATGCCGCGCTGCACGCGCTTGAGCTCGTCCACCACGCGGCGCAGCGGCCACAGGCTCCAGCGCACGATGATCAGCTGCAGCGCCAGCAGGAACACGCCGACCGCGCCCAGGTAGCTCCACAGCGCGCGCCGGAACACGTTGAGCTGGCTCTGCAGGCGCGCGGTGTCCTCGACGATGTAGATCGTGTACGACATCTCGTCGGCGAGATCGTCGCCGGGCCACACCAGGCCGTAGCCGAAGCGGTAGACGCGGGCGCGCTGGCCGTTGGCGCGCACGATGTCGATCGGCCCGTCGAACACCTGCTGGCCCGGCGCCAGCATCTTCACCGGCGGCAATTCCGGGCCCTGCGCGGATTCGGATTCCCACACCACGAACGGCAGCACGATCTGCGCGTACAGGCCGCTGCCCGGGCGCTTGAGGCGCGGGTCGGGCAACTGGCTGTCCATCGGCGGCACGAGGTCGCCGCCGCGGCCGAATTCGGTCTTGCCGGCGAAGTCCAGCGCGTAGTCGCGCAGACGATCCTCGAGGATGTTCTCCGCCGTGTTGACGAACGCATGATCCAGCGCGTAGCCGGCGAGCGCGAGGAAGGCGAGCAGGCCGAGGCTGGTCGCGAGCAACTGCCGCGTCTGCAGCGAGCGCGGACGCCAGAAGCGGTCACGCGCCGGCATGGCGGTGCATCCCTGTGGTCGTGCGCGCCGCCGTGCGGACGACGGACGCGACGACGCCGCGCGTCATCGGCGCGGCGTCGGGGGCGGGGCAGGCGTCGGGATTCAATTGTCGCCGGTACGCGCGATCGCGAAGCGGTAGCCGCGGCCGCGCACGGTCTCGATCGGCTTGAGCGCCCCGTCGGGGTCGAGTTTCTTGCGCAGGCGGCCGATGAAGACCTCCAGCACGTTGGAGTCGCGGTCGAAGTCCTGCTGGTAGATGTGCTCGGTCAGGTCGGCCTTCGAGACCAGCTCGCCGGCGTGCATCATCAGGTACTCCAGCACCTTGTACTCGTAGCTGGTCAGGTCGACGTTGCTGCCGTTGACGCTGACGGTCTGCGCGGCGAGATCCAGGGTGACCGGGCCGCATTCCAGCGAGGGCTTGCTCCAGCCGGCGGCGCGGCGGACGAGGGCGTTGATGCGCGCCAGCAGTTCCTCGACGTGGAAGGGCTTGATCAGGTAGTCGTCGGCGCCCTGCTTCAGGCCTTCGACCTTGTCCTGCCAGCTGGTGCGGGCGGTGAGGATCAGCACCGGGAACTGCTTGCCTTCGGCGCGCAGGGCCTGGATCAGCTCCATGCCGGACATCTTGGGCAGCCCGAGGTCGATGATGGCGACGTCGAACGGCACTTCGCGGCCCATGTACAGGCCTTCTTCGCCGTCCTGTGCGGTGTCGACGGCGAAGCCCTCGCGTTTCAGGCGCGCGGCAAGGGTTTCGCGGAGGGGGGCTTCGTCTTCGACGAGGAGAATGCGCATCGAGAGCTCCTGGTGCGGCGGGGGGCCGGCAGTTCGTTCAGGAACGGAGCATAGCCGCGGCCGATGGCCACCGGGAGCGGCGGGTCGGACCTGTTCAGATTTCGCTTATTCGCGGGAAAAACGCCGGGAACGACGTGCGAATCGCACGATCCCGGTGTTGCCGGTTCAACGCTCGCCGCGGGGGTGGCGCGGTGGCGGCTGGTCGCGGTTCTGGCCGCGCGGCGTGTCGGCGGCGGGCTGCGGATCGTCCATGAAGACGCGGACGCGGCCATCGTCGCCCACGGCCTTGATGCGGGTCACGTCGCGGCCGTCGAACTGCATGCGCTCGGCGCTGAGGACCTGGCCGCGATTGGCGCGCTCGAAACGGCGGACCGCATCGGAGACGGCATCGTTGCTGCTGTTGCCATTACGCGCGGTGTCCGCCTGCGACTCGTCCTGGCGGCCGTGTCCGCCTTGCTGGGCGGCGGCGGGCAGGGTGGCACCGGCCAAGGCGACGGCCAGCACGGACAGCGACAGGCGGCGGGACGGGAGCGACATGGGCGACACTCGGAAGCGGGTCGGGCGATCGACGGAACACATCATCGCGCGTTGGAAGGGCATTCTCGAAACCGGGCGGTGAATCCGTCCTTAACTTTTTCTTACGGGCCGACGACGCCTCGCCGGGGTTCAGCGGGCGGGCACGCGTGGCCGCTCAGAACACTTCGCCGACGCAGCAGCGCAGCGACCCGCCCGCGGCCTCGATGGCGTCCAGCGCCACGGTGCGGACGCGGAAGCCCGCGGTGTCCAGCGCAGCGCGGGTGGCGGGCGTCAGCGCGGCCCCGGCGATGGCGCTCATCCACACGCTGTCGTCGCGCAACGCGATGGCATTGCCGGCGAACGCGGCGCGTTCGTGCGCGTCCAGCGGGATGACGTGCGGGCCGTACAGCGCCCGCAGCGCGGCGACGGGCGCCCCGTCGGCGAAACCGTCGGGGCAGACCAGCGCGGCCCGCCCGGCCAGCACCGCCAGCACCACGTTCACGTGGTACTCGCCGGGGGCGAGGTCGAACAGCAGGGTCGCGCGCAGGCCGAAGGCGGCATGCATCAGCCGCGCCCCGGCCTCGTCGCAGCGCTCGGACAGCCCGCAGAACCCCAGCCCGCGGGCGCGGTCGATCGCCAGCGCGCCCGTGAGTTCGCAGGGATGGGACTGAGAGGACAGGTCGATCTCCGTCCGGCCCAGCGTGTCGGTGAAGAAGCGGCGGATGTCGGCGCGCGTGGCTTCGCGCTGGCGCACGGGATGGCGCATGCGGCCGATGATCGACCGTCCCGGCGCGGTGGCGAAGACGTTGTTCGGGAAGACCGCGTCGGGCGTGGCCGGGTCGCCGGCGAAGCAGACCACCGGCAGTTCGGTCGACAGCGCGCGCTGCAGCTCGCGGTGCTGGGCGGAGGCGCGGCCGGCGTCGAAAGCCTCGGCATCGGCCATGTAGCGGTTGTCGCTGGCGGACTCCGCGGCCCGCCCGAAGCCGTCCGGCGCGACCAGGAACGCCGCCCGCGAGGTGGCCGGGCCGGCGTCCGGCGCGCAGCCGCGGGCGAAGGCGAGGAAGGCGTCGACGTCGCGGGTGAGCATCAGGCGGCGCGCTCGTGCGCGGCGTCGGTGGGCACAAGCGCCCGTTCGACCAGCGCCCAGTCGGCGCCGGGGCGGTGCGCGCCTTCGCTGAGGATCTGCCGGAACGCGCGGCCGCCGCGCTGGCCCTGGAACAGGCCGAGCACGTGCCGCGTGAGGTGCTTCAACGCGACGCCCTGCGCGAGCTGCGCCTCGACGTAGGGCCGCCACGCGCGCAGCAGCTCGCCGCGGCTGCGGAGCGGGCCGTCCCACCACGCCGCGTCGAGGCGATGCAGCAGGTACGGGTCGTGGTAGGCGGCGCGGCCCAGCATCACGCCGTCGACCAGCGCCGCCTGCGCGGTCGCGGTGTCGAGGTCGGCGATGCCGCCGTTGATCGCGATCTGCAGCGCGGGACGTTCGCGCTTGAGCCGGTGCGCCCAGTCGTGGCGCAGCGGCGGCACTTCGCGGTTTTCCTTCGGCGACAGCCCCTGCAGCCAGGCGTTGCGCGCATGCACGATCACGTGCGCGCAGCCGGCCTCGGCGATGGCGTCGACGAAGCCGAGGAAGCGGTCCCAGTCGTGGTCGTCGTCCACGCCCAGCCGGCATTTCACCGTGATCGGCGTGTCCGGCGCGGCCGCGATCATCGCGGCGACGCCCTCCGCGACCAGCGCCGGTTCGCGCATCAGGCAGGCGCCGAAGCGGCCGGCCTGCACGCGGTCGGACGGGCAGCCGCAGTTGAGGTTGATCTCGTCGAAGCCGTGGTCGGCGCCGATCCGCGCGGCGGCGGCGAGCAGCGCCGGATCGCTGCCGCCGAGCTGCAGCGCCACCGGATGCTGGGTGTCGTCCTTCGCCAGCAGCTTCGCCCGGTCACCGTGCAGCACTGCGTTGGCGTGCACCATCTCGGTGTACAGCCGCGCATGCGGCGCGAGCAGCCGGTGGAAGTTCCGGCAGTGCGTGTCGGTCCAGTCCATCATCGGCGCCACGGACAGGCGCAGGGCGTCGGGGGCGATGGTGCGGCCCGGCGGTGTGCGCGTCGTGGGAAGGGCGTCCGGAGTGGGCATCGGGGCGTGGGGCGGGCGGCGGGGCGTGGCCCCTGCCGGCGCCGTGCGCCGCACGGGGCGGCGCACAAGGATACAACGCGCGACTTCGACGGCCGTGGCGGGCCGGGCGAGGCGCGCCCGGCCCCGTGGCCTCACTGCCGCGTCGGTGCCGGCGTCGCCAGGCCTTTCGCGAAGGCGTCGTCGATCAGTCGGCGGGTGCGGGCTTCGGCGTCCGCGGCGGTGCGCTCGATGCGGTCGCCGAGGGCCTCCATGTCCTTGCCGATCGCTTCCATCGGCTGGCCGGCGGCCTCCATCTCGCGGCCGATCGCTTCCATCGGCGCGGTGCGCGCTTCGATCCGCTCGCCGGCGGCTTCCATGATCTCGCCCTGGTGCTCCATCTCGCGGCCGAGGCGTTCCTGTTCCGTCGACAGCGTTTCCATCTGCGCCTGCAGGCGATCGCGTTCGGCGTCGTCGGCGCCGGCCATGCGCGCGCCGAGCGCGCCCTGCTGTTCGCCAAGCGCCTGCATGCGTTCGCCCAGACGCTCCATTTCGACCCGGGCGGCCTCCATTTCCGGCGGCTGGACGACCTCCACCTGCAGCGCCTGCATGCGTGCGCCGAGCGCCTGCATCTTCTCCTGGTGCGGCTGCATGCGCGCGCTCAGCGCCTGCATCTGCGCGCTCAGTTCGCGCGTTTTCGCCCAAGCGGCGTCGGCCTGCGCGAGCGTGGCGGTGTCGCGCACCACGTAGGCCTTGCCGTCGCGGCGGAACCACAGGAAATCGCCGTCGATGCCGCGTCGTGCCGCTTCGATGTCGTCGTTGTCGCGATCGTCGTGGCTGCCCGACATCGTCATGCCGTCCTCGCCCTTGCGGACCAGCGCATAGGCGGTCTGGTCGTGGCGGTCGTCGGCGCGGACGATGGTGCGCGTTGCGGCGACGTATGACGTGTCCGGTGACGCGGTCACCGAGGCGTTCACCGGCGCAGTGCCGTGCGATGCAGCTGCGGGTGCCGGCTTCGGTGCGAGGTGCGCGTGGGCGTAGAACGCGCCCGCGGCCACGGCGAGGCCGAGCAGGGGCGGGAGCACGGCGCCGCCGATGGCGCGGCGCGAGGGGCGGACGAGACGCTGGATGCGGGACATGAGATGACCTCCGTGCGCGGCTTGCGCGAATGCGGGGAGCGGGAAGGGCGATCGCGGCGCGGCGGCGAGACGATCGAGTTGCGCGAGGGCGACGGCGAGGCGGCGGCCGTCGCCCAGCGCGGTGGCGGCGAGATCGTCGGCGACGAGTTCGCGTTCGATGCGGATGCGGTGCGACAGCCACCACACCACGGGGTGATAGAACAGCAGCGTCTCGACCAGCCGCTGCAGCAGGTTGACCAGATAGTCGTGGCGGCGGACGTGGGCGAGTTCGTGCGCCAGCAGCGCTTCCAGCAGGTCCGCGGGCATGTGCATCGCGACGGCCGCGGGCAGCAGGATCACCGGACGCCACCAGCCCGCGGTCGCGGGGCCGTCGCCGTCGGCGGTCAGCCGCAGCGCGACCGCGCGGCGCACGCCGAGGCGGCGGGCGAGGTCGTCGACCCGCGCCTGCCACGGGCCGGCCTCGTTGCGCGCGTCGCGGCAGAGGCGATGCAGCCACAGCGCGCCGCCCAGCATCCGCAGCGACAGCAGGCCGGCGCCGGCGGCCCACAGCGCCACCAGCCAGGCCATCGAGGCCGGCGGCGGCGTCGGCAGGGTGAAGACGACGCCGGCGTGCAGTGTCTGCGTGGCGATGGCGAGCGCCGGGATCGCCATCGACGGTGTGCCGGCCGGCATCGGCGCATCGCCGACCGAACCGATCGCGAGCACGAACCGGGCGATCGGCAGCAGCGCGCACGCCAGCAGCGCGAGGCAGGCCACGGCGTAGCGCAGCTGCGGCCGGGCATTGCGCAGCAGCGTCAGCGCCAGCCAGGCCAGCAGGCCGATGAGCGCGCCCTGCCAGATGAAATCGATCAGGACGCGGGCGAGAACCGGGACGAAGGCGGCGTCAGACATCGCGGGTGTCCTCCAGGAAGCGCTGGATTTCCTCGCGTTCGGCATCGCTGACGCTGCCGCTGCGCAGCGCCGCCATCACCAGGTCCTTGCCGGAGCCGGAGAACGCCTTGTGGATCAGGTCGTCCAGCAGCCGCGTCTGCAGCGAGTCCTGCGGCTGCGCGGCGGCGTAGACGTGCGAGCGCTGGCTTTCGTCGCGGGTCAGCAGGCCCTTGCCGTGCATGATCTGCATCAGCCGCAGCACGGCGGCGTAGGCGAGGTCCGGGCGTTCCTGCTGCCGGGCTTCGTGCACCTGCTTGACGGAGGACGGGCCGAGTTGCCACAGCGTGTGCAGGAGCTCGAGTTCGGCCGGCGTGGGGCGGGGCGTGCGGGACATGCGGGCGTCCTGGGCTGGGTTCGATCTGGACTGATTCGTCTGGACCGGTTTGTCTAGACTATGTTGTCTAGACTGGATTGTCTAGAACATTTTGTCTAGGTCCATTCGTCACGGCTCGACCGGGCGGAGTCCTGCGTTCCGGCCGGCGGTCCGGCGACGGGTTTTCGTTATGCTGGCGGCCCCCGCGCAGCGCGTGCAGGCACGGGCCTGATGGCGGGGATTCGAGGGAGAAAGGATGTTCAACGCCGACTATCGCGAGATCAGGCAGTGGCTGGTCGAGCAGATTCGCGCGGGCCAGCCGGCCGAAGCGCTGCTGCGGTCGATGCGGGACCGCGGCTGGAACCGTGACGTGGCCATGGGCCTGATCGCCCAGGCGATGTCGATCCGCGCCAGTGCCGACGCCGCCGCGCAGGCGACCGCTGCGCCCGCCGCCGCGACGCCGGCCGCGCTGCCGCGCCGGGCCGAGATGCCGAGGCCGATCGTCCCCGAGGGCGCGATGCACGTGGACCTGGGCGACCGGCAGGTGACGGTCATGGCCGCGATCGACGCGCCGGAAGTGATGCAGTTCGACGGCTTCCTCAGCGATGCCGAATGCGATGCGGTGATCGACCTCGCGCAACCGCGCATGCAGCGTTCGCTGACCGTCGACATCGAGACCGGCGAAAGCCGCAAGGACCTGGTGCGGACCAGCCGCGGCATGTTCTTCACTCGCGGCGAGACGGCGCTGGTACGCACGATCGAAGCGCGCGTCGCGCGCCTGCTGGCGTGGCCGGTGGAGCGCGGCGAGCACCTGCAGGTGCTGCACTACCGCCCGGGCGACCGCTACGAACCGCACTACGACTATTTCGATCCGAACGGCCCCGGTGCCGGAGCGGTGCTGGCGCGCGGCGGTCAGCGCATCGCGACGTTCCTGATGTACCTGCGCGAACCCGAACGCGGCGGCGAGACCACGTTCCCCGATCTCGGCATGCGCTTCATGCCCAAGCGCGGCAGCGCACTGTTCTTTTCCTACGAGCAGCCCGACCCGCGCACGCGCACGCTGCACGGCGGCGCGCCGGTGATCGCCGGCGAGAAATGGGTGGCGACGAAGTGGCTGCGCGAGGGCCACTTCGAGTAGGCAACGCTTCGAGCAGATCGACACGCCCCGCACAGCGGCGGGGCGCATCGACTGTAGCGCGTTGCCTCAGCGTTTCAGCGCACGCAACGCATCGGCCATCGCGGTGTTCGCCGGCGGCGCCGACTGGCCCGGGCGCGGCTTCGTACCCTGGCCGCCGCGGGCATCGCGGCCCTGCGGACGATTGTTGCGATCGTCCGGGCGACCCGCACCGCGCGCGTCGTCGCGCTTGCCGCCGCGGGCTTCGCCCGGCACGTCGTCGAGGCGGCGGGTGAGGGCGATGCGCTTGCGCGGCACGTCGACCTCCATCACCTTCACCTTCACCACGTCGCCGACCTTCACCACGTCGCGCGGGTCCTTCACGAACTTCTCGGCGAGCGCGGAGATGTGCACCAGGCCGTCCTGGTGCACGCCGATGTCGACGAACGCGCCGAACGCGGCGACGTTGGTGACCACGCCTTCCAGCACCATGCCCGGCTGCAGGTCGGCGATCTTCTCGATGCCTTCGGCGAAGCGTGCGGCCTTGAACTCGGGACGCGGGTCGCGGCCGGGTTTTTCCAGTTCCTTGACGATGTCGCGCACGGTCGGCAGGCCGAAGCGCTCGTCGGTGAACTGTTCGAGCTTCAGGCCGCGCAGTGTCGCGCCGTCGCCGATCAGCTGCGCCACCGGGCGGCCGCAGTTCTTCACGATGCGTTCGACGACGGGATAGGCCTCGGGATGCACCGACGAGGCGTCCAGCGGTTCGTCGCCGCCGGCGATGCGCAGGAAGCCGGCGCACTGCTCGAACGTCTTCTCGCCGAGGCGTGGCACCTTCAGCAGTTCGCGCCGCGATTTGAACGCGCCGTTCGCGTCGCGCCACACCACGATGTTCTCCGCGACCGACGCCGAGAGGCCGGACACGCGCGACAGCAGCGCGGCGGAGGCGGTGTTCACGAACACGCCGACCGCGTTCACGCAGTCCTCGACCTTCGCGTCCAGCGCGCGGGCGAGCGCGTAGGGATTCACGTCGTGCTGGTACTGGCCGACGCCGATCGCCTTGGGCTCGATCTTCACCAGTTCCGCCAGCGGATCCTGCAGGCGTCGTGCGATCGACACCGCGCCGCGCAGGCTCACGTCGAGGTTCGGGAATTCGCGCGCCGCGAGTTCCGACGCCGAATACACCGACGCGCCGGCCTCGCTCACCACGACCTTCGTCAGTTTCAGCTCCGGATGCTTCGCCATCAGCTCGCCGGCCAGCTTGTCGGTCTCGCGCGAGGCGGTGCCGTTGCCGATGGCGACGAGTTCGACGTGATGCACGGCGCAGAGCTTCTTCAGCGTCGCGATCGACGCGTCCCACTGCCGCTTCGGTTCGTGCGGATAGATCGTGTCGGTCGCGACGAGTTTGCCGGTGGCGTCGACGATCGCGACCTTCACGCCGGTGCGCAGGCCGGGGTCGAGGCCCAGCGTCGCGCGCGGGCCGGCGGGCGCGGCCAGCAGCAGATCCTTGAGGTTGTCGCCGAATACCGCGATCGCTTCGTTCTCGGCCTTCTCGCGCGCGGCGGCGACGAGGTCGAGCGAGAGGTTCGTCAGCAGGCGCGCGCGCCACGCGAGGCGGCAGGTGTCGGCCAGCCACTTGTCGGCGGCGCGTCCCTGCGCGGCGATGCCGAACGTCAGCGCGACGCGGCCTTCGGCGTAGGCGTGGCCCTGCTCGACGTCCATCGTCGGTTCGAGGTCGAGCGACAGCATTTCCTCGCGCCGGCCGCGCAGCAGCGCGAGCATGCGGTGCGAGGGAATGCCGGCCAGCGCTTCGCTGTGGTCGAAGTAGTCGCGGAACTTCTCGCCCGCGGCTTCCTTGCCCGGCAGCACCTTCGCGCGCAGCACGCCCTTCTGCTGCAGCCACGTGCGCAGTTCGCCGACCAGCGCGGCGTGTTCGCCGATGCGTTCGATCAGGATCGCGCGTGCGCCATCGAGCGCGGCAGCCGCGTCGGCGACGCCCTTGTCCGCATCGACGAACGCCGCGGCACGCACGTCCGGCGCGACCGTCGGGTCGGCGAGGATCGCATCCGCCAGCGGCTCCAGCCCGGCCTCGCGCGCGATCTGCGCCTTCGTGCGCCGCTTCGGCTTGTACGGCAGGTATAGGTCTTCGAGCCGCGCCTTGCTGTCGGCGGCGAGCACGTCGTCGAGCAGTGCTTTCGTGAGTTTGCCCTGCTCGGCGATGGAGGCGAGGATCGCGTCGCGGCGATCTTCCAGTTCGCGCAGGTAGACCAGCCGCGATTCGAGATCGCGCAACTGCGTGTCGTCGAGCCCGCCGGTGACTTCCTTGCGGTAGCGCGCGATGAACGGCACGGTCGCGCCTTCGTCGAGCAGGCCGACCGCCGCGCGCACCTGCGCCGGCTGCGCGGCGATCTCGGTGGCGATGGTGTCGGCGATGGCGGCCGCGATCGCGGCGGCGGGACGGACGGGAGCGGGCAGTGACTCTGGCGTTGCGGCGGTGCTGGACATCGGGACTTCGCGGTTGGACGTTGTCCTTCGATTGTCACCGCCGCGCGCAGTGCGGACCAGACTGGCGCCGGCGCGGGGGATGTGTCAGGCATTGGAGGCAATCGCAGGGTCTGTCATTCCAAGCGCAGCGAGGGAGCGGTTTTGGTCCGGGCGCGCAACCCATCTCGCGAAGAAGCAGGTCCCTCGCTGCGCTCGGGATGACAAAAACAAGGGCCGCTTGCGCGGCCCTCGTCGTCGCTGCGTCGATGGTGGGCGACGTCAGTCGCCCAGCGTCAGCAGCGAGGCGTTGCCGCCCGCCGCCGTCGTGTTCACGGTGACGGTCTTCTCGGTGGCGAAACGCGGCAGGTAGTGCGGGCCGCCGGCCTTGGGGCCGGTGCCGGAGAGGTTCTGGCCGCCGAAGGGCTGCACGCCCACGACCGCGCCGATCTGGTTGCGGTTGACGTAGATGTTGCCGACCTTCGCGCGCTGCACGATGCGGTCGATGGTCTCGTCGATGCGCGAGTGGATGCCGAGCGTGAGGCCGAAGCCGGTGGCGTTGATGGTGTCGACGACCGCGTCGAGCTGGTCGGCCTTCCAGCGGATCACGTGCAGCGCCGGGCCGAAATTCTCGCGGGTCAGCTGCGACAGCGACGTGAGTTCCCACGCGCGCGGCGCGAAGAACGTGCCGTGCGCGACACTGTCGTCGGTGGCGGCGACCGCGATCTGCTTCGCGGTCGTCGCCATCTTCGCGGCGTGGTCTTCCAGCAGGGCCAGCGCGTCGGCGTCGATCACCGGGCCGACGTCGGTCGACAGAAGGCCGGGGTCGCCGACCTTCAGTTCGGCCATTGCGCCGGCGAGCATGTCGACGACCTTGTCGGCGATGTCTTCCTGCACGAACAGCACGCGCGCGGCCGAGCAGCGCTGGCCGGCGGAGGTGAAGGCGGACGAGATCGCGTCCTTCACCAGTTGCTCCGGCAGCGACGAGGAGTCGGCGATCAGCGCGTTCTGGCCGCCGGTCTCGGCGATCAGCACGCCGATCGCGCCGTCGTGCGCGGCCATGGCGCGATTGATCGCGCGCGCGGTGTCGTTGGAACCGGTGAACGCCACGCCGGCGACGCGCGGGTCACGGGTCAACGCGGCGCCGACAGTGGCGCCGTCGCCGGGCAGGAACTGCAGCACGGCCTCGGGGATGCCCGCTTCGTGCAGCAGCTTCACCGCGGCGAAGCCGATCAGGTTGGTCTGTTCGGCCGGCTTGGCGATCACGCTGTTGCCTGCGGCCAGTGCCGCGGCCACTTGGCCCATGAAGATCGCCAGCGGGAAGTTCCACGGCGAGATGCAGACGAACACGCCGCGACCGGACAGCTGCAGCGTGTTGGATTCGCCGGTCGGGCCGGGCAGGGCCTCGGGCGCGAAATGCTTGCGCGCCTGGCCGGCGTAGTAGCGCAGGAAATCGACCGCCTCGCGCACTTCGGCGATGCCGTCGGACAGGGTCTTGCCGGCTTCCTTGGTGCACATCGCCATGTAGGTCGCGATGCGCGATTCGAGCAGCGTGGCCGCGTGTTCGAGGATCGCGGCGCGGCTGGCGGCGGGCGTGGCGTCCCAGGCGGGCTGCGCGGCGACGGCGTTCTTCAGCGCCTGCTCGACGGTCGCGGCATCCGCCGGCAGCCAATGGCCGACGGTCTCGCGGCGGTCGGCGGGGTTGGTGACGGCGATCTTCTCGCCCGATGGCTGCGCGCCCGGCACCAGCGGCGCGGCGGTCCAGGTGCCGGCGCCGGCGTCGTTGATGCGCTCGGCCAGCGCGTGCAGCGCGGCGTCGTTGGCGAGGTTGATGCCCATGGAATTGTCCCTCTCGTGGCCCTGGCTGCGGTACAGGTCCACCGGCAGCGCGATGCGCGGATGCGGAATGCTCTCGAACCCCGACACGGTCTCGACCGGATCGCGGACGAGGTCCTCGATGGCGACGGCCTCGTCGGTGATGCGATTGACGAAGCTGGAATTGGCGCCGTTCTCCAGCAGGCGGCGCACGAGGTACGGCAGCAGGTCCTCGTGCGAGCCCACCGGCGCGTACACGCGGCACGGCACGTTCAGGCGATCGGCCGGCACGACCTCGGCGTACAGGTCGTCGCCCATGCCGTGCAGCTTCTGGAACTCGTACTTCGACGCCGCGTTGCCGGCGGCGGCGTCCGCGCCCAGCAGCACCGACGCCATGCGGTGGATCGCGGCGATGGTCTGCGCGTTGTGGGTCGCGAACATCGGGTAGACCGCGTCGGTCGCGCCCAGCAGGCGGCAGGCGCAAGCCTGGTACGACACGTCGGTGTTCGGCTTGCGCGTGAACACCGGGTAGCCCGGCTGGCCGTCGACCTGCGCGCGCTTGACCTCGCTGTCCCAGTACGCGCCCTTCACCAGCCGCACCGGGATGCGGCGACCCAGCGCGCGCGCCTGCGCGGCGATGTGGTCGATCACGAACGGCGCGCGCTTCTGGTAGGCCTGCACCACGATGCCGAAGCCGTGCCAGCCGGCCAGCGAAGGATCCGCCAGCACGCCGAAGATCAGGTCCAGCGACAGTTCGAGGCGATCGGTCTCCTCGGCGTCGATGGTCAGGCCGATGCCGTAGCCCTTCGCCAGCTGCGACAATTCCAGCAGGCGCGGGCCGAGTTCGGCGAACACGCGCGCGCGCTTGGCGTGCTCGTAGCGCGGGTGCAGCGCGGAGAGCTTGACCGAGATGCTCGGCGCCACGAAGACGTCGCCGCCGGCGAAATTGCCGCTGCGGCCGATCGCGTGGATCGCCTGGCGGTAGGCTTCGAGGTAGCGCAGGGCGTCGCGGGTGGTCAGCGCGCCTTCGCCCAGCATGTCGAAGGAGTAGCGGTAGGCGGCGTTGGCGCCCTTGCGGCTGCGCGCGAGCGCCTCGCCGATCGTGCGGCCCATCACGAATTGATGGCCCATGATCCGCATCGCCTGGCGCACCGCGAGCCGGATCACCGGCTCGCCGACGCGGCCGATCAGGCGCTTGAAGGCGTTGTGGACGTCGCGCTTGGTGTCGTCGGCCAGGTCGACCAGCGTGCCGGTCAGCATCAGACCCCAGGTCGAGGCGTTGACCAGCACCGATTCGGACTGGCCGAGGTGGCGCTTCCAGTCGGCATCGCCCAGCTTGTCGCGGATCAGCCGGTCGGCGGTCTCCTGGTCCGGGATGCGCAGCAGGGCCTCGGCCACGCACATCAGCAGCACGCCTTCCTCGCTGCCGAGATCGTACTGGCGCATGAAGGCTTCGATCGCGCCCTGGTCCTGCGCGCGGGCGCGGACCCGGCGGACCAGGTCGGCCGCGGTGGCCTGGATGGCGGCGCGATCGGTTGCGCTCCAGTCGGGATGGGGCTGGCGGGCGACAGCCAGCAGTTCGCGGACGTGCAGGGCTTCGTCGCGGACCCAGGCCGCGGTGATCGCGGCGCGGAACGGGCCCGGGACGGCCGGCAATTCGGGGGTGAGCAGGGCGTTCACGGCGGTCCGGAGGACGGCGAGGCGCGGATACTAGCAGTGCCGCCGGGGCGTTTCACACCCCTACGCAGGCGGATGGGCGCGCCGGTTCGGCTTGCCCGTCGCCGCAGCGAACGGCTACCATTCTCAAGTTTCCCGGGCGCCGAACCGCGGCCGGCCGGGCATCCGCCCGCGTCCGCCGCAGGTGTGGCGCATTCCTGAAAATATTTCGAGAAGATCGATTTCCGTCGGGAGTCGATCGGAACCGGCTCTCCGGAGTCGAGACAGCTTGGGGTTCTGGACCATGGTGCAAACGCGTGCGGGTGGGACGAAGGGGAGCCGGACGTTGCTGGCGGGTGCGTGCGCATCCCTGGCCGCGGTGCTGGCGCCGGTGGCGGCGATCGCGCAGTCCACCGAGCCGAAACCCTGGCAGCTCAACATGGGCAAGGGCGCGACCGCGATGTCGGAGAACGCCTACGACGCCCACATGCTGGCGCTGTGGATCTGCTTCGGCATCGGCGTGGTGGTGTTCGCGGCGATGATCGTCGCGATGGTCAAGTTCCGTAAGTCCAAGGGCGCCGTGCCGGACGTGAACTTCACCCACAGCACCCGCCTGGAGATCGTCTGGACCGTGGTCCCGGTGCTGTTGCTGATCGTCATGGCGGTGCCGGCTACCCACAAGATCTTCGCGATGTACGACCTGCGCGAGTCGAAGATGACGGTGAAGATCACCGGCTACCAGTGGCTGTGGAAGTACGAGTACCCGGGCGAGAAGCCGGGCGACACCGTCGCCTTCACCAGCCGCCTGGACCGCAAGAGCGACGAGATTCGCCAGAGCGGCGTCGACGCGCGCACCGCCAACCACCCGGAATACCTGCGCGACGTCGACAATCCGCTGGTCGTGCCGGTCGGCACCAAGATCCACTTCCTGATCACCGCCGACGACGTCATCCACTCGTGGTGGGTGCCGGCGCTGGGCTGGAAGCAGGACGCCATCCCGGGCCTCGTCAACGAAGCCTGGACGCAGGTCGACCAGCCGGGCCTCTACCGCGGCGTCTGCGCCGAACTGTGCGGCAAGGACCACGGCTTCATGCCGATCGTGGTGAAGGCCGTGCCGAAGGCCGAGTTCGACACCTGGCTGGCCGCCGAGCGCGCGAAGAACGCGCCCGCCCCGGCGCCCGAAGCCGCCCCGGCCGCGCCCGCCGACGGCGCCGCCCCGGCCGATGCCAAGCCCGCCGCCGAAGCCGCCGCCCCGGCCACCGCCGACGCCGGCCAGAAGAATGCCGCAGCCGCCGCTCCGTCGGCCGGCTGATCGCAGCTCCTTTTCCGAGGTACACGTCCATGGCAACCACCCACGCCGATCTCGACCACGGTCACGACGCCCACGGCCACAAGCAGGGCTTCGTCGAGCGCTGGTTCTTCTCGACCAACCACAAGGACATCGGCACGCTGTACCTCGTGTTCAGCTTCGTGATGTTCATCATCGGCGCTGCGATGTCGGTGGTGATCCGCGCCGAACTGATGCAGCCGGGCCTGCAGTACGTGAAGCCCGAGTTCTTCAACCAGATGACCACCATCCACGCGCTGGTCATGATCTTCGGCGGCGTGATGCCGGCGTTCGTGGGCCTGGCGAACTGGATGGTGCCGCTGCAGATCGGCGCGCCCGACATGGCGCTGCCGCGCATGAACAACTGGTCCTTCTGGATCATGCCGTTCGCGTTCGCGCTGCTGCTGATGACCTTCTTCCTGCCGGGCGGCGCCCCGAGCGGCGGCTGGACCCTCTACCCGCCACTGTCGCTGCAGAGCAACAGCCTGTCGTTCGCGATCTTCGCCATCCACATGATGGGCATCAGCTCGATCATGGGCGCGATCAACATCATCGCGACCATCCTCAACATGCGCGCCCCGGGCGTCGACCTGCTGAAGATGCCGATCTTCTGCTGGACCTGGCTGATCACCGCCTTCCTGCTGATCGCGGTCATGCCGGTGCTGGCCGGCGCGGTGACGATGCTGCTCACCGACAAGTTCTTCCTGACCACCTTCTTCAGCGCGAAGGGCGGCGGCGACCCGGTGATGTTCCAGCACATCTTCTGGTTCTTCGGGCACCCCGAGGTCTACATCATGATCCTGCCGGCGTTCGGCGTGGTCTCGGAGATCATCCCGACCTTCAGCCGCAAGCCGCTGTTCGGCTACCAGGCGATGGTGTACGCCACCGCGGCGATCGCCTTCCTCTCGTTCATCGTGTGGGCGCACCACATGTTCACCGTCGGCATGCCGATGGGCGGCGAGATCTACTTCATGTTCGCCACGATGCTGATCTCCGTGCCCACCGGCGTGAAGGTCTTCAACTGGGTGACCACGATGTGGCGCGGCTCGATCTCGTTCGAGGCGCCGATGAAGTGGGCGATCGCGTTCGTGATCCTGTTCACCATCGGCGGTTTCTCGGGCCTGATGCTCGCCATCGTCCCGGCCGACTCGATGTACCACGACACCTACTTCGTCGTGGCGCACTTCCACTACGTGCTGGTGACCGGCGCGCTGTTCGCGATCATCGCCGCCGTGTACTACTGGTGGCCGAAGTGGACCGGCCGGATGTACAGCGAGAAGCTCGCCTCGTTCCACTTCTGGTGGTCGGTGGTGTTCGTGAACCTGCTGTTCTTCCCGCAGCACTTCCTCGGCCTGGCCGGCATGCAGCGCCGCGTCCCCGACTACAACGTCGTGTTCGCCGACTGGAACCTCGTCAGCTCGATCGGCGCGTTCGGCATGTTCGTCACGCCGTTCATGATGGCCTACGTGCTGCGCCACTCGCTGAAGCACGGCGCCAAGGCCGAGGCCCGCGCGTGGGAAAGCGCCAAGGGCCTGGAGTGGACCGTGCCGTCGCCGGCGCCGCACCACACCTTCGAGACGCCGCCGGTGATCGGTGCGGGCGACCTCGCCCACGGCGACATCACGCACTGACGTCCTGATCGCACGCACTGGGCACATCATCGCCATGACCACGCAGCCGCACCTGCCCGAAGACCAGATCGCCGCCCGCCGCGCCTCCGCGCGACGCACGGCGCTGCTGTTCGCGGGCATCGCGGCCGCGTTCTACGTCGGCTTCGTCGTGCTGAACGTGGTGATGAAATGAGCACGGCACCGCACACGCCGCGCTCCCGCCGGTTCGGCCTCGGCGCCATGGTCGCGGTGGCGGTGGCGGCGTTCGGTTTCAGTTTCGCGCTGATCCCGCTGTACCGCATCGCCTGCGAGAAGGTGTTCGGCATCCGCCTCGAACAGGGCCCGGGCGACGCGCGCGCCGCCGAACAGGCCGGCAAGGGCGGGCGTTCCGATCGCCTGATCACCGTGACCTTCGACGCCGGCGTCAATTCGAAGCTGCCGTGGGAGTTCTCGCCCACCCGGCGCAGCATGAAGGTGCGTCCCGGCGAGCTGTACGAGACGACCTACCACGCCCGCAACACCAGCAACCGCGCCATCGTCGGCAGCGCCACGCCCTCGGTCGCGCCGGCGCTGGGTTCGAAGTACTTCATCAAGACCGAATGCTTCTGCTTCACCGCGCAGACGCTCGCCGCGGGCGAATCGCGCGAGATGCCGGTCCGCTTCATGATCGACCGCGATCTGCCGGACGATCTGAACAGCCTCACCCTGTCGTACACCTTCTTCAAGAACGACCTGCTCACCGCGCGCCTGACCGAGGCGAAACCGGGCGGGTCTGCCGCCGCGCCCCGCAGCGCGCCCTGATCCCTTTCGACGCATCTTCCCCGAGACGACCGCCATGGCCCAAGCCCACGCCGATCACCACGATCCGAATGTCTACTTCGTGCCGCATGGCAGCAAGTGGCCGGTCTTCGCTTCGGTGTTCCTGTTCACCCAGATGGTCGGTCTGGCGAGCTGGATGAACCACATGTCGTGGGGCAAGCCGCTGTTCTTCGTCGGCCTCGCCGGCCTGCTGGCGATCCTGTTCAAGTGGTTCGCCGACGTCGTCACCGAGTCCCTGGCCGGCCACTACAACAAGCAGGTCGACACCTCGTTCCGCATGGGCATGGTGTGGTTCATCTTCTCGGAAGTGATGTTCTTCGCCGCCTTCTTCGGCGCGCTGTTCTACGCCCGCCAGTTCGCGCTGCCGTGGCTGGGCGGCGAGGGCGACGGTGCCATGACCAACGCCAACCTCTGGCCGAACTTCAGCGCGGCCTGGCCGAGCGCCGGTCCGGCCAATGTCGGTGGTGCGTTCAAGACCATCCCGGCGTGGGGCCTGCCGCTCACCAACACGCTGATCCTGCTGACCTCGGGCGTGACCGTGACCCTGGCGCACCACGCGCTGAAGGCCGCGCACCGCACCGCGCTGCTGGTCTGGCTGGGCGCCACCGTGCTGCTGGGCTGCCTGTTCCTGTACTTCCAGGCGACCGAGTACATCCACGCCTACACCGAACTGAACCTCACGCTGGGTTCGGGCATCTACGGTTCCACGTTCTTCATGCTGACCGGCTTCCACGGCGCGCACGTGACCCTCGGCACGATCATGCTGGCGGTGATGTGGCTGCGCTGCGCCAAGGGCCATTTCTCCAAGGACAACCACTTCGCGTTCGAGGCGGTGGCCTGGTACTGGCACTTCGTCGACGTGGTGTGGCTGGGCCTGTTCCTGTTCGTCTACGTGCTCTGATCGCGCGGCCGGCGGCGACGCCGGCACTGCATCCACGCAGGCGGCCAGGGATCGGCGCGGTCCGGTCCATGCCCCGAACAGCAGAAGGCCGGCATGACGCCGGCCTTCTCGTCTTCGGGACGGTGTCGGAGGGCCGACGCCGTCGCGGTGGTGGTTCGCTCAGCCCGCCGGATTGCGGCCGATGCCGTGCGGCTCGATCCAGCCCATGGCGATCGCCAGCACCACCAGCAGGATCAGCGCGATCGACAGCCCGATGCGCCGGGTGAGCGCGTTCACGGTGCGCTTGGTCTGGCCCTTGTCGACCAGCATGTAGTACAGGCCGGCGCCGAGATTCCACACGATCAGGATCAGAAACCCGACGATGAGCAGGGTCTTCAACGAATCGCTCATGACGTACTCCCGTTGCGCGGAATCGCGCGGTCAGAAGCCGGGATTATCGCAAGCCGCGAGGCCGCGCGGATGAAGCCCGGTTGGCGGCATCGTCCCGTCGTGCTGTGGGCGTTCGCCCTGGCGGCCGCCGCGCTGTTCGCCACGCTCGGCTTCTGGCAGCTCGGCCGTGCGGAATGGAAGCGCGACCTGCTGCAGCGTGCGTCGCAGGCGCTGTCGGATCGCCGGCCGCGGCCCGTCGCCGTGGCCGCGGATCCGGCACGCGACCGCGCCTACGACTGGGTCGACGTCGAAGGCCGGTTCGTCGATGCGCCAGCGGTGCTGCTCGACAACCAGGGCCGCGACGGCCAGGTCGGCGTGCGCGCCTACCGCGTGTTCACGATCGCCGGTGGCCCGGCGGTGCTGGTCGACCTGGGCTGGGTCGCGATTCCCGGCGACCGGCGCATGCCGGCGGTGCCGCGCGACGCGCCCCGCACCCGCTTGTCCGGCCTGCTGCTGCCGCCGCCGTCGAAGGGCCTGGCGCTGGGCGAACCGGCGGCGCTGCCGGACGGCGATCTGCTGGTCACCTGGCTCGATCCGTCAGCGCTGCGCGCGCGCCTGCACGCGCCCACGCTGGTGCCGCGCGTGCTGCGGCCGGCGCCGGAAGCCGGCTTCGGCTTCGAGCGCGATTTCGACATCCTGCCCAACACCATGCCGCCCGAACGCCACGTCGGCTACGCCGTGCAGTGGTTCGCGCTGTCGGCGACCGTGCTGATCACGGCCGTCGTCCTCACGCTGCGGCGCAGGCGACGCAATCCCGGAGTCCCCGCATGAACGCTTCCTCCCCGTCGCCGATCGATCCCGCGCAGCGCCGCCGCGGCCGCCGCGTGCTGATCGCGATCGTCGCGATCTTCTTCGGCCCGATCCTGCTCGCGAAGCTCCTGAACATGAACGGGCTGATTCCCGCCCCGTCCACCTACGGCGAGCGCTTCGATCCGCTGATCGACCTGCGCCAGAGCCCGCCGCGACTGGCCGACGGCAGCGTCTACGACTGGGCGCCGACGACGCGCATGCGCCGCCTGCTGGTGGTGGCGCCCGCGCACTGCGACGACGCTTGCGTACGACGCGCGGCCGACCTGGAGAAGCTGCGCGAGATCTTCGGCCGCGACGCCGAGCACATCGAGCTGCTGTGGCTGGGCGATTACCCGGCCGGCGCCGTGCGCCCGCCGGGCATGCGCCTGCTGGCCGACGACGCCGCGTTCCGCGCACGCCTGCCGAAATCGACCGATCCGGCCGGCGCGCCGGTGTACGTCGTCGATCCGTACGGATTTGTCATACTCCGCTATCCGCCCGGGGCCGACATCGCACTGATGCGCAAGGACCTCGCCCGACTGTTGAAGATGCAATGAACGAGCTCACCCCCGCGGCCCATCGGTCTCCGCCGTATCGCCATTTCCACCGGATCGCCTGGCTGGCCGTCGCGCTGGCCTTCGGCGTGATCGTGTTCGGTGCGTTCGTGCGCCTGTCGAACGCGGGCCTGAGCTGCCCGGACTGGCCGACCTGCTACGGCCGCGCCACGTGGCCGCAGGCGATGTCGGAAGCGTCTTCGCACGCCGCCAGCGCGATCCGCCCGTTCGAGACCCACAAGGCGTGGCGCGAGCAGGTGCATCGCCATCTCGCCGCGACGCTGGGCACGCTGGTGTTGCTGCTGGCCCTGCTGGCCGCGCGTCGCCGCCGGTTCGGCGTCGCCTGGGTGCTGGCCGCGACGGCGTGCATCGGCGTCGGCATCCCGCTGTACATGCACGGGCAGCACGACGCGGCGTTCGCCATGGCCGCGACCGGCGAAGCGCTGCTGCTCGCGGCCGCGCTGCGCTGGAGCAACGACGACCTGTCCCGCGTGGCCGCGCTGACGCTGATGACCATCGTGTTCCAGGCATTGCTGGGCATGTGGACGGTGACGCTGCTGCTGAAGCCGATCGTGGTGATGGGCCACCTGCTCGGCGGCATGACCACGTTCGCGCTGCTGACGTGGATGGCGTGGCGTGCGACCGACATTCCGGTGCGCATCGCCGGCGTGGCGACGATGCGGCGCTGGCTGATCGGCGCGGTGATCGTGGTCGGTGCGCAGATCGCGCTCGGCGGCTGGGTCAGCTCGAACTACGCCGCGCTCGCCTGCGGCAACGACTTCCCGACCTGCGTCGGCCAGTGGATCCCGCCGACCGACTTCCGCGAAGGCTTCGTGCTCTGGCGCGGCGTCGGCGTGGACTACGAAGGCGGCGTGCTCGACGGCGCCTCGCGCATCGCCATCCAGATGGCGCATCGCGGCATGGCGGTGATCGTGTTCGTGTACCTGCTGGCGCTGGCGTGGCGCCTGCTGCGCACGCCGGGACTATGGCTGACCGGCGTGGTGCTGGGCGTGCTGGTGCTGGCACAGGTGGGGCTGGGTATCGCCAACGTCGTGCTGGGCCTGCCGCTGCCGGTGGCGACGCTGCACAACGCGGGCGCCGCGCTGCTGCTGTTCCTGCTGGTGAGTCTGCTCGCCCGCGTCCGGCCACCGGCGGACTGACCTGCGATGGCCTTCCCGATGCGCGAATACTGGGCGCTGACGAAACCGCGGGTGGTGGCGCTGATCGTGTTCACCGCCTTCGTCGGCATGTTCCTGGCCGTGCCGGGGCTGCCGCCGCTGCGCGAGAGCGTGTTCGGGTTCCTCGGCATCTGGCTGGCGGCCTCCAGCGCGGCGGCGATCAACCATCTCATCGACCAGCGCATCGACCGGGTGATGGTGCGCACCGCGCATCGTCCGCTCGCGACCGGCGCGCTCAAGCCCGCGCAGGTGCTGGCGTTCGCGGTCGCGCTGGGCGCGGTGTCGATGACGCTGCTGATCGCGCTGGTCAATCCGATCACCGCCGCGCTCACCTTCGCGTCGCTGATCGGCTACGCGGTCGTCTACACCGCGTGGCTCAAGCGCGCGACGCCGCAGAACATCGTGATCGGCGGCATCGCCGGCGCCGCGCCGCCGCTGCTCGGCTGGGCCGCGGTCACCGGCATGCGCAACCCATGGGACTGGGCGCATGCGCTGCTGCTGGTGCTGATCATCTTCGTGTGGACGCCGCCGCACTTCTGGGCGCTGGCGATCTTCCGCCGCGAGGACTACGCCCGCGCGCTGGTGCCGATGCTGCCGGTGACCCACGGCGTGGCCTACACGCGCTGGCAGATCCTGCTCTACACCGTACTGCTGGTGGTGGTGACCGTGCTGCCATGGGCGGTGGGCATGAGCGGCATGTTCTACCTCGGCGGCGCGCTGGTGCTGGGCGGCGTGTTCCTGTGGTACGCGTGGCGGCTGCTCGATCCGCCCGACGATTTCTTCGCCATGCGCACGTTCCACTACTCCGTGGTCTACTTGATGGCGCTGTTCGTGTTCCTGCTGGTCGACCACTGGCTGATGCCCTGGCTGACGCCGGCGCCCGCGCTCGAGTTCGTGCCCGCCGGCTGAGCCGCGGCGCGCGTCCCGTTTCGTGAAACCTCGCCTTCCGGCCCCCTCCGCCGGCGTGGCATCATGCGGCGCACATGTGTCCGCCCGCGGGCGGCAGGCCGTCCATCGGCGGACGGGCTTCACGGGGAGAGAGGGAAACGATGAACGATCGCCGTTTCGAACGCGGGGCGCTGGCCGCCTTCGTGGTGTCCGGATTCGCCGGGCTGATCTACCAGTCGATCTGGTCGCAGTACTTCGGCCTCATCCTCGGCCACGCCGCCTACGCGCAGACGCTGGTGCTGGCGATCTTCATGGGCGGCATGTCGCTGGGCGCCTGGTGGGCGAGCCGGCGCTCGCAGGTCACGCGCTCGTTCCTGCGCGCCTACGTCGCGGTCGAATTGCTGATCGGCCTGATCGGCCTGGTGTTCCATCCGCTGTTCATCGGCTACCAGCACCTGACCTACGACAGCGTGCTGCCCGCGCTGGGCGGCGCCGGTTCGGCCAATGCCTACCTGTGGATTTCCTCCGCGCTGCTGATGGCGCCGCAGTCGATCCTGCTGGGCATGACCTTCCCGCTGATGAGCAGCGCTTTCATGCAGAACACGCGCGCCGCCGACATGCGCGTGCTCGGCGGCCTGTACTTCGCCAACAGCATCGGCGCCGGCTTCGGCGCGCTGGCGTCCACGTTCGTGATCATGCCGCGCGTGGGCCTGCCGGGCACCATCCTCGCCGCCGCCGCACTGAACATCGTCGCGGCGATGATCGCGCTGGCGCTGTCGAAGCTGGAGGAAGGCGAAGCCGCCGAAGGCGAAAGGGCCGAGCTGCCCGCCGCGCGTCACGCCTTGCCCGAAACGACGCGCACGTCGGCGCTGCAGCGCATCCTGCTGGCCGCCGCCGCCATCACCGGCGCGACCTCGTTCGTGTACGAGATCGGCTGGGTGCGTTCGCTCAACCAGACGCTCGGCACGTCGATGCACAGCTTCGAGCTGATGCTCGCGGCCTTCATCCTCGGCCTCGCGTTCGGCGGTGGCTGGGTACGTCGCCGTGCGGACCGCATCACCGATCCGATCCGCGTCGCCGCGGGCGCGCAGATCCTGATGGGCGTATTCGCGCTGCTGTCGCTGCCGGCATTCGCGAATTCGTTCCGCTGGATGGCGTGGTTCATGCAGGGCCTGGCGCGCACCGACCAGGGCTACGTGTTCTTCTCGCTGGCGTCGTCCGCGATCGCGATCGCGGTGATGATGCCGGCCGCGTTCTTCGCCGGCATGACCCTGCCGCTGTTCACCACCGCACTGCTGGAGACCGGCCACGGCGAACGCAGCATCGGCCGCGTCTACGCGGTGAACACGCTGGGTGCGATCGTCGGCGTGTTCGCCGCCACGCACCTGCTGATCCCGGTGCTCGGCCTGTATTCGGCGATCTTCATCGCCGCCGGTCTCGACATCGTGCTCGGTTTCGTGCTGTTCGCGTTCGACAAGGGCGACGAGACCGCGCGTCGCAGCTGGCGCGTGCCGGCGTTCGGCGTCGCCTCGCTGGCCGCGATCGTGTTCGCGGTCGCGCACGGGCACGTCAATCCGCTCGACCAGATGTCCGGCGTGTACCGCACCGGCGGCATCAACTGGACGTCGGGCGATCGCGCGATCTTCATCAAGGACGGCAAGACCGCGACGATCGGCGTGGCGCAGACCGAGGACGGCATGCGCACGATCCTCACCAACGGCAAGCCCGACGCCAGCCTCGTCGCCAACCTCTCGCTGCGCCCGACCGGCGACGAGCCGACCATGGCCACCGCCGGCGTGCTCGCGGTGACGCTGGCGCGCGACCCGAAAGAGATCGCGGTGATCGGCTGGGGCTCGGGTCTGACCGTGCACACCATCCTCGGCAGCAAGGTGCCGAAGCGGGTCGAAGCGATCGAGATCGAGCCGGTGATGTTCGAGGCCGCGCGCCACTTCGGCGATCGCGTCGGCCGCGCGTACAACGACCCGCGCATGGTGCCGGTGTTCGAGGACGCGCGTTCGCACTTCGCACGCGGCGGCCAGCGCTACGACGCCATCGTCTCCGAACCCTCGAATCCATGGGTCAGCGGCGTTTCCAGCCTGTTCACCGAGCAGTTCTACCGGTTCCTCGATCAGCACCTGACCGACGATGGCGTGCTGGTGCAGTGGATCCACGCCTACGAACTCGACGACCCGCTGTTCGCCACGATGGCCGCGGCGTTGAATTCGCGATTCCCGCACATTCAGCTCTACGCCGCCGGTGCCGGCGACTTCGTGATGGTCGCCAGCCGCAGCCCCATCCGCCAGCCGGACATGTCGCGGTTCCCGCCGCGCGTGGTGCAGGAGGAACTGGCGCGCGTGGACCTCGGCGATGCGATGGCGCTGCGCATGCGCCTAGTCGCCGACAAGCCGCTGCTCGACGCCTATCTCACCGCGACCGGCGCCACGCCGTACTCGGATTTCTATCCGACCGTCGCGCTCGACGCGCCGCGCGCGCGCTTCCGCGGCGCCAACGCGCTCGGCGTGACGATGGGCTGGGATGCGGGCCTGCCGCTGGTCGACGAACTGGTCGCGAAGCAGCCCTACGATTTCAACGGCCCGCTCATCGATGCCGGCGGCAACATGCGCCTGCAGAAGATCGCGATGGCGCGGACGCTCTACGCGATGCTGCGCACGCCCGACATGGGCGGCCTGCCGGCGTATCCGCCCACGCAGACCTTCGCCGATGCATTGCTGCTGCGGCGCATGGCCGGGCGTCCGGTCACCCAGGCGGAATCGGCCGCGTGGCAGCAGGCGCTGACGCGCGTGGTGCGCATCCTCGGGGCGGGCACGACCCGCGACGACATGCTCGTGCTCTTCGACGGCGGCACGATCCGGCCCGATCTCGCGGCTTCGGCGCCGGTGGTGGTGTCGGTGTTCGACGCCTATCGCACGATCGCCTCCCGCGACCATGCCGCGATCCTCGCGCTGCCGATCGAGCGTCTCGGTGACGCGAAACTCGGCATCGCCGGCGGCGTGCCCGACTATGTGCTGACGGCGCAATTGCTGTCGTCGGTGGAAGCCGGAACGGCCGCGCAGTTCGCGCACCTGCTCGCGCTCAGCGAACAGTTCGCGGGCGATCCGGGCGTGCGCCCGATCCGCGTCGTGCTGAAGTACTACGGCCTGCGCAAGTTCGGCGTCGACGCCGTGCGCAACGCCTTCGCGGCGGAGCAGGGCCATGCGGCTGCGGTACCCGCGACCGCTGCGGCACCGCAGCCCGAGGCGGGCAAGGACAAGCGGTAACCGATCTCCGGCGAGGTCGCCCGCGCGTGCGGGCGACCTGCCCTCGACCGTCCGTTGATGCGCGCGTACGCTTGGGATTCCGTTCGTCCGGGGATCGACCATGCTGCACGCGCGTCCGTTCGTTTCGTTCATTGGCCTGGCCCTTGCGGTCGCCGCAGGCCTCGCCACCGCGCAGGACGCGCCCGCCGCTTCGCAGGATGCCGCCATCGTCACTGCCGCGCGCCTGCTCGACGTGCGCAGCGGCCGCATGCTCGACCACGCCGAAGTGCGCATCGCAGGCGATCGCATCGTCCAGATCGCGTCCGGCGGTCGCCACGTCGACGCCGTGCCCGGTGCGCGCCGCTACGACCTCGGCGACATGACCCTGCTGCCCGGGCTGATCGACATGCACGTGCACATCGACAGCGATCCGACCTACAGCGGCTACACCTATCTCCAGTTCAACGACCGCTTCTGGTCCGCGATCTCGGTGGCGCAGGCGCAGCGCACGCTGGCCGCCGGCTTCACCACGATCCGCAATCTCGGCTCAGAAGACTGGAACGACGTCGGCCTGCAGCAGGCGATCGATGCGGGCAAGGTCGTCGGTCCGCGTATCGTGCCGGCCGGTTTCGCGTTCGGCGCCACCGGCGGCCACTGCGATTCGACGTATTTCCCGCCGTCGATGCACGACCGCAATCCGTACAACGCCGACACGCCCGACGAGGCGCGCAAGTCCGTGCGCGAGATCCGCAAGTACGGCGCGCAGGTGATCAAGATCTGCGCCACCGGTGGCGTGTTCTCGCGCAACACCGAACCCGGCCAGCAGCAGATGACCTATGCCGAGATGAAGGCCGCGGTCGACGAAGTGCACATGTGGGGCCTGAAGGTCGCCGCGCATGCGCACGGCGCCGCTGGCATCCGCGACGCGATCCGCGCCGGCGTCGACACCATCGAACACGCCAGCCTCATCGACGACGAAGGCATCCGCCTCGCGAAGCAGTACGGCGCCTGGCTGTCGATGGACATCTACAACACCGACTACACGCAGAGCGAAGGTCGAAAGAACGGCGTGCTCGAAGACAATCTGCGCAAGGATCGCGAGATCGGCGACCTGCAGCGCGAGAACTTCCGTCGCGCGTATCTCGCCGGCGTGAAGATGGTCTTCGGCACCGACGCCGGCATCTTTCCGCACGGAGAGAATGCGAAGCAGTTCGCTGTGATGGTCCGCTACGGAATGACCCCCGTCGACGCGATCCGCAGCGCGACGATCAACGCTGCCGATGCATTGGGCCGCAACGATCGAGGCGTTCTTGAAGCGGGACGCCTCGCCGATCTCATCGCCGTGTCCGGCGATCCCTTGCGTGATGTGACCTTGTTGGAGCGAGTCGGGTTTGTGATGAAGGGCGGATATTCAATCGATCAAAAGCATTAAAACGGGGCGATGGAAATGGATGCGGCTTGGGCTCCCATCCCCGGTTCCCGGCTGAAGTTTGGCTTTTCCGGAATGCGGACGCTTTTTTTCGAAACGGAATAAGAAGATTCACTGGAGATGGGCATGAGGAAGTATTTAAAAGCCGGTGTGCTGATTTTTTTCGGCTTTTATGCGCACCTGCTTTCAGCGCAGGACTTTTATTACTGGAATGGCTCAAGCTATGCAACGCTGGAAGCTGCAGAAGCTGCCATGCGCGCTTATAACCAGGGCAAGGGCGGAAACGATCTTTATCAGTGCGGCGTTGACGATCAATCGACGCCAGGGCTGACAAATTATTCCTATTGCGTCGACCGCAAGGCAGCAACGGCGACAGGTGAGGGTGGCTATCGCACTGGCTGGTATGGATTCAGTTGCCCCCCGACAGGGGTCCCTTTTCCCAATGATAATCTTCAGAATACCTGCCTTGGGGCAGATGAATCCTATGTCGTCGGTAAGTTCGACGACTGGTTCATGACCTCGTCGCCGTGGGCGGGCCAGTGCAACCTCGAAGTCGAGGTCCTGGGTGGCTTTGAAAACCCATTCAGTTATTGGGGAGATCCGCAGGCCTATGAAGTCAATGGGGTGTATCAGTACGATTACGTGGTTCGCTACGGCGAAAGAGCCACCGATTCTCGAAGGATAGCCTTCAGGTGGCGGGTTAAGGATTCAAACGGCCAATGCAGCTCCGTTGTGTCCGAGAACGAGACAACGATCTTGAAGCAGTATGCGTTCCGGTGTCCTTCTGGATACAAGGCGATGAGCATGCTGTCAGCCGGGGGCGCTGCAAGCTGGCCATTCATCTGCAAGGCGAATGCGACCAATCTCGTCATCTCCAAGACCGGGCGCGCGGCCAGTACATGCGACACGATACGCACCGATCATCCCTGTGTGCCTGCTACTGGCGAGAAATTGCTGTTCGAGCCCGATTTTGTTTGGGCGGGCCATTCTTTCGGGCGGACGTATCGATCGAAGGCGCAGGCGTACGCGTTCTCCCAGATGGGCTTCAATTGGTCTCATTCGTGGTCGAGCAATGTGGCGTTGCCGGCTTCGTCCGGTCAGCCTGTCATGTTCAGCAACCAGAACAACAACCGGGAAGAATACAAGCCTGTTTCGGGTACAGTGATGTACCGGTCCACGAGCGACAGGAAGCAACTTCTGCGCGGTCTGCCGGACGGCAGCTGGGTCCAGCATGGAGAGGGCGGGGTCGACAAGGTCTTCAGCGCGACCGGACGTCTCGAAAAGATTCGTGACAACCAGGATCCCGCGAGCACACTGAATTTCTCCTATGACGGCGAAGGGCGGATGAGCGCCGTCGTGGATGGCATCGGGCGTTCGCTTTCCTTCGAATATGAAGAGAACATCTACATCAATCCTGCCAATGGTCAGCCGTTGGTCATTCCTGGGGCGAATGTGGCCGCCTACTACGGCGGTGGTGGTGGTGGGACCGGAGATGGTGGTGTCGTTGTTCCCGGAAGAACCTATTTGCCCACTTCCTATCGCCTCACCGCGGTGAAGGATGCGTCGGGAACGGCGCTTGCGAGCTACAGCTACGATGCCGCAGGTCGTCTTGTTTCCGTGCTCTATCCCGACGGCAAACATCGTGACTACCATTATGGCGAGGCCGGCCATGTCTGCGTCGGTGCGGTATCCGGATGCAATGACTCCTACTTCGCTTACTACCTGACGGGTGTTACTTCCGAGGACGGCGCTCGGCTCAGCAACTACTACTTTGACGACCACGGGCGTGTCGTGCACAGCGTCCATGCGGGTGGCGCTTACGATACGACGCTCGATTATCAGTTGGACAATGAGTCCCAATCCAAAACTGCCGTGACACAGTCCGGTCTCGGTACAACGACATATACGTTCGAGCCCGCTGGGAGTACAGCTTCCTATCGTCGTCCGTTGACGGCAGTCTCTTCGGATGGAAATGAAAGTTGGCAGTACAATTACTATGGCCTGTGGAGAAACTACACGGACAAACGCGGGATCACGAGCCGGACGGAGTACAACGCTGCTGGCCGCCAGACCGCGTTCATCGAAGCCTGGGGATATCCCGAGCAAAGGTCCACAGTGACGGAGTGGTCGACCGACTTCGTGAAGAAGGCCTCGGTCGAGGTGAGGAACGCGTCCGATCAGGCTTTTAGACGAATCGAATATGCCTACAACGGCCGCGACCAGGTGATCGGCACCACGCTCAGGGATGTGGCAGCCAACACCACGCGTTCCAGCAGCCATACCTATTGCGAGCAGAGCGATGTCGATACCGGGACCTGTCCGTTCCTCGGCATGCTCACGGCGGTGGACGGGCCGAGGACCGATGTTGCCGACACCGTGACGTTCACGTACTACCCCTCCAGCCACGCAAGTTGCACCACCGATCCCGCAGGATGTCCCTATCGAAAGGGGAATCTGTGGAAGGTCACCAACGCGCTCGGGCAGGTCGTCGAATTCCTCAAATACGATATCCGCGGCAATCCCTTGTCATTCAAGGATGCGAACGGTGTCGTGACGGATTACCAGTACGATGCCCGTGGTCGATTGACGGCATCGTTTATCCGTGGTGCCAATGACACTGTCGAAAGCGACGACCGCATTGTGCAGCTCGAATACTGGCCGGGCGGCGAGATCAAGAAGATCACGCTCCCGGATGGCAGCTATACCAATTACACCTATGACGCAGCGCACCGACTGACTGGCATCGCGGATGCTTCCGGCAACACGATCGCCTACTCGCTGGACGCAGCGGGTCATCGATTGGGCGAAGAAGTGCATGACGCTTCTTCTTCGCTCGTCAGGACGCTGTCTTCGACCTACAACACGGTCGGACGCTTGCAGTCGGTCACCGATGCCTACAATCACTCGGCGTCGCTGACGTATGACGAGAACGGGAATCCCGATCTCTCCAGCGACGCTTTGGGCCGTGTCGAGGACAGTGATTACGACGCACTCGACCGTATCGTTCGGTCGCTCGCGGATGTCGGTGGAATCTCCGCCGAGACGAAGATGACCTACAACCTCTTCGGCGAAGTCACGAAGGTGACCGACCCGAAGTCGTTGAACACGCAATATACCTATAACGGCTTCGGCGATCTGACGCAGCTCGACAGCCCGGACACCGGCGTCGCCAGCTATACCTACGACAGCGCCGGCAACCGCGCCAGCCAGACCGACGCGCGCAGCAAGGTCGCGAACTACACCTACGATGCGCTGAACCGCCTCACCGCCATCAGCTATCCGACGGCGTCCACGCTCAATGTCACCTACACCTGGGACACGACGCAGGCCGCCTGCCTCACCGGCGAGACCTTCACCGCCGGTCGATTGGCGAAGATCGTCGACGGCAGCGGTAACACGGTCTACTGCTACGACCGCTTCGGCCATGTCGTGCGCAAGGTGCAGACCACCAATGGCGTCGCCTTCACGCTGCGCTACATCTGGAATGCAGCCGGCCAGCTGACCAGCACGATCTATCCGGACGGTGCCGTCGTCGACTACGTCTACGACACGCAGGGTCGGGTGTCCGAGATCGGCGCGAAGACCTCTACAGGCACGCGGCAGGTGTTGGTGACGAACGTGAGCTACTACCCGTTCGGCCCGGCGGCGTCGTGGCGCTACGGCGGCAGCACGGGCCGTTTGCTCAACCGTACGCGCAACCAGAACTACCAGCCGGGCATCGTGCAGGACACGACGACGGGCGGTCTGAGTGTCGGCTACGAGTTCGACGAGGTCGGCAATCTGAAGAAGCTGCGCGACGGCAACCAGTCGGAACCGCCGCAGCGCATCTTCGGCTATGACGGCCTGAACCGCCTGACGCAGACGCAGGATGGCAGCACCAGCGCCGTGCTGGAGGGCTACACCTACGACAAGACCGGCAACCGCACCAGCGCGACGGTGTCGGGCACGACCACGACATACACGTACCCGAGTACCAGCCATCGTCTGGATCAGGTTGGCAGCAGCACGCGCGCCTACGACTTCAACGGCAACACCACCTCGGTACCGGCCGGCGCCATCACCAAAAACTACGTCTACGGCGATCACAACCGGATGACGCAGTATCTGGAAGGCACGACCGTCAAGATGAACTACGTGTACAACGGCCGCGGCGAGCAGGTGCAGAAGTCCCTCGGCACGGCCAATACATACACGGTGTACGACGAAGCCGGCCACTGGATCGGCGATTACGACAACGGTGGTGCGACGGCACCGACGCAGCAGGCGATCTGGTTCGGCGACCTGCCGGTCGGCCTGTTCACGGGCGCGGGCGCCAGCCAGAAGGTGTTCTACATCCAGCCGGACGCGCTGGGCACGCCGCGCGTGGTCATCGACCCGACCCGCGGCACCAATGGCACGACGGTATGGAAGTGGGATCTCGCCGGCGAAGCTTTCGGCACGACCGCGCCGAACCAGGATCCGGACGGCGACGCGACCCAGTTCGTGTTCGACCTGCGCTTCCCGGGCCAGCGCTACGACAGCGTGAGTGGGCTGAACTACAACTATTTCAGGGATTATGAAGCTACGACCGGGCGGTATGTGGAGAGTGATCCGATCGGGTTGGCTGGCGGTATCTCTTCATTTGCATATGCTGGCGGGGCTCCAGGCGCCTCTGCCGATCCTTCTGGCCTGCTTTACGCTTTTAATCCTGGATTTGATTCTGTCACATTTACATGCTTGAGGAATCCGACCTTTTGTGCGGATGTTCTTGGTGATATTGCAGAAGGGCAATCCGGCGTTCAGAGAAAGTTTGGGAATTATTGTGCGGCAGAATACTATGATGCACTAGACGGTCTGGCTGATGCTTCAAAGCCGCTTCTCGAAAATTTATCCTTGGCTCGGGATATAACTAGGGCAGCGATCAAGTTTCCCTATGCTACTGCAGCCGCGGTAAGTCCAAGTAAAGGGCCCCGTTTCTACGACTTGAAAGATCATGTTCGGCGTCATGGAAATGGACTTTCAGATAGAGCGTACTATGCTGCTGCAGTTAGGCATACGGTCACTGCTGATGCAAGGTTCCTTGTGTATCATGATGGACAATTCAAATATAATTATGTTTCCAGAACGGGGCCGGACTCTTTTATGCTGACTTCTGGAAGTTTATCTGGGAACAGAATTTTCACCCACATTGATGATCCCACTGTTAACTCTCGATACTTGTCTAATTTAGGAATAACATTACCGGATGGGTTTTGAAAGCAAGCAATGAAAAATAAATTTGGAAAAATTAATTCCCTCTTGGCGTCAAAAAATATTTACGCCGCGATAATTGAGTTTTCAGGGGATGGAAATTTAAATAAAAATGAAAAAAAAATAATTAGAATAAAAATCCTTGATGGAATTGAAGCGCACGAGAAAAAATTCTTGTTTGACATAGAGCATAGGATAAATAAAATAAAGGCCATGATATTTTCAAGCAGCGAATTGTTTTTTGAAGAAATTATTCTAATGTTGTCCATATACGATGAATTATTGCTTGTTAAATCCTTCTTGGCTGACTCTAATTCACCAATTTTGATTGATGTTGATTTTGCCGAAAAGCATATAAGACGCTTAGAAAATGTTCGGAGTAGTTATATTCGTTGAGGGCCGTAGGGTGGGCTTCAGCCCACCACTCTGCCGCTTGAATCACTTGGCAATGACCGAAGTCTTGTGCCGTTTCGATCATCGCTCTTCATCGTGGACGTGTCGCAATGGTGGGCTGAAGCCCATCCTACGACTCGGGTTTTTCTGACGGTTGGGTGGGGGTGTTTCCGATGGTGAGACGCGGGTCGCCGGGCGATCTTGCCGGGATGCCTGAATATCGCCGCTGTCGGGTGCTGGGAGGCACGTATTTCTTCACGGTCGCCATCGCCGAGCGGCTGCGGTCGCTGTCGACGGAGCTCATCCATGCATTGCGTCGAGCCTCTCGGGCTGCGCGTATCGCGCACCCATTCGTCGTGGGTGCCATCGTCGTGTTGCCTGATCACTTGCATTGCCTTTGGACGCTGCCTCCCGGCGATGCCGACGACTCGGTGTGCTGGGCGCATGTGAAATCGGCATTCTCGATGCGGATGCCATGTGGCGAGCGGCGGCGTGCGTCGCGGGTCGCGAAGCGGGAACGTGGAGGCTCGCAGCGCCGCTTCCGGGAACATCGAATTGTCGACGCGGACGACTTCCGGCGTCATTTCGACGACATCCATTTCAATGCGGTCAAGCATGGTCTGGTCGCGAACGCGTTTGCCTGGCCCTGTTCCTCATCTCATCGTTACGTGCGACTTGGCGCCTACGAAGCCGGTTGGGGCGGAATGCCCGAGAGGTCGGGGCGCAGGATAGGCTTCAGCCCACCACCATGACGATTGAATTTCCGCTGCAGCGATCAGAAACTTGTGTCGTTTCGATCATTGCTCGCCACCGCAGATATGTCGCAATGGTGGGCTGAAGCCCACCTTACGCGTTACCGATTCCACGAATCGTGCGCATCTTTTTCCCCCTGCACCGATCCGAGCAATACCGCACTAGCTCCCAGTCCCGTTCCCACTTCTTGCGCCACGTGAACGGGCGGCCGCAGGTCGCGCAGGCCTTGGTCGGCAGGTCGGATTTGCGGATGCCCCGGGGCATGTAATGCGGTCGACAGGCTGAGAGGCTGGATTTGCGACTTCAGGCAGCAGCGACCGCCTGCGTCGGCGCATCCGGCACCAGCTTCGCGCGCAGGTAGGCCATCACCGGTTTCTCGAACAGCAGGTGCAGGGCGATGCCGATGCCGCTGGTCAGCGCGAGCAGGCCGGCGATGACGGCGATGGTCATCGGCATCGAGAGCTGCGCCGCGTCGGGCACGGCGAGGCGGAGCACGCCGAACACGATGTACGGGTGGATCAGGTAGATCACGTACGACGCTTCGCCGAGCAGGTACGACAGCCGGCTGCGGGTGGCGATGCCGAAGATCCGCTCCAGCAGCAGCGCCGACACGACGATGACGGCCGCCGGGATTCCGCCGGCGAGATAGCGCGGGTACGCATCCTTGGCGACGTGCTCGAACAGCACGATCGCGATGACGCCGGTGATCAGTGCCAGGATGATGCCGGCCTTCAGTGCCATGCTCCGCTCCAGCGCGGCCTTGCGGCGCACGCAGGCGTCGAGCAGGTAGTACGCGCCGATGCCGTAGCAGAATTCGAGGCTGGTCGTGCGGGCGTAGAAATCGAACGCGGTCGAGACCGGGCCGACGAGTTTGCCGATCGCGACCACGACCACGATCGCGGCTGCGCACAGGATCGGCGCCCAGCGCGCGGAGAACAGCAGCGCCAGCGCGAACACCACGTAGAAGAACATCTCGAAGTTGAGCGACCAGCCGAGGATCAGCGTCGGCTGCACTTCGCCGCTGGACGACAGGTGCGGTAAGAACAGCAGTGACGGCACGAGATGGCCGACGCTGGCGTCGGTGCTGCGGAAGAAGCGCGGCAGCACGGTCGCGGCGGTGAAGACGACCAGCGTCGCGGCCCAGTAGAACGGCACGATGCGGATCAGGCGGCGGACGAAGAAGTACTCGGGTTTCTTCGCGCCGATGTAGGCGATGATGAAGCCGCTGATCACGAAGAACACGTCGACGCCGCGGCTGCCGACGTCCCACGCCAGGTTGAGGCCGGAGCTCGAGGTGATGTGGAAATAGACGACGCTGAGCGCGGCGAGGGCACGCAGGAGATGCAGGTTGCGGAGCACGGGGCCTTGTCCGGGGCGGTCGTCGATGTCGGAGGATAGGACGTATCGATGGCTTCCGGGCGGCCATCGCCGATCCGTCGATCGCCGGGATCAGCCCGGCGTGCCGTCCGCGAGCGCCCGGTAGCGCGCATCCAGCGCCGCGACGTGGCGGCGCAGGTCGTCGAGCGTGCCGGTGTTGACGACGATGTCGTCGGCGATGGCCAGTCGCTGCGCGCGCGTGGCCTGCGCGGCAATCATGCGGTCGGCGAGGGCCTCGTCGATGCCGTCGCGGGCAAGCAGGCGGGTGCGCTGCACCTCGACCGGGACGTCGACGACCAGGATGCGGTCCAGCCACGGGTAGGCCGTGCGGCCGCCGACTTCGGCCAGCAGCGGGATCGCGGCGACGGCGTACGGGCTGGCCGCCGCGTCGCAGGTGCGCGCGAGCGTCTGGCGCACGCGCGGGTGGACGATGGCTTCGAGCCGGCGGCGGGCGTCGTCATCGCCGAAGATGCGGCGGCGCATCGCGGCGCGATCGAGGCCGCCGTCGGCGGCCAGCACGTCGCTGCCGAATGCGGCAACCACGGCGGCCAGGCCTTCGCTGCCCGGCGCGACGGCTTCGCGCGCGGCGAGGTCGGCGTCGGCGACCACGATGCCGAGGGCCTCGAAGGCGCTGGCGACCGCGGACTTGCCCGAGGCGATGCCGCCGGTCAGGCCGATGCGGTACGCGGACATTGGGCCAGAGCGTGTCATGACCTTTTTCATGTGTCGCGTCGCGCAGCCTGTGGCGTCGAGACAAGGCCCCGTGGCGCAGTCCTTGGCTGGTGGCCAAGGCAAGCCGCGGGCCGCAGGATCGCCGCCACAGGGGCGCAACCCGAAGGGAAGGCCATCCGCGGGCGCGATCCGGCGTTGCGCACCTTGCTAAGGCGGCCAGCCTTGGCGGCGGCGCGCGTCTTGGCTCGCACCCGCGGATGGCCTTCGCGGCGCATGAAAAAGGTCATGACACGCTCTAGCGCAGCCCGCTGAGGTGCAGGTAGCCCTCGATGATCGTGTCGCCCGAGAGGAACACGATCCAGCCGGCGATGGCGAGATAGGGGCCGAAGGGAATCGGCGTGTCGTGGTCGCGGCCCTTCATCGCCAGGAACAGCGAGCCGATCAGGGCGCCGAGGAACGAGGAGATCAGCACGATCGGCAACAGGGCCTTGTAGCCGGCCCACGCGCCCAGCGCAGCGAGCAACTTGAAGTCGCCTTCGCCCATGCCGGTGCGGCCGCGGATCTGCTTGAACAGCCAGTGCACGCAGTACAGCGAGAGATAGCCGAGCACGGCGCCGGCGATCGCCGCCTTGGCCGGCACGAACAGGTTGTCGACGCTGGCGATCAGGCCCAGCCACATCAGCACCAGCGTGATCTGGTCGGGCAGTGTCTGCGTGCGCAGGTCGATGCCGGCGCCGGCGACGAGGTAGCAGCTCACCAGCGCCGCGCCGAAGCCCTGCCAGCCGAAGCCGAAGCGCCACACGCAGGCCAGCACCAGCAGCATGGTCAGCAGCTCGACTGCCGGATACTGGATCGAGATCGGCGTCTTGCAGCTGCGGCAGCGGCCGCGCAGCGCCAGCCAGCTGAAGACCGGTATGTTCTCGTACCACGACAGCCGGTGCCCGCAGTGCGGGCAATGCGAGGGTTCGACCACGATGCCCGGCGGCGGTGGCTCGTACAGGTCGGTCTGGCCCAGTTCCTCGCGCGCATGGCGACGCCAGTCCCAGTCCAGCCACTTGGGCAGACGCAGGATCACTACGTTCAGGAAGCTGCCAACGAGCAACCCGAGGCCGGCGGCGATCGGGTACCCGAGCGCCGGGTTCTGGTCGAGAAACGCCATTGCGGGTCCGGTACGCCGTCAGCCCACGACCGACGCGAGCTTGAAGATCGGCAGGTACATGCCGACCACCATGCTGCCCACCAGCACGCCGATCACGATCATGATCATCGGTTCGAGCAGGCTGGCCAGGGCGTCGACCGAGTTGTTGACTTCCATCTCGTAGAACTCGGCGACCTTGAACAGCATGGTGTCGAGCGCGCCGGCCTCTTCGCCGATGGCGGTCATCTGCACCACCATGTGCGGGAAGAGGTTGACCTGCTTCATCGCCATGTTGACCGGGTAGCCCACCGAGACGTCGTCGCGGATGCGGTAAGTGGCCTTCTCGTAGACGCTGTTGCCGGTCGCGCCGGCCACGCTGTCCAGCGCTTCGACCAGCGGTACGCCGGCCTTGAAGGTCGTCGCCAGCGTGCGCGAGAAGCGCGCCACCGCCGAGCTGTGCATGATCTGGCCGATCACCGGCACCTGCAGGATGGCCTTGTCGAGGAAGTGCTGGAACGCCAGCGAGCGCTTGTAGAAGAAGATGAAGGCGACGGCCGCGCCGATGACGCCGATCAGCACCGGGAACCACCACGCGACCATGAAGCGCGAGAGGTCGACGATCACCTGGGTGAAGGCCGGCAGGTCGGCGCCGAAGCCCTTGAACACGTCCTCGAACTGCGGCACCACGTACACCAGCATCACGCCGCTGACGATGATCGCCACCGAGATCACCATCGCCGGATAGAACAGCGCCTTCTTGATCTTCGACTTCAGCGCCTCGACGTTTTCCTTGTACGTGGCGATGGTGTCGAGCACGGTCTCCAGCACGCCCGCGGTTTCGCCGGCCTTGACCAGGTTGCGGTACAGCTCGTCGAAGTACACGGGGTGCTTGAGCATGGACTCGTAGATCGACGAGCCGCCCTCGATGTCGGTGCGCAGCGAATCCACCAGGTTCTTCATGCGCACGTTCTTCTGGCCGTTGGCGATGATCTCCAGCGACTGCACCAGCGGCACGCCGGACTTCATCATCGTCGCGATCTGGCGACTGAAGATGGCGATGTCCTTCGGCGTGACCTTCTTGCCGGCCGCGCCGAACAGCGGCTTGGGCTTGGGCTTGACCACGGTCGGGGTGATGCCCTGGCGGCGCAGTTCGGCGCGCAGCAGGTTGCCGTTCTTGGCCTGCTGCTCACCCTTCATCTTGATGCCGCGCTTGTCGGTGCCTTCCCACACGTACATGGGCAGGGTGATGCCGGCGCGTTCGGGGGAGGCGGCGGTCTTGGCGGCGGAACGGGAAGCGGCCATGGGTTAGTCCTTGGTGACGCGGTTGATTTCGGCGAGGCTGGTGATGCCGTTGCGGGCCTTCAGCAGCGCGGACTGGCGCAGGTTGCGGATGCCGACCGATCGCGCCACCTCACCGATCTGCATGGCGTTGCCGCCCTGCAGGACGATGGCCTGGATGGCCTCGGTCATCGGCATGACCTCGTAGATGCCCGTACGCCCCTTGTAACCGCCGGTGCACTCGCCGCAGCCGACCGCTTCGTACAGGGTGAAACCTTCGTGGATCTCGTCGCTGGTGTAACCCTCGGCCAGCAGCGCGTGTTCCGGCAACTCGGCCGGACGCTTGCAGTTCGGACACAGCCGGCGCGCCAGACGCTGCGCGATCACCAGGCTGACCGACGATGTGATGTTGTACGGCGCGATGCCCATGTTCATCAGGCGCGAAATGGTCTGCGGCGCGTCGTTGGTGTGCAGCGTGGACAGCACCATGTGGCCGGTCTGCGCCGCCTTGACCGCGATCTCGGCGGTTTCCAGGTCGCGGATTTCGCCGACCATGATCACGTCCGGATCCTGGCGCAGGAAGCTGCGCAGCGCCGCGGCGAAGGTCATGCCGCGCTTGGCGTTCTGCTGCACCTGGTTGATGCCGGGCAGGCGGATTTCGACCGGGTCCTCGACCGTGGAGATGTTGCGCTCTTCCTCGTTGAGGATGCCCAGCGCGGTGTACAGCGACACGGTCTTGCCGGAGCCGGTCGGGCCGGTGACCAGCACCATGCCGTAGGGCTTGTGGATGGCGTCGAGGAACAGCTTCTGCTGGTCGGGCTCGTAGCCGAGCTTGTCGATGCCGAGCTTCGCAGCGCTGCCGTCGAGGATACGCAGCACCACCTTCTCGCCGAACAGCGTGGGCAGGGTGCTGACGCGGAAGTCGATCTGCCGGGTCTTCGACAGGTTGAGCTTGATGCGGCCGTCCTGCGGCACGCGTTTCTCGGCGATGTCCAGCTGCGACATGACCTTCAGGCGCGCGGCCATGCGCTGGTTGAGCTTCACCGGCGCCTTCGCGACCTGCTTGAGGATGCCGTCGATGCGCAGGCGCACCCGGTAGTCGTTCTCGTAGGGCTCGAAGTGGATGTCCGACGCGCCGCGGCGGATCGCGTCGACCAGGATCTTGTTGATGAACTTGACGACGGGCGTGTCGTCGCCCTTCGCGTCGACGCCGCCTTCGCTGCCGCCGGCCTCGTCGTCGCCGCCGGAGACGTCGAGGTTGTCGAGGCCTTCGGCGTCCTCCATCCCCCCGAGCGAATCATTGTTCTCCAGCCACGCCTGCATCGTGCGCCGGATCGTGTCCTCGTCGACGAGGATCGGTTCGACCACCAGGTTGGTGTGGAACTTGATCTCGTCCAGCGCCGCGGTGTTGGTCGGGTCGGAGACGCCGACGAACAGTCGGCCGCCGCGCTTGAACAGCGGCAGCACGTGGTGCTTCTGCAGCAGATCGTCCTTGACCAGCCGGATCGCGCTCTGCGAGGCGTCCATGGTCGAGGGATCGAACAGCGGCATGCCGAACTCGATCGAGTTCGCGGCGGCGAGCTGGGACGGGGTGACCAGCTTCTGTTCGCGCAGGTAGCCGGCGATGGGCTTGCGCTCGCGGGTCGCGGTGTCGAGCGCCTGACGGGCAGTGGTCTCGTCGAGGGCGCCATCCAGCACCAGTCGCCGGGCGATGCCGGTGATTCCGATCAGATTGGCGGTCGCGGCCGAATTCATCGTCAGTGGTCGTCCTGTCGGAAAGCGTCGCCCGGGTCAGCGTCCTAGGTTACTGCGCCGGTTCGCGGCTTGCATCCCATTCCCCACCCGGAATCGTGCGCGATCAAGCGGATGAGTGCAATTGTTTGAGGAAGGGGTGAACCGGGTCACGCTTGCGCGGACCGGCTCCGGATGTGACGCAGGCCACATCCCGGCTGCCGGATGGGGCGCTGCCGGCGAATGGCGACGGTAGCTCGGCCCAAAAAAGAACCCGGCCATGGGCCGGGTCCTGAACGGGAAAATGTCGCTGAAGATCTTACGGGCAGTCGCCCTGGCCCGGACGCAGGCCGCGGGTCTGGTTGCAGACCGTGCCGGTGTTGGTCCAGGTGATGTTCGAGTTGCCGGCGACCGCATTCGCGGTGTCGACCCAGGTCAGCCTGGCACCGCCGCTGGAAACAGTGGCACCCGTTTCAGCGGTAATCACACCATCGGTCACGCTGGTGATCTTGGTCACGTTCTTGGTCAGCGTGAAGCTGGCGATGGTCGGCACGCCGTTGGCGCCGGCGGTGCAGCCGACCTTGGTCTGGGTCTCGGAGATGCAGACGTTGACCGCGGTGCGGAAGCCGCTGAGCTCGGCGGCGGCGCCGGTGGCGCGGGTGCGCGAGATGTAGTCCTGGTACTGCGGGATGGCGATGGCGGCCAGGATGGCGATGATCGCGACCACGATGAGCAGTTCGATCAGGGTAAAGCCTTTGGTGTTCTTCATGATGTCCCCTTGTTTGAATGCCGTTGCAGGCACTCGTTCAATCCTTCGTTTCCAAAAGGAACCCGGCACGAGGGCCGGGTTCCTTTTGTCGTACCGGAGCAGACAGCCAGAACCTTACGGGCAGTCGCCCTGGCCCGGACGCAGGCCGCGGGTCTGGTTGCAGACCGTGCCGGTGTTGGTCCAGGTGATGTTCGAAGAACCGGCAGCCGCGTTCGGGGTGTCGAGCCAGGTCAGCCTGGCACCACCGCTGGAGATGGTGGCACCCGTTTCGGCGGTGATCACGCCGTCGGTGACGCTGGTGATCTTGGTCACGTTCTTGGTCAGGGTGAAGCTGGCGATGGTCGGCACGCCGTTGGCGCCGGCGGTGCAGCCCACGTTGGTCTGGGTTTCGGAGATGCAGACGTTGACCGCGGTGCGGAAGCCGCTGAGTTCGGCGGCGGCGCCGGTGGCGCGGGTGCGCGAGATGTAGTCCTGGTACTGCGGGATGGCGATGGCGGCCAGGATGGCGATGATCGCAACCACGATCAGCAGTTCGATCAGGGTGAAGCCTTTGGTGTTCTTCATGATCAGTTTTCCCTCGGGAGTAGAGTAGCGAACGTTTTCACGTGCCCCGTACCAGGAAGGTGCTCCGGTCCGTGGCGCCCGTGCTACCGAGCACGTGCAGGGTATCTATATGCACAACCCGTGCCAGTCTGCCGAACCGGACAGGTTCCCGGTCCTGCGTCGACGTTCGGGCATGGTTCACAGAACCGGATTGCCAAAAGTGACGCTCTGCGTCACGTGCCTGCCCGGCAACGGCAAAGCTGTTCAGTGGGCCGGTGGCGGGGCGAGCGTGGTGACCGGTTCCGCGGTCCGGGCATCGACCAGCAGCATCGAGGCGGCCCGGGCGGAATGGATCGGCACCAGGCGCAGGTCGGCCCTGCGGCGACCGCTGTCGATGACGGCATCGTCCAGCGATTTCGGTGTCATCCACTCCGGCAGCGATTTGGCGACGACCGGCAGCGCGACCTTGAGGATCTCGGCGCGCTTGTCGGCGTAGGGGCCGTAATGCTCCGGCAACTGCTCCAGCGGACGCTGGCGGGCGATGAGGTCGGCGAAGACGGCGGCGCGGGCATCGGGGTTCTTCGGCAGCACCACGGCGTAGCGCCGGGGGCCGAACCAGGCCAGGCTGCGGGTGTCCGCGGTCCGGGCCTTGTCGAGGTCGCGCGGCTCCAGCTCGTTGGCGTAGAGCAGGTACATCTTGTCCACCGACCAGACCAGGAAGACCGGCCGGCTGATCCAGGCGGTATGCAGGGCGTAGCCCATGAAGAGCGCCTGCATCACGCCGATCGTGGCCAGGTCGCGCCGGGTCAGGCGCATGTCGTGCGCCTTGAACACGATCAGGGTCAGCAGCGGGCCGGCGACGATGTCCACGCAGAGCATCGTGATCAGCAGCCGGTCCATGCCGGCGATGCGGATCATCCCGTACGGGAACCAGAGCCAGTAGATGAGGCCGGTGACGGTACCGACCACGGTGAAGCTGATCAGCAGGTGGATCGCGGCGGCTTTCCAGCGGGTCATGCGGGTCATGCGAGGCGGGCACGATGGGGTGGCCCGCGATTATGCGCAGCGGACCGGCGGCCGCAAGCCCGCCGGCGGCGCGGTCACTCGATCCCGAGCTTCTTCAGCTTGTAGCGCAGCGCGCGGAAGGTGATGCCCAGCGCGGCGGCCGTCTTGGTCTTGTTGTAGCGGTGTTCCTGCAGCGCCTGCTGGATCGCGTTGCGCTCGATTTCCTCGATGAACGAGGGCAGGGCACTGGTGCTGGTGTCGCGCGGATTGGCGCCGCGGGGGTCGGCGGCGGCCGGCGCGGGCGCCATCATGGCGGGCGCCGGGGCGGGGGCCTGGGTCAGCGCCGGCGCCTGCGGCAGGATCTGCGGCGCGTTCGGCAGGCGCAGGTCGCGGGCGCCGATCACGTCGCCGTCGGCCATGGCCAGCGCGCGTTCGAGGATGTTCTCCAGTTCGCGGACGTTGCCCGGGAATGGGTAGACCTCGAGCGCGGCGACGGCGTCGGGGGACAGGCCGGGTGCGCGGCGCTTCATGGCGTAGGCCAGGCGCTTGAGGATGGCTTCGGACAGCAGCGGCAGGTCGCCGGTGCGCTCGCGCAGGGGCGGCACGTCCAGCTCGATGACGTTGATGCGGTAGAACAGGTCGTGGCGGAAGCTGCCTTCGGCGACGAGGACGTTGAGGTCCTTGTGCGTGGCCGACAGGATGCGCACGTCCACCGGCACTTCGGTGTTGGCGCCGACCGGGCGGATGGTCTTTTCCTGGATCGCGCGCAGCAGCTTGACCTGCATCGGCAGCGGCAGCTCGGCGACTTCGTCCAGGAACAGCGTGCCGCCGTCGGCGACCTGGAACAGGCCGGGCTTGTCGGTGTGGGCGCCGGTGAAGCTGCCCTTCTTGTGGCCGAAGAACTCGCTTTCCATGAGTTCGGACGGGATGGCGCCGCAGTTGACCGGGATGAACGGCCCCGCCGCGCGCGAGCCCTGGGCGTGGATGGTGCGGGCGACCAGTTCCTTGCCGGTGCCGGACTCGCCGCTGATGTGCACCGGCGCCTGGCTGCGGGCGACCTTGGCGATGGTTTCGCGCAGGCCGACCATGGCCGGGGACTCGCCGAGCAGCAGCAGTGTGCCCTCGGGGTTGGCCTGCCGGCTGCTGTTGAGGTCCAGCGCCTGGCGGACCAGGCCGCGCAGCACGGTCAGGTCGACCGGCTTGGTCACGAAATCGAAGGCGCCGCTCTTGAGGGCCTCCACCGCCGCTTCGACGTTGCCGTAGGCGGTGATCACCGCGACCGGCGTGGTCGGGAAGCGGGTGGCGATCTCGGCGACCAGGTCTAGGCCCGAGCCGTCGGGCAGGCGCATGTCGGTCAGGCACAGGTCGTAGGCCACCGTGCTCAGCATTTCCCGCGCGACGGCGAGGTTCGGCGCCGTGTCCGTGCGCAGACCCATCCGTCCCAATGTCACGACGAGAAGCTCGCGGATGTCGTGTTCGTCGTCGACGATCAGCGCGCTGCGTTGCTCGGCCATGGTGCCCTCCTGCGTCAACTTTAGCCCAATCGCGGCAGTTCGGACAGCGGTTTCTGCGATGGATTGGACGAAAGAGCAGTGCTGTGGCGATCAGGCCGGCAGGAGCGTGTGCTGGCCGGGCATGGTGATCCGGAAGCAGCAGCCGCCCCCCGGCAACGGCACGTGTTCGAGCGTGGCCCCGTTGGCGCGGCACAGCTCGCGGGCGATGTACAGGCCCAGCCCGGTGCCGTGCTCGGAGGTGGTGAAGAACGGCCGGAACAACTGCGGGACGACGGCCTCGGGGATGCCCGGGCCGCGATCGATCACGTCGATGACCGGCGCGTCGTCCAGCCGGTAGGCGTGCAGGGTGATGCGCGCGGCCTCGTTGGGCAGATGGCCGTGGCGGCGGGCGTTCTGGACCAGCGCGGTGACGATCTGGTGCAGGTGCTTGGGGTCGACCAGCGCCGGCACCAGCGGCTGCGGCGCGGCCAGCGCGATGTTGTCGGTCTCGTCCGGCGCGCTCTGCCTGAATTCCTCGATGAAACCGCGCAGGAACGCCACCAGCTCGACGTGTTCGGCGGTCGCGCGCTCGCGCCGCGCCAGGCCCAGCACGCTCTCGACGATGGCATTCGTGCGCATACACTGCTGGTGGATGATCTGCGCCAGCCGGCGGTCGCCATCGGGCAGGTCGCGCGATTCCTCCAGCAGCTGCGCGGCGTAGCTGATCGCCGCCAGCGGATTGCGGATCTCGTGCGCCAGGCTCGCGGAAAACCGGCCCATCGCGGTCAGGGTCAGCGATTCGGCGCGGCGCGAGACCAGCGAGGTGTCGTCGAGGAAGATCAGGGTGTCGTCGCCCTTGGCGAACAGGCGGGCGAAGCGGGGCACGACCTCGAACTGGTCGTTGCCCAGCCGCAGCGGGGTGTCGTTGGGCAGGCCGTTGCGCAGCCATTCGCTGAGGCGCAGGGCCAGCTCGGGTGCGGCCTCGACCAGCCGCCGCGTGCCCGCCGCGCCTTCGCCCAGCAGCAGCATCGCGGCCTCGTTCGCCAGCTTGATCTCCGCCTCGCGGTCGACCAGCAGCACGCCGGTGCGCATGCGCCGGATGATGAGTTCGTTGACCTCGGCCAGCCGCGTGGCCTCGGCGCCGCGGCGCTCGGCCAGCGCCTCGGTGGCGCGCATCTGCAGCCGCAACTGGTGGGTGAGGGTGGCGATCGCCAGGAAGCTGACGGTGAACATCATCAGCTCGGCCATCGGCCGGGTCGGCTCCTGCTCGATGACCAGCGTCCAGAAGTAGGCGGCGGCCAGCCCGGCCGCCGCGGAGACCGCGACCCCCAGTCCGAGGCGCAGGGGCAGCAGCAGTGCCGCCGAGCCGACGTTGAACAGCAGCATCAGCGCCACGCCCGAGGCCGCCTGCGGCACCGCGTGGGCCGCGATCGCGGCGACCAGGATGTCGATGCCCACGCCGACCAGCGTCGGCGCCAGCGTGGTCCGCGCCCGCCGGGCATGCAGCAGCAGCACGATCGCGGCGGCGAGATAGCCCGCGGCCACCCCGCCGACCAGCATCCCGTGGTCGTCCCGGGGCGGGAGCGCGACCACCGGCCCGAACACCAGCAGCGCCAGCAGCCCGGCTTCCAGCACCCGGTACAGCGCGAACAGGTAGAGCTCGCGCCGGGCGTAGTCCTGGGCCGGCGTGGCGGGGGCTGGGGTTCGGCTCAAACCCGGGGTCCTGGAGGGAACAAGGCGGGAGTATAGGGGGCACCGGCAGGGATGCGAGGCCGTTCGACCATGGTCCGGGCTGGCCCGGACCGGGCGCATCGGCGAGAATAGCCAGCTGTCCGCGCCCCTTTCCGCCGTCCCCGGCGCCCGTGGCCGCGCGGCCGACCGCACCCGGTGCGGCTCGCCCTTTCCCGCATGGAACCGACATGAACTTCCACGAATATCAGGCGAAGCAGTTGTTTGCCGAATACGGCATCGCAGTCCCGGCCGGGCGCGTCGCGCGCACCCCGGAGGAGGCCGTCGATGCGGCCAAGGCCATCGGCGGCGATTTCTGGGTGGTCAAGGCCCAGATCCACGCGGGCGGCCGCGGCAAGGCCGGCGGCGTCAAGCTCGCCAAGACCTACGACGAGGTCCGCGACTACGCCAAGGGCATGCTCGGCACGAAGATGTCGACCTACCAGTCCGCCGGCGTCGCCCTGCCGGTCGACAGCGTGCTGGTCACGCAGGCCACCGACATCGCGCAGGAGCTGTACCTGTCGGTGCTGGTCGACCGCAGCAGCAAGGCGGTCACCTTCATCGCCTCCGCCGACGGCGGCGTCGAGATCGAGAAGACCGCGGTCGAGAACCCCGACGCGATCAAGACCCTGCACGTGAACTACGTCCAGGGCCTGCAGCCGTACCAGTGCCGCGACATGGGCTTCGCCCTCGGCCTGAACGCCAAGCAGGTCGGCCAGCTGACGAAGATCATGCTGGGCCTGTTCCGCCTGTTCAACGAGAAGGACCTGGCGCTGGTCGAACTGAACCCGCTCGCCATCCTCACCAACGGCGACCTCGCCGTGCTCGACGGCAAGATCAACTCCGACGACAACGCGACGTTCCGCCACGCGGAACTGGCCGCGATGCGCGACATCCGCCAGGAAGACGAGACCGAGGTGCTGGCCAGCCAGCACGACCTCAACTACGTCACGATGGACGGCAACATCGGCTGCATGGTGAACGGCGCCGGCCTCGCGATGGCGACGATGGACGTGATCAAGCTCAACGGCGGCGAGCCGGCGAACTTCCTTGACGTCGGCGGCGGCGCCAACAAGGAGCGCGTGACCGAGGCGTTCAAGCTGATCCTGCGCGATCCCGACGTGAAGGCGATCTTCGTCAACATCTTCGGCGGCATCGTCCGCTGCGACATGATCGCCGAGGGCATCATCGCCGCGGTGAAGGAAGTCGACGTGAAGGTGCCGGTGATCGTGCGTCTCGAAGGCACGAACGTGGACGCCGGCAAGGCGCTGCTGAAGTCCTCCGGCCTCGCCATCATCCCCGCCGACGACATCAACGACGGCGCCCGGAAGGCCGTCGCGGCCGTCGCCGCCTGAATTTGATGTCATTCCGAACGCAGTGAGGAACCTGCTGTCCGCCGTCGAAAGCAGAAGCAGGTCCCTCGCGTCGCTCGGGATGACAACCTGAAGGATTCCAATCTCATGTCCGTTCTCGTCAACAAGAACACCAAGGTCATCGTCCAGGGCTTCACCGGCCAGCAGGGCACCTTCCACGCGCAGCAGATGCTCGACTACGGCACGAAAGTGGTCGGCGGCGTCACCCCGGGCAAGGGCGGCACCGAGCACATCGGCCTGCCGGTCTTCAACACCGTCGCCGAAGCCGTGAAGGCCACCGGCGCCGACGCCTCGGTCATCTACGTGCCGCCGCCGTTCGCGGCCGACGCGATCATGGAAGCGGCCGACGCCGGCATCAAGGTGATCGTCGCGATCACCGAAGGCATCCCGGTGCTCGACATGCTCCGCGCCAAGAACGCGCTGAAGGGCTACCCGGACGTCGTGCTGATCGGCCCGAACTGCCCGGGCGTGATCACCCCCGGCGAATGCAAGATCGGCATCATGCCGGGCCACATCCACATGCCGGGCAAGATCGGCATCGTCTCGCGCTCCGGCACGCTGACCTACGAAGCCGTGAAGCAGACCACCGACGCCGGCCTCGGCCAGTCGACCTGCATCGGCATCGGCGGCGATCCGATCAACGGCACCAACTTCATCGACGCGCTGAAGCTGTTCCAGGACGATCCGCAGACCGAAGGCATCATCATGGTCGGCGAGATCGGCGGTTCGGCCGAGGAAGAAGCCGCCGAGTTCATCTCGAAGCACGTCACAAAGCCTGTGGTCGGCTTCATCGCCGGCGCCTCGGCCCCGAAGGGCAAGCGCATGGGCCACGCCGGCGCGATCGCTTCCGGCGGCACCGGCACCGCCGAGGGCAAGTTCGCCGCGCTGGAAGCGGCGGGCGTGACCACGGTGAAGTCGCCGGGCGACCTCGGCGCCGCCATCGCGAAGCGCCTGGCGAAGTAATCCGATCAGCAATCCGCGCCCGGCACCGCGCCGGTCCGCGCAGTCCGACGAAGGCCGCCTCCGGGCGGCCTTCGTTTTGCCTTGGTGGCGCCGCGGCCACGACATTTTGTGTTGACCCATGCCGACGAGCCCATTATGTTGTGCGCGTCGAAGGTGCCGACTCCGCCCGGAGTCGGCTGAAATGGGAACCCGGTGCGGCAGGCGACCTCGGTCGCTGGCTCATTCCGGGGCTGCCCCGCAGCGGTAACTGGGAACGACCCGCGTCAATGGCACTGGCTTCGCCCGCAACGGGCCGGCCGGGAAGCGACGCGCAGTAGGTGCGACTCCGGTCGCGTGCCCGTGAGCCCGAAGACCTGCCTCGACCGACGCCGTCCTTCCGGCGTCGTCTGGCCACCGTCTCCGCGGGGAGCGCAGGTCGACGTCGTGCGATGCGCCGCGTGCGCACGTCGGCGCGTGCCGTTCCGCCACCGCGTCGATGCAGGCCCGCCCGAGGGGGCGGGGGCCGGCGTTGTGCGCGACCCGTCGTTCCCCCGCGATGCCGGTCGTCCGTCCGCGTTCCCTCCGCGCCCGGTCGCATGCGCCGCTCCCGCTCCCTCTCCTTTTCCCCGGAGAGCCCGCATGCGCCACGACACCCTCCTCGCCCCGTCCCCTGTCCCGTCCGCCGCGACCATCCCCGCGCGCGCCGAGCCCGCCACCGCACGCCAGTCCGACTTCGCCCTCACTCCGCCGCACGCGCCCGTCACCATGACCGTGACCAAGCGCGACGGCCGCCGCGAGCCCGTCGACGTCGGCAAGATCGTGCGCGCCGTGCAGCGCTGCTGCGACGGCCTCGACGACATCGATCCGATGCGGGTCGCGCTGAAGACCATCGCCGGCATCTACGACGGTGCGACCACCCGCGAACTCGACGAACTCTCGATCCGCACCGCCGCCGCCTTCATCGCCGACGAGCCGCAGTACGCGCGCCTCGCCGCGCGCCTGCTGTCCGGCTGCATCGACAAGGAAGTGGCCGGGCAGGGCGTGCATTCGTTCTCGCAGTCGATCGCGCTGGGTGCGGAACTCGGCCTGATCAACGATCGCCTGCGCCAGACGGTGGAGCAGCACGCGCGCAAGTTCAACGATGCGATCGATCCGGCGCGGACGCGGCGCTTCGAGTACTTCGGCCTGCGCACGCTGCACGATCGCTACCTGCTGAAGCATCCGCAGCGGCGCACGGTGATCGAGACGCCGCAGCAGTTCTTCATGCGCATCGCGGTGGCGCTGAGCGAGACGCCCGGCGATGCGCTGGAGCTGTACCGGCTGATGTCGTCGCTGGACTACCTGCCGAGTTCGCCGACGCTGTTCAACGCCGGCACGCGCCACGAGCAGCTGTCGTCGTGCTTCCTGCTGGATTCGCCGCAGGATTCGCTGGCCGACATCTACGCGCGCTACGCCGACGTCGCGCAGCTGTCGAAGTTCTCCGGAGGGATCGGCCAGGCGTATTCGCGCATCCGCTCGCGCGGCGCGCTGATCCGCAGCACCAACGGCCGCAGCAACGGCATCGTGCCGTGGCTGAAGACGCTGGATGCCTCGGTCGCGGCGGTGAACCAGGGCGGCAAGCGCAAGGGTGCCGCCTGCATCTACCTCGAAACCTGGCACGCGGACATCGAGGAATTCCTCGAACTGCGCGACAACACCGGCGACGAGATGCGGCGCGCGCACAACCTCAATCTCGCCAACTGGATCCCCGATCTGTTCATGCAGCGCGTCGAAAGCGACGGCGACTGGTCGCTGTTCGATCCGGACACGGTGCCGGCGTTCGTCGACCTGTGGGGCGAGGCGTTCGAGCGCGCCTACGTGCAGGCCGAACTGCAGGGGCTCGCGGTGCGCACGGTCAAGGCGCGCGCGCTGTACGCGAGGATGATGAAGACGCTGGGCGAGACCGGCAACGGCTGGATGACGTTCAAGGACGCCTCGAATCGCACCTGCAACCAGGTCGGCCCGGGCCGCACGGTGCACCTGTCGAACCTGTGCACCGAAATCATTGAAGTCACCTCCGCCGACGAAACCGCGGTGTGCAACCTCGGTTCGATCAACCTCGCGCAGCATGTCGCCGAGGACGACCGCGGCGCGCCGCTCTTCGACTTCGACAAACTCGCCGAGACCGTGCGCGTGGCCGTGCGCCAGCTCGACCACGTGATCGACCTGAACTTCTATCCGATCGAGACCGCGCGGCGCTCCAACCTCCGCTGGCGGCCGGTCGGGCTGGGCGTGATGGGCCTGCAGGACGTGTTCTTCCGGCTGCGCCTGCCGTTCGATTCCGCGGAGGCGCTGGCACTGTCCACGCGCATCGCCGAACGCATCTACCTGCATGCGCTGGAGGCGTCGTGTGACCTCGCCGAACGCCACGGCGCGCATCCGGCCTTCGCCGAGACGCGTGCCGCACAGCACGCATTGCAGTTCGACCTGTGGGGCGTCGATCCGTCCGAACGCGACGTCTGGGCGACGCTCAAGGCGCGGATCGCCGCGCACGGCCTGCGCAATTCGCTGCTGATCGCGATCGCGCCGACCGCGACCATCGCCTCCATCGCCGGCTGCTACGAATGCATCGAGCCGCAGGTCAGCAACCTGTTCAAGCGCGAGACGCTGTCGGGCGATTTCCTGCAGATCAACCGCTACCTCGTGCGCGAGCTGAAGCGCCTCGGGCTGTGGACCGACGCCACCCGCGACGCGATCAAGCTCGCCGAAGGCTCGGTGCAGGGCATCGACGGCCTGCCCGACGTGCTCAAGTCGATCTACCGCACCGCGTGGGAACTGCCGCAGAAGGCGCTGGTCGACCTCGCCGCCGCACGCGGGCCGTACATCGACCAGTCGCAGTCGCTCAACCTGTTCATGGAAAGCCCGAACATCGGCCGGCTGTCGTCGATGTACATGTACGCCTGGAAGGCCGGCCTGAAGACGACCTACTACCTGCGCTCGCGCCCGGCGACGCGGATCGCGAAGGCCACCGTGTCCGCCGCGACGCCGACGGCGCGCGATTTCTCGCCGCAGGAAGCGCTGGCGTGCTCGCTCGAGAACCCCGAGAGCTGCGAAGCCTGCCAATAACGGCTTCGCGCCTTTCCGCATCGCGCTTGTCTCTTTCCCTTGCGCTTGTCTCCTTCCCCCGCCTGCGGGGGAAGGCCGGGATGGGGGGCATTGCATGCGCTTCCGTCCCGTCGCCCCCACCCCAACCCCAACCCTCCCCCGCGATGCGGCGGAGGGGGAGAACTTGTCCCATGACCACGCCCCACCTGCTCGATCCCGGCTTCGCGCTGACGTTGCGGCCGATGCGCTATCCCGCGTTCTATGACATGTACCGCGACGCCATCCGCAACACGTGGACAGTGGAGGAGATCGACTTCGGCATCGATCTCAACGACCTGCAGCACAGGCTGGCGCCGGCCGACCGTCACCTCGTCGAACGCCTCGTCGCGTTCTTCGCGACCGGCGACAGCATCGTCGCGAACAATCTCGTGCTCAATCTCTACCGGCACATCAACGCGCCGGAAGCGCGGATGTATCTCTCGCGACAACTGTACGAGGAAGCGCTGCACGTGCAGTTCTACCTCACGCTGCTGGATGCCTACATCCCCGATCCCGAACGCCGCAACGCCGCGTTCGCGGCGATCGAGACCATTCCCTCGATCCGCGCGAAAGCGGAGTTCTGCTTCCGCTGGATGGATTCGATCGAGTCGCTGGCGCGCCTCGACACCCGCGAGCAGCGCCGCCGCTTCCTGCTCAACCTCATCTGCTTCGCTTGCTGCATCGAAGGGCTGTTCTTCTTCGCGGCGTTCTCGTACGTGTGGTTCCTGCGCTCGCGCGGCCTGCTGCCGGGGCTTGCGGCCGGCACCAACTGGGTGTTCCGCGACGAATCCGGGCACATGGCGTTCGCGTTCGAGGTGATCCGCACCGTGCGCCAGGAGGATTCGGGCCTGTTCGACGCCGCGCTGGAACGCGACGTGCGCCGGATGCTGCACGAGGCGATCGAGGTCGAAGCGATGTTCGCCGACGACGTGCTGTCGGGCGGGGTGAACGGGCTGTCGCCCGGTGAAATGCGCCAGTACCTGCACTACGTCGCCGACCTGCGCCTCGCCGCACTTGGGCTGGCGCCGGAGTTCGGCGCGAAGAACCCGTTCCCGTTCCTCGACCTGCAGGACGTGCAGGAACTGACGAACTTCTTCGAGCGCCGCGTCTCGGCGTACCAGGTCGGCATCGCCGGCGCGGTGGCGTTCGACGATGCGTTCTGAGGGGCGGTGAACGACGGGTGATGCCCCCACCCCGACCCTCCCCCGCAGGCGGGGGAGGGGGAAGAGCGCGTCGCGGCAGTCGCCTGTTGCACGTGCAGCCACAAGGAATTGGCGCAGAAACAGGAAGTCTGCGCGGTAAGAAGAAGTCGACGCAGCAAGGAGAAAGCGGCGCCTGAGGAAGGCCGCGCCACTTTCCACTCCCTCCCCCGCCTGCGGGGGAGGGCCGGGGTGGGGGCCGCTGCGCGCTACGCCTGATCCAACCACGCGGCATTTCCCGACAGACAAAAGATGCGGAGAGGCGTCCACTTCTCTCATGAACAGTCGGATCGGGGAGCACAGGATGAGAGAAGGACAGAAGCGCGATTTCGCGCGCGCACTCCGTCGGAACATGACCGATGCCGAGACGGCGCTGTGGCGACGCCTGCGCCGTCGGCAATTGCAGGGACATCGCTTCCGCCGGCAGTGTCCGATCGGGCGCTACGTCGTCGATTTCGTCTGCATCGAACGGTGCCTCGTCGTCGAGATCGATGGTGGCCAGCATGCCGGTTCGACGCGGGATCCCGAGCGGGATGCTTGGCTGCGTCGGCAGGGCTTCCTGGTCCTGCGTTTCTGGAATAATGAGGCTCTGGAACAGATCGAGGGCGTTTGCGACATGATCCTGGAATCGCTGTCGAAGCTCACCCCTTCCGGGCTTCTCCCGCCAATGAGCGATGGTGCAGAGTGGATGCCCCGCGGAACCGACGGGAGCGCGGGATGACCACCCTCCGCATCGCCCTCGCCCAGTTCGATTTCCCCGTTGGCGCGGTGGCGCGCAACGCCGAGCGCATCGCGTCGATGATCGCAGAGGCCCGCGACGAGCACGGTGCCGACATCGTGCTGTTCCCGGAGCTGGCGCTGTCCGGCTATCCGCCGGAAGACCTGTTGCTGCGCCCGAGCTTCCTGCGCGACTGCGCGCAGGCGCTGGAGACGATCGCGCAGGCGGCCACCGGCATCGTCGCCGTGGTCGGCTGGCCCGAGGCCGCCGGCAGCGTGGTCTACAACGCCGCCAGCGTGCTGCGCGACGGCCGCGTCGAGCGCACCTACCGCAAGCGCGAGCTGCCGAACTATGCGGTGTTCGACGAACGCCGCTACTTCGACGTCGACCCCGACCGCGAGGACTGCGTGTTCGACGTGAAGGGCGTGCCGGTCGGGCTGATCATCTGCGAAGACCTGTGGTTCGCCGAGCCCATCGCCAGCACCGTGCGCAAGGGCGCGCAGCTGGTGCTGGTGCCGAACGCCTCGCCGTTCGAGCGCGACAAGCACGCGCAGCGCGACGCGCTCCTCGCGCAGCGCGCGCAGGAAACCGGCGCCGCGATCGCCTATCTCAATGTCGTCGGTGGCCAGGACGCGCTGGTGTTCGACGGCGCCTCCGTCGTTGCCGACGGCGACGGCACCGTGCATCCGGCCGCGGCCGCCTTCACTGACCAGTGGCTGGTGGTCGATCACGACGCCGACACGCGCCGCTTCGCGCCCGTGCAGTGGATGGACGACGGCGACGAGAGCCGCGACGCGCTGGCGTGGCGGGCGATCGTGCGCGGCATCCGCGACTACTGCGGCAAGAACGGCTTCACCGACGTGTGGCTGGGCCTGTCCGGCGGCATCGATTCGGCGCTGGTGCTGGCGCTCGCGGTCGACGCGCTGGGCGCCGAGCATGTCACCGCCGTCCGGCTGCCGTCGCGCTACACCGCCGGGCTGTCGAACGATCTTGCCGACGAGCAGTGCCGCGCGCTGGGCGTGAAGCTGCTCGCAGTACCGATCGAGAAACCGTTCCAGGGCTATCTCGACGCGCTGGCGGAAACCTTCGCCGGCAAGCCGGTCGACGTGACCGAGGAGAACCTGCAGTCGCGCTGCCGCGGCGCGATCCTGATGGCGCTGGCGAACAAGTTCGGCGGGCTGCTGCTGACCACCGGCAACAAGAGCGAGTACGCGGTCGGCTACGCCACGATCTACGGCGACATGTGCGGCGGCTACGCGCCGATCAAGGACCTGTACAAGACCGAGGTGTTCGCGCTGTCGCGCTGGCGGAATACCGTCGGTGGTGCGCCCGTGATCCCGCCGGCGGTGATTTCGCGGCCGCCCACCGCGGAGCTGCGCGAGAACCAGAAGGACGAGGATTCGCTGCCGCCGTACGACGTGCTGGACGCGATCCTGCTGCGCCACGTCGACCAGGAGCAGTCGCGCGACGAGATCGTGCGCGCCGGCTTCGACGCCGCGACCGTGGACCGCGTGCTGCGGCTGGTGCGGATCAGCGAGTGGAAGCGGCACCAGGCCGCGCCGGGCCCGAAGGTCTCGCGCCGCGCCTTCGGCCGCGAACGCCGCTACCCGATCACCAACGGCTACGGCGCGTAGGGCGGGCCCCGGCCCGCCGTCCATCCGTTTCCGACCCGCCGCCGCATGCGCTGGTACACCGCCGACTTCGACCGGATGTCGTGGCACGACGTCCACGTGCACGGGTTCCGGATCGTCGAAGGCGGGCATGGCACGGCCGAACTGCAGCTCGACATCGACTTCCTGCTGGACTGGCCGCGCGAGGGGGCGGGCGATTTCCGCGTCGCGCAGGCCATGTTGCAGTTCCACGAAGTCTTCGGCCTGCGCTTCGCGCTGGACTACGTCGCGTGCAGTGCCGGGATGACGCCGTTCGCGATCGACCGGATCGTGCGCGAGCCGCTGCGGGGACATGCCGACGATCCGGACGCGGCCATCGACGCCGACGCGCACGGCCCCTGGCGCTGGTGCATCGATCTGGCGTGGCCGGAGGGCGGCCTCGACTTCGAGGCGTCCGGCTTCAGCCAGTGGCTGGTCGGCGAGGTCGTGGAACAGCCGGCGCAGTGGCTGCGGCCCGAACAGCGGCTATAGGCCGCTTCGCCGGGATGCCGCGCCCACGAAAAAGCCGCCCGGAGGCGGCTTCTTCATGCACGTCGCGATGCGGGACGACTCAGTGGTGCGGATCGTTGTCCAGCGCCGAGCGCTCGCGCGCGAACGGGTTGAGCTTGCGGAAGTTCGACGGGTAGTCCGGCCAGGCGTCGCCGTTGGCCAGCCACGGGTGGTTCGCGTCACGCTGCTGCAGCGCCTGGCGGGCGCCGTCGGCCAGCGCGGTGTTGCCGAGGTGGGTGTAGGCCTTCGCCATCACCGCGATGCCGTCGGCGTCGTAGCGGCTGTCCGGGTAGGTCTCGCGCATGTACTTGGCGCGCTCGATGGCGGCAATCCACGCGGTGCGGCGCAGGTAGTACAGCGCGCTCTCGATCTCGTGGCGGGCGAACAGGTCGCGCAGGTCCTTCATGCGCTGGGCCGCGTCGGCGGCGTAGCGCGAGTTCGGGTAGCGCTCGGTGACGGTCTTGAAGTCGTTGTAGGCCTGCTGCGGCGTCGCCAGGTCGCGGCGGCTGGCGTCCAGCTTCCACACCCGCTGCAGGAAGACCGTGTCGCGGCTGGAGTTGACCAGGCCGCGCAGGTAATAGAGGTAGGGCGCGTTGCGGTGGGTCGGGTAGGTGCGCAGGAAACGGTCGATCGTGGAGATCGCGTCGTCGTTCGTGCCCTGCTTGAACTGGGCGTAGGCGGTTTCGATCAGCGCCTGCTCGGTGTATGGACCGTAGGGATACTGCGCGACGAGGCGCTTGAAGGTCTGCACGGCGCTGTCGTAGTTGCCGTTGCGGATCGACTGCTGGCCCTTGGCGTACAGCTCGGCGACCGGGACCCCTTCGTTGGCCTTCTCGCCCTTCATCGCCCCCCGCATCCGGGCGCAGCCGGAGGTACCGAGCGCGAACAGGACCACCAGCAGCAGGACAGGACGCAGGAAGGCGGAGAACGACGGGCGGCGAAGGAGCATGCGGGCTGCTGCGGTGCGGGACGAGCGGGCGATAATAGCAGCCCGGGCCGCCCAGCCCCCTTAACCGCGCGAAACCGCGCCCCCCAGGAGTCCCCGCATGCCCGCAGCCCCCATCGCGCCCGCCCCGGCGCCGCGCACCGCACAGGTGCCCGATGCGGCCGCCGGGCGGCGTTTCGACGCCGTGCTGGCCGAACTGTTCCCCGAATACTCGCGGTCGCGGCTGGCGGAGTGGATCAAGTCCGGCGACGCCCGCCTGGACGGCCGCGAGGTACGGCCGCGCGATCCCGTCCGCGGCGGCGAGACCGTCAGCCTGACCGCGGTGCTGGAGATCCAGACCCATTCGGAGCCCGAGGACATCGCGCTCGACATCCTCCACGAGGACGAGCACGTCTTCGTGCTGGACAAGCCGGCCGGGCTGGTCGTCCACCCGGGCGCCGGCAACCCGGCCGGCACGCTGGTCAACGCCCTGCTGCACCGCGACCCCGCGCTGGCGGCGCTGCCGCGGGCGGGCATCGTCCATCGCCTCGACAAGGACACCTCGGGCGTCATGGTCGTCGCCCGGACCTTGCCGGCGCACACTGCGCTGGTCGAACAGCTGTCGGCGCGCGAGGTCCATCGCCAGTACCTCGCGGTGGTGGTTGGCGCGCTGGTGTCCGGCGGCACGGTCAACGCGCCGATCGACCGCCACCCGCGCGACCGCCTGCGCCAGGCGGTGCGCGAGGACGGCCGCGAGGCCGTCACCCACTACCGCCTGCGCGAACGCTTTCGCGCCCACACGCTGCTGGAGTGCCGGCTGGAAACTGGCCGCACCCACCAGATCCGCGTGCACATGGCGCACATCAAGCATCCGATCATCGGCGACCCGCTGTACGGCGGGCCGCTGAAGCTGCCGAAGCAGGCGACCGAGGATCTGGTCGCCGCGCTGCGCGGCTTCCGCCGGCAAGCGCTGCACGCCGAGGTGCTGGAGTTCGTGCACCCCGTGAGTGGCGAGCCGATCCGCTGCGCCGCGCCGATGCCCGCCGACATGCAGGCGCTGGTCGCGACCCTGCGCGAGGACACCCGCGAGGCGGAGGAACGCGCGCGGTGAGCGGCACGCCGACCGGCGGCCCCTTCCTGCCCGCCGACTGGCCGGCGCCGCCCGGCGTGCAGGCGTTCACGACGCTGCGCCACGGCGCGGGCGCGTCGCGGGCGCCGTTCGACACCTTCAACCTCGGCAACCGCACAGCCGCGGACGGCGACGACCCGGCCACGGTCGAGGCCAACCGCGCCGAGCTGGTCCGCCTCGCCGGCCTGCCCGCCGTGCCGCACTGGCTGAAGCAGGTCCATGGCATCGACGTGGTGCGGGTCGACGGCGACCCCCACCCCAACCCCCACCCCAACCCTCCCCCGCGGGCGGGGGAGGGAGACCCGCAGCGACGCGTTGTGCTTCCCCCGCCCCCGCAAGCGGGGCAGGGAGATCCGCAGGGACACGTTGTGCTTCCCCCTCTCCTGCGCGCGGGGGAGGGCTGGGGTGGGGGCGCCGAGCCGGTTGCCGACGCGGCAGTGACGTCCGCCCCCGGCACCGTGCTCGCGATCCTGACCGCCGACTGCTTGCCGGTGGTCTTCGCGTCCGAGGCCGGCGACGAGATCGCCGCCGCCCATGCCGGTTGGCCCGGGCTGTCCGCGGGCATGCTGGAAGCGACCGTCGCCGCCATGCGCACGCCGCCGGACCGGCTGATCGCCTGGATCGGCCCGTGCGCGGGCCCGCAGCGCTACGAGATCGGCGCCGAGGTGCGCGATCGCTTCCTCGCCCACGACGCCGAGGCCGCGCGCGCCTTCGTGCCGACCCGGCCCGGCCACTGGTTGGTCGATCTGCCGGCGATCGCGCGGATGCGGCTGGCGCAGGTCGGCGTGACCCGCGTCCACGGTGGCGATCTGTGCACGCTGTCGGACCCGGCGCGGTTCTTCTCGCATCGCCGCGACGCCCGCACCGGACGGATGGCGACGCTGGTCTGGATCGACCGGTGACCGACCCGGCGGCGCCCCTGTTCCCGCGGGTGCTGGGGCCGGACTTCGACATCCTGCCGCCCACCGTGAAGCGCCTGCATCTCGCGCCCGGCGCGGGGCGCTGGCAGGGCGAGGTCGTGGTCGAACGCGGCCGCCATCCGCTGGCGCGGCTGTTCGCGTGGGTCACGCACCTGCCGCCGGCGGGCGCGGGGCCGGTGGTCGTGGAGATCGAGGCGGTGGATGGACGCGAGGCCTGGGTCCGTCGGATCGGCGGCCGCGCCATGCCGTCGCGGCTGTGGGCCGGGCAGGGCGCGATGGCCGGCCTGCTGTGCGAACGCCTCGGCGCGGTGCTGTTCGGGTTCGCGATGCATGTCGAGGACGGCGCCATCATCTGGCGGGTCGCGCGGGTGCGCGTGCTCGGCTGGCTGCCGCTGCCCGCGCGCGGGTTCACGGGCGTAATCGCGCGCGAATCCGAGCGCGACGGTCGCTACCGGTTCGACGTGCGCGCCGAACTCCCGGTCGCCGGCCTGCTGGTGCACTACCGCGGCTGGCTGGACGTGCCGTGACGCCGCCGTCCCCGCCCGACGCCACCGGCCACGCGCCTCCGTCCGGCGCGATCATCGTCTTCGATGGCGTCTGCGTGCTGTGCAACGGCTGGGTCGATTTCCTGCTGAAGCACGACCACCGCGAGCGCTACCGCTTCGCGGCGATGCAGGGCGAGACCGGCCGCGCGCTGCTTTCGGCGCACGGGCTGGATCCCGATGATCCGGTGTCGTTCCTGCTGATCGAACACGACCGCGGCCCGGTGCCGCGGGTGTCGACCGACACCGTCGCCATCCGTCGCGTGCTGGCCGGGCTGGGCGGCGCGTGGCGGCTGGCGTTGCTCTCCGTGCTGGTGCCGCCGGTCCTGCGCGATCCGCTGTACCGCTTCGTCGCGCGGCATCGCTACCGCTGGTTCGGGCGGCACGACGCCTGCCGCCTGCCGGACCCGGCGCAGGCGCACCGCTTCCTGTAACTCGTTCCCCGCCGGTAGTGCGCGGCGCACCTTGGAAACGAGGGCGCGGCCCCAATCTCCGGAAGATCGCGGCACGGCCGCCCCCTTCTTCCGGAGTCCCCGCCATGCGCATGGACAAACTCACCTCGTGGTTCCAGCAGGCCCTCGCCGACGCGCAGTCGCTGGCGGTCGGTCGCGACCACAACGTCATCGAACCCGCGCACCTGCTGGTCGCGCTGCTCGACCAGTCCGGCGGCGGTACGCGCCCGCTGCTGGCGCAGTCCGGCGTCAACGTGCCGGCGTTGCGCGAACGCCTCGGCGAAGCGCTGGAGAAGCTGCCGAAGGTCTCCGGCCAGGCCGGCAGCGTCAACGTCGGCAACGATCTCGCGCGCCTGCTCAACGTCACCGACAAGCTGGCGCAGCAGCGCGGCGATGCCTTCATCGCCAGCGAACTGTTCGTGCTGGCGGCGCTGGACGACGGCGGCGACGCCGGCCGCGCGCTGAAGGCCGCGGGCGCGAACAAGGCGAAGCTCGAAGCCGCGATCGACGCCATGCGCGGCGGCGAGAAGGTGCAGAGCGAGAACGCCGAGGACCAGCGCCAGGCGCTGGAGAAATACTGCATCGATCTCACCGCGCGCGCCGAGTCGGGCAAGCTCGATCCGGTGATCGGTCGCGACGAGGAGATCCGCCGCACCATCCAGGTGCTGCAGCGGCGCACGAAGAACAATCCGGTGCTGATCGGCGAACCCGGCGTGGGCAAGACCGCGATCGTCGAAGGTCTGGCACAGCGCATCGTCAACGGCGAGGTGCCCGAAGGCCTGCGCGGCAAGCGCGTGCTGTCGCTCGACATGGGCGCGCTGATCGCCGGCGCCAAGTTCCGCGGCGAGTTCGAGGAGCGGCTGAAGGCCGTGCTCAACGATCTCTCGAAGAACGAGGGTCAGATCATCCTGTTCATCGACGAACTGCACACGATGGTCGGCGCCGGCAAGGCCGAAGGCTCGATGGATGCCGGCAACATGCTGAAGCCTGCGCTCGCCCGCGGCGAGCTGCACTGCATCGGCGCGACCACGCTGGACGAATACCGCAAGTACGTCGAGAAGGACGCCGCGCTGGAACGCCGCTTCCAGAAGGTGTTCGTCGGCGAGCCGAGCGTGGAGGACACGATCGCGATCCTGCGCGGCCTGAAGGAAAAGTACGCCGTGCACCACGGCGTCGAGATCACCGACCCGGCGATCGTTGCCGCGGCCACGCTCTCGCACCGCTACATCGCCGATCGCCAGTTGCCCGACAAGGCCATCGACCTGATGGACGAGGCCGCGTCGCGCATCCGCATGGAGATCGACAGCAAGCCCGAGGAACTCGATCGCAAGGAACGCCGGCTCATCCAGCTCAAGATCCAGCGCGAGGCGCTGAAGAAGGAGAAGGACGACGCCTCGAAGCAGCGCCTCGCCGATCTCGAAGGCGAGATCGCGAAGCTCGAACGCGAGTTCAACGACCTTGAGGAGATCTGGAAGGCCGAGAAGGCCGCGGTCCACGGCACGACCAAGCTCAAGGAACAGATCGAGGCCGCGAAGCTCGAACTCGAGGCCGCGCAGCGCCGTCAGGATTACGCGAAGATGAGCGAGATCCAGTACGGCCGCATCCCCGAGCTGGAGAAGCAGCTGCAGGCCGCGCAGGCGGCCGAGACGCAGGGCTTCCAGCTGCTGCAGGACAAGGTGACCGACGAGGAAATCGCCGAGGTCGTCTCGCGCTGGACCGGCATCCCGGTGTCGAAGATGCTGGAAGGCGAGCGTGACAAGCTGCTGAAGATGGAAAGCGCGCTGCACGGCCGCGTGGTCGGGCAGGAAGAGGCGATCAAGGTCGTCTCCGACGCCGTGCGCCGCTCGCGCGCGGGCCTGAGCGATCCGAATCGTCCGAGCGGCTCGTTCCTGTTCCTCGGCCCCACCGGCGTGGGCAAGACCGAGCTGTGCAAGGCGCTGGCCGAGTTCCTGTTCGACAGCACCGATGCGATGGTGCGCATCGACATGAGCGAGTTCATGGAGAAGCACGCGGTATCGCGGCTGGTCGGCGCGCCTCCGGGCTACGTCGGCTACGAGGAAGGCGGTTATCTCACCGAGGCGGTGCGCCGTCGTCCGTACAGCGTGATCCTGCTCGACGAAGTCGAGAAGGCGCATCCGGACGTGTTCAACATCCTGCTGCAGGTGCTCGACGACGGTCGCCTCACCGACGGCCAGGGCCGCACGGTCGACTTCCGCAACACCGTGATCGTGATGACGTCCAACCTCGGGTCGCAGATGATCCAGGAGCTGTCGTCGGACGACACGCCCGAGAGCTACACGAAGATGAAGGCCATGGTGATGGGCGTGGTGCAGGCGCACTTCCGGCCCGAGTTCATCAACCGGCTCGACGACATCGTCGTGTTCCATCCGCTGGACAAGGCGCAGATCCGCGAGATCGCGAAGATCCAGCTGCGCGGACTGGAGAAGCGGCTGGCCGAGCGCGGCATCCGCCTGGAGCTGGCGGAGAAGGCGCTGGATTTCCTCGGCAACGTCGGGTTCGATCCGGTGTACGGCGCGCGGCCGCTGAAGCGCGCGATCCAGCAGCAGATCGAGAACCCGCTGGCGCAGAAGATCCTCGGCGGCGACTACGGCAACGGCGACGTCGTGCGCGTCGATGCCGATGCCGGGCGGCTGGTGTTCGGCAAGGCCTGATCGAAGGCCTGGACTCAGGTCGCCTCGGGGGCGTCCCCGGCGCGGCCTTCCAGCGCGGCCACGCGCGCTTCCAGCGCTTCGATCCGCGCCAGCAGCGTGTCGACCATGTCGTCGTCGCGGGCGCGCGACGGCGCGGCGTCGGCGAGGCGTTCGGGCATCGCCGGTTCGCCGCACAGCAGGTGCGCGTAGCGATCCTCGCGCTGGCCCGCGGCGCGCGGCATCAGCCGCACCAGCGGCGCGTCACGCTCGGCCAGGCGCTCCAGCGCGTGGCGCACGTCGTCGACGCCCGCGAAGCGATGCAGCCGCTCGCTGCGGGTCAGCAGTTCGTGCAGCGTCTGCGGACCGCGCAGCAGCAGCAGCGCGATCAGCGCGGTCTGCGCCGAGGTGAGGTCGTAGACGCGTTCGAGCTTGTGCTGGTAGCGCTCGGCACGGGCGCCGTACTCCGACTTCACCAGCCCGCGCGGCTCCATCTGGCGCAGCGCGTGGCCGATCTCGCCAGTGTCGTAGCTCGTCACCGGGTCGCGGGCGGTCTTCTGGTTGCAGGCCAGCTGGATGTTGTTGACCGTCAGCGGATAGACGTCCGGCGTGGTTGCCGCCTTCTCCGCCAGGCTGCCGAGGATGCGCGCCTCGAGGGGTGTCAGCTGCGGCGGCAGGGCACGGGCATCGGCAGCGGAGGGAACTTGCATGGTCGCGATGTCTCGATCGGGCGAAGCCCACGATTCTAGCGGCATCGCGCGTGATGCCGGCCGTTGCTGTGTCGCCGTTCATCCGGCCGGCGGCAGCCTGTGCACATCCGATCCGTCCGCTGCCCGCGGCAGCAAGGAGTTCCCCATGCGCAATCTCCGCCTCGGTGCCTTGGCCCTGTGCCTCGCACTCGCTTCCGCGCCGGCGATGGCCGCCGGCACCATCACCTGCAAGATGCAGTACCACCTGGCCGGCTGGTCGGCGTTCTACAAGACCGCCAGCGGCAGCGGCACCGTCACCTGCAGCAACGGCCAGAGCATGGACGTGAAGATCGTCGCCAAGGGCGGCGGCCTCACCGTCGGCAAGTACCGCATCGACAACGGCTTCGGCGAATTCGCCAACGTCTCCGACATCCGCGACGTCGTCGGCAGTTACGCCACCGCCGAAGCGCATGCCGGTGCCGAGAAGAACGCCTCGGCACAGGCCATGACCAACGGCGATGTCTCGCTGGCGCTGTCGGGCAAGGGCGAAGGCTGGTCGCTGGGTGTCGCCTTCAGCAAGTTCACGATCAAACGGCGTTGATCTTCCCTCCATCGACGCTGTTGCGCCCCGGCCCCGGCCGGGGCTTTTTTTCGCCTGCGATTCGGCCATCCGCCCTCGGTGCGTCCGACATCGGCGCGCCCGTGCTCAGCCCGCCGGCGGCAGTTGTCCGCGCCGGTATTCCGGCATCGCCGCGATCATCTCGCCCAGCGAATGCGCCAGTGCGTGTTCGGCCAGCAGCGCGGCATCGGCGCCGCGCTGCAGCAGGTGCTTCACCGCGGCCTCGCTGTGCGCGCGCGCCAGCACCGGGATCGGGTGCGGCCCGGACTTCAGCTGCTGGGTGACCTTGCCGGCCTCCAGCGCGTCGGGAATGGTCAGCACCGCGAGCGAGGCGTCCAGCGGCATCGCCTCGGCCAGCACGTCGTCGTCGGCGGCGTTGCCGCGCACCGCGGCGTGGCCTGCGGCGCGGGCGTTGATCACGCGGTCGCCGTCGGTGTCGATCACCAGGAACGGGATCTCCGCGCGCTGCAGCACGTCGGCCAGCTTGGTGCCGACGCGGCCGTAGCCGACCAGCAGCACGTGGCCCTGCGGCGGGCGCGTCGCGGTGGCGACGGGCAGGTCCGGCTCGCGGGTGTAGCGCGCCATCGCGGCGAACAGCAGCGGGTTGACCACGATCGAGAGGATCGCGCCGGCGAGGATCAGGTCGCGCGCGGCTTCCGACAGCACGCCCAGCGCCACGCCCAGCCCGGCGAGGATGAAGGAGAACTCGCCGATCTGCGCCAGGCTGGCGGCGATGGTCAGTGCCACGCGGTTGGGCCGCCCCAGCAGGCGCACGACCGCCCAGGCCGCGATCGACTTGCCGACGATGATGATCCCCAGCGTCTCCAGCACCTGCAGCGGCTGGCGCAGCAGGATGTGCGGGTCGAACAGCATGCCGACCGAGACGAAGAACAGCACCGCGAACGCGTCGCGCAGCGGCAGCGAGTCTTCGGCGGCCTTGTGTCCGAACGGCGATTCGTTGAGCAGCATGCCGGCGAAGAACGCGCCGAGCGCGAACGACACGCCGAACAGCGACGCCGCGCCGAACGCCACGCCGGTGGCGCTGGCCAGCACGAACAGCGTGAACAGCTCGCGCGAGCCGGTGCCGGCGACGCGCTCCAGCAGCCACGGCAGCACGCGGCGGCCGACGATCAGCATCAGCGCCACGAACGCGCCGACCTTGGCGAACGTCACCAGCAGCGGGCCGAGCAGGCCGCCCTCGCGTGCATCGCCGCCGCCGGCGAGCGCCGGCACCAGCACCAGTGCCAGCACCATCGCGAGGTCCTCGACCACCAGCCAGCCCACCGCGATGCGGCCGCGGTCGGTGTCGAGCAGGCGCACCGATTCCAGCGCGCGCAGCAGCACCACCGTGCTCGCGACCGACAGCGACAGGCCGAACAGCACGCCCTCGGCGTTCGACCAGCCCAGCCGCGTGCCGAGGAACCAGCCCATCGCGGTGGCGGCCGCCATCTGCACGAGTGCGCCAGGCAGGGCGATGCGGCGCACCGCCATCAGGTCGCGGAAGGAGAAGTGCAGGCCGACGCCGAACATCAGCAGGATCACGCCGATCTCGGCCAGCTGCGGCGCCAGCGTCTGGTCGCCGACGAAGCCCGGCGTGTACGGGCCGGCGATCACGCCGGCGAACAGGTAGCCGACGATCGGCGACAGTCGCAGCCGATGCGCGATCAGGCCGAAGAAGCACGCGAGCACGAAGCCGGCGCACAGCATGGCGATGAGCGAGGTGTGATGGGGCATGCCTGCACTATACGGAACGGTCGCGGTGCTCCCTGTCTGCGTGTTCAGGCGCGACCGCGGTCACGGCGCGGCGTGCCGACGGCGGTTCCAGCCCGGATTTGCTGCTGTGCAGAATGACAGCCGCCCCGGCGCCCCCCTACAGTCCGGTCGCCATTCGGTACCGTATTGAAACGGGTTGGAACAGGTTGGCCTGGCCCGCGGTAGCCCGAAGCGGCATTCCCTTTCATTTTCATTGATCGAAAACGACTCCCAGGAGGGGCGGATGAATCGTCGGACGTGGGCTCGCCTGTTGGCGACCCTGATGCTGTGCCTGAGCGCGATGGTCGCCAACGCGCAATCGACCTATACCCAGACCAAGAACCCGATCGTGCTGGTGCACGGCCTGCTCGGGTTCGACTCGATCCTCGGCGTCTACGACTACTGGTACGGCATCGGCGACGAGCTGAAGGCCGGCGGCGCCAAGGTCTACACCGCCAGCGTGTCGGCCAGCAATTACTCGGAAGTCCGCGGCGAGCAGCTGATCCGCGACCTCGACCGGCTGCGCGCGGTCACCGGCGTGCAGAAGTTCAACCTGATCGGCCACAGCCATGGCGGCCCGACGGTGCGTTACGTCGCGTCGGTGCGCCCGGATCTCGTCGCCTCGGTGACGGTGCTGGGCTCGCCGAACACCGGCGCGCCGATGGCCGACCTGCTGAGCACCACGCTGCCGCCGGGCTCGCCGCAGCGCAACCTCGTCGCCGGCTTCGTCAATGCGTTCAGCAGCTTCCTCGGCGCGCTGTCGGGCAACACCGATCCGCAGAACGCGCTCGGCGCGCTGGCCTCGCTCAGCACCGCCGGGTCCACCACGTTCAACCAGCGCCATCCACAGGGCAAGCCCACGACCAGCTGCGGCAGCGGCCCGGAAACGGTCAACGGCATCCGCTACTACTCGATGAGCGGTACGTCGGTGCTCACCAACATCCTCGACGTCGGCGACGGCCTGCTGGGCGCCGGCAGCCTGGTGTTCGGCACCGAGTCGAACGACGGCCTGGTCGGCCGCTGCTCGTCGCACTGGGGCGCGGTGCTGCGCGACAACTACCCGTGGAACCATCTCGACGAGGTCAACCAGGTGTTCGGCCTGCGCGGGCTGTTCTCCTCCAGCCCCGCGAGCGTGCTGCGCGCGCATGCGAACCGCCTGAAAACGCTCGGTCTGTGAGCGGACGGCGACGACCGATTGTCATTGCCATCGCCGCGGTGCTGGGCATCGCGGCGATGGCCGGCGGCTGGCGGGCGATGCATCCGGTCACGGAGGCGTCGCCGACCGGCGAGGCGCGCGATGCGGCGATGTCGCCGGTGACGGACGCGGGCATGTCGCCCGCGCCGTCGTCTTCCGGCGCCGCCGCCGATTTCTCGATGGCACGGAGTTCGCTGCGCGGCAGCGAGGTCGACGGCGGGCTGTCGGTCGATGCCGCCGGCCGGGTCGTGCCCGACATGGCGATGCGGCGGCTGTTCGACTACCACCTCAGCCTGATCGGCGAGCGCGACCCGGCGCAGATCCGGCAACTGCTCCAGACCCATCTCCAGCAGCACCACGGCGCGACGCAGGCGGCGGAAGCGCTGGCCTACTTCGATCGTTACGCCGCCTATCTCAAGCGACTGGCGGACGCACGCATCGACGCGCTCGCCAGTCCGCAGGACCGCTTCGACCGGACCGTGGCCCTGCGCCGCGAGCTGCTGGGCGAAGCGCTGGCGACCGCGTTCTTCGCCGACGAGGAAGCGCTGGGCCGGCTGACGCTGGCGCGGATGCGCATCGCCGGCGACACCACGCTGTCGGCCGACGAGAAGGCGCGGCGGCTCGCCGCGCTGGATGCCGACGCCGGCTACGCGCAGCGGCAGGAGGCCGACACCGCCAGCCTCGTCGCGGCGCAGGACGGCGAGCTCGCGCGCACGCATGCCGATCCGCGCCAGCGCGCGGAGGCGCGCGAGGCGCTGTGGGGCAAGGACGCGGCCGAACGGCTGGCGAAGCTGGACGAGGAGCGCGCGCGCTGGGACGCCCGCATCGCCGACTACCTGCAGGCACGGGCACGCATCGACGCCGACCCGCGCCTGTCCGAGGCCGCCCGCGTGCAGGCCCGCGCGGCGCTGCGCGCGCAGCGCTTCGACGCCGCCGAGCAGCGGCGCATCGTGTCGCTGGAAGCGATCGGGCAGCTCAAGCCCGGCGGCTGAGCGCTTCGCGCGTCGCCCTGCGTTCCCCGGAAACGAAACGGCCCCCGCGAGCGGGGGCCGTCGTCGTCGTGCATCAGGCGAAGCGGTTTACCACTTGAAGCCGATGCGGCCGTAGACGTACGCGCCGTTGAAACCGTTCGGCGACGTGGCGCTGTAGGGCAGCTGGCCGTTGGTGGCGTTGGCGAACAGCACTTCGTCCGGGTACGAATCCAGCACGTTGTCGGCACCGAGGGTGAAGTCCCAGTTGCGCAGGCGCCAGGTGCCGGCCAGGTCCAGCGTCCACTGCGGATCGAAGGTCTGGTCGCGCGAGGTGTCGGCCGGGTTGTTGCCGAACAGCACGCTGAACTTGCCGTAGCGGGTGGCGTTCGCCGAGAACTTCCAGTTGCCCAGGGTGTAGACGCCGCCGAGCTGGAACTTGTCGCTGGGCGCGCCGACCGTGAGCCGGCCCACTTCCACGCGGCCGATGCGCACCGCGGTCGGGTCGATCGCGGTGAGGGCGGCCGGGTTCGGCGCGATGCGCTCCACCGTCGTCTTGTTGTGGTTGTAGCCGGCGGTGAGGTCGAGGCTGCCGTCGCCGATCAGCCAGCGGTAGGTGCCGATGACGTCCACGCCGCGGGTGCGGGTGTCGATGGCGTTGGTGAAATAGCGGCCGCCGCCCAGCGCCGGGTCGACGTTGGCGTTGAGGTAGGCGCGCACCGCGGTGGAGGTCAGGTTCTCCGACAGCATGATGCGGTCGTCGATCGAGATCTGGTACGCGTCGATGGTGACGTACAGGTTCGACACCGGCTTCAGCACCAGACCGAGGCTGAGGTTGCGCGACTTCTCGGGCTTCAGCGGCTCGGCGCCCAGCGCGATGGCGGCGGGATCATTGACGCGGAAGGTGCGGATGTCGAACGGCACGCCGCCGATGAAGTTGGTGGCGGTCGAACGGAAGTACTGCTGCTGCAGCGACGGCGCGCGGAAGCCGGTCGATACCGTGCCGCGCAGGGCGACGGCGTCGCTGAAGTCGAAGCGGCCCGACAGCTTGCCGGAGGCGGTGCTGCCGAAGTCGCTGTAGCTCTCGTTGCGCGCGGCGAAGCCGAGGTTGAAGCGGTCGGTGATGTTCGATTCGAGGTCGAGGTAGGCCGAGTAGCTTTCGCGGCTGAAGTCGCCGGCGTCGGAGGGGCGGAAGCCCGGGAACACCTGCGAGCCCGACGGCGCCGGCGTGCCGCCCGGCAGCAGCACGCCGCCGTTGACGTAGGACGACAGCTCGCCGGCCGACTGGCGGAAGCCTTCGCCGCGCCATTCCAGGCCCCACGCCACGTTCAGCGGCCCGGACAGCCACTTCACGTCGAAGCCGCGTGAGACGTCGAGGTTCAGCACGTGCTGGGTGATCTGCAGGTCGCCGGCGTCGAACTTGGTCGGCGAGGTCGGGCCCAGGCTGCGGTTGAGGCTGTGCTCGACGCCGAAGCTCAGGTCGTTGCGGCCGTAGTTGACGCTCAGGTCCACGTCCCAGTCGAGCACGGTCAGGCCGCGCAGGCCGACCACCGCGGCGCGGTCCTCGGCGATGTTGCGGATCTGCGGCAGGAAGCCGTCCGGATAGATCGCCGGGATGTTGCGGGTGTCGGCGGCGGTGCGGAAGAAGCCGTTGGACAGCGCGTCGCGGCGCGCGGCGTTGGCGAAGCCGTAGAAGGTCAGGGCGTCGTTGACCGGCAGCTCGGCGTTGGCCGAGAACGAATACTGTTCGATCTCCGGATCGCCGAAGCGCTGCACGACCTTGCCCGGCGGCGGCGCGGTGGCCGGCCAGGTGGTGACGCCGGGGGCGAGGCGGTACGGACGGGCGCGGTCGGTCTGGTCCTGGTTGCGGCCTTCGGCGGCGAGGTGCACGAAGCCCTCGGCGCCCAGCTTCAGGCCGATGTCGCCCGACAGCTGCACGTTGCGGCCGTCGCCGGCGCTGTACTGGCCGGCGACCAGCTGCGCGCTGCCGCCTTCGTCGCCGTTCTTCAGCACGATGTTGATCACGCCGGCGATGGCGTCGGAGCCGTACTGCGCCGAGGCGCCGTCGCGCAGCACTTCGACGCGCTGGATGGCGGAGATCGGGATGGCGTTGAGGTCGACCGGCGAGGAGCCGCGGCCCTGGCTGCCGTTGAGGTTGATCAGCGCGGTGGTGTGGCGGCGCTTGCCGTTGACCAGCACCAGCACCTGGTCGGGCGCGAGGCCGCGCAGCTGCGCCGGGCGGACGGCGTCGGTGCCGTCGGTGATGGCCGGGCGCGGGAAGTTCAGCGAGGGCAGGGCGCGCGACAGCGCGTTCGCCAGTTCGGTGGTGCCGGTGGCTTCCAGCGCCGCCGGGGTGATCACGTCGATCGGCGACGGCGAGGTGGCGACGGTGCGGGTCGAGGTGCGGGTACCGGTGACGACCACGGTTTCGAGACTGCTGTCGTCGGTGGTCTTGTCCTGGGTTTCGGCCTGAGATTGGGCCTGGGCCAGGACCGGCGCGGCGTTCAGCGCGAGCAGCAGGCCCAGCGTGAGGGGATGGCGGATCATGACGGGTTCCTTGCGTGGGGGTGACAGAGCTGTCCGACCCCGGTGTAGCACAGGGCTTTCCGGGGGGTCAACGCACGCATCGGCATGAAAAGATGTCCGTCACGTTCGGTGGCGGCCCGGCGTACAATCGCCGGCCGCCCGCCGCCGCGGGTCCCGCGTTCCCTCTTCTCGCCCGCATCCCCATGATTTCCTTCCGCAATTTCGCCCTGCGCCGGGGCGAGCGCCTGCTGTTGTCCGATGTCGACCTGACCATGCATGCCGGTTGGCGCGTGGGCGTGGTCGGCCGCAACGGCACCGGCAAGTCCTCGCTGTTCGCGGCGCTGATGGGCGAGGTCGAGCCCGACAAGGGCGATCTGGACCTGCCGGGCAAGGCGCGGATCGCCAGCGTGGCGCAGGAAACGCCGTCGCTGCCGGACCCGGCGCTGGACTTCGTGCTGAGCGGCGACGCCGCGGTGCACGCGGCGGTGCAGGCCGAGGCGAATGCGTTCGCGGCCGAGGACTGGGAAGCCGTCGCCGAGGCCCACCACCGGCTGGAAGAACTGAACGGCTACGACGCCAGCGCCCGCGCCGGCAAGCTGCTGCACGGCCTGGGCTTCCCGGCCGAGACGCATCCGAAGCCCGTGTCCGACTTCTCCGGCGGCTGGCGCGTGCGCCTGAACGTGGCGCGGGCGCTGATGACGCCCAGCGACCTGCTGCTGCTGGACGAACCGACCAACCACCTCGACCTCGACGCCGTGGTCTGGCTGGAAGACTGGCTGCGCCGCTATCCCGGCACGCTGCTGGTGATCTCGCACGACCGCGAGTTCCTCGACAACGTCGTCACCCACATCCTGCACCTGCACGACGGCAAGGCGAAGCTGTACGTCGGCAACTACACCCAGTTCGAGCGCCAGCGCGCCGAGCACCTGCGGCAACAGCAGATCGCGTTCGAGAAGGAACAGGTCGAGCGCGCGCACCTGCAGAAGTTCATCGACCGCTTCAAGGCCAAGGCGAGCAAGGCCAAGCAGGCGCAGTCGCGCATGAAGCGGCTGGAGAAGCTGGCCGGCACCGAGGCGGTGCGCGCCGAGCGCGAATTCCGGATCGAGTTCCCGGCGCCGGCAAAGATGCCGTTCGCGCTGATGCGATTGAATGACGCGGACTGCGGCTACGCATTGAAGCCCCTCTCCCCCCGGGAGAGGGGTTGGGGAGAGGGCCCCGGGCAGGCGTCGCCTTCGGCGGCCGCCGCACCCTCATCCGGCGCTGCGCGCCACCCCGGATCGAGTCCGGGGCAGGCGCTTCCCCCGGAGGGAGAAGGAGAAGCCAAGACGATCCTCCACGATGTCGGCTTCGGCCTGGAGGCGGGCGACCGCATCGGCCTGCTCGGCCCCAACGGCGCCGGCAAGTCGACGCTGGTGAAGACGCTGGTCGGCGAACTGCCGCTGCTGGCGGGCGAGCGCTACGCCCATCCGGACCTGCGCATCGGCTACTTCGCGCAGCACACGGTGGAATCGCTGGTGGCCGGCACCTCGCCGATCGACCACCTGCGCGAGCTGTCGCCGGACACCGCCACGCAGGCGTTCCGCGACTTCCTCGGCAAGTGGTATTTCCCCGGCGATCGCGCGTTCGAGAGCATCGACGGCTTCTCCGGCGGCGAGAAGGCGCGGCTGGCGCTGGCGCTGATCGCGTGGCGGCAGCCGAACGTGCTGCTGCTGGACGAACCGACCAACCACCTCGACCTGGACATGCGCGAGGCGCTGGCCGAGGCGCTGAGCGACTTCGAGGGCGCGATCGTGATGGTGTCGCACGACCGCCACCTGATCGGCCTGGTCTGCGACACGTTCGTGCGCGTCGCCGACGGCGTGGTCGAGCCCTTCGACGGCGACCTCGACGAATACGCCGCCTGGCTGCGCACCCGCGCCACCGCCGATCCGAAGAAGGGCGACGCGAAGAAGGTCGAAGCGAAGCCGGCCGTGGCGCCCCCGGCCCCGGCACCCGCACCTGCGGCGCCGGCGAAGAAGATCAATCCGCACAAGCTGGCGAAACTGGAGGCGCGCGTCGCCGAACTGGAAGCGCGGCTGGCGGCGATCGAAGTGGAGCTGGGCGAACCCGCGGCCTATGCCGATGGCGGCAAGCGCGCCGCCGATCTGGGCCGCGAGCAGCAGACGCTGCGCGCCGAACTGGACGCGGCCGAATCCGAACTGCTGGCGCTGTACGGCTGAGCGCCGTGCCCGGCGCGGCTCAGCCGACCACGCGCAGCTGCGGCGCGGTCGCGGCGGCGGTGTTCGTCCGCTCGTAGAGGGCGTACAGCGACATTTCCTCCAGCTCGATGCGGTCGGCCAGCAGCGACGCGACCACGTCGAGATCGCGCATGAATGCCTCGCGGGTCGAGGTGGTCACGTAGATGCCGTCGTAGTGCTTCACGAACAGCAGCGCGAGGCGCGCGATCCCGGCCATGCGCGCGTGTGCCCGCTCCAGCCGCTGCCGTTCCGGGGCGTCGTTTTCCAGCGCGTTCAGCACCGGGCCGTAGAAGTGCGCATCCTCTTCCGCGATGTGCCGCACCACTTCGTCGCGGAAGCGCAGCAGTGTGCCGGGGATCCGTGCGTACTGCCGATGGATCGCGAGATCCTCGAGCCGTCCCAGCAGGTCCTTCAGGAGCGCGTGGTCGGCGACGAGATGCGCGATCAGCGCGGGATCGTGGCCGGTCGGGGGCGACGCGTCCGCCGGGGTGCGGGTGTCGTCGCGGGCGGCGCGTGCTTCGGTGGAGCGGCTGTTGAACGTGAACATCGATTCGACCTCGCGGGCGTGGGGCGCCGGTGGAATTGCATGGATGTGATTCCGATCGTCGATCGCGGCGGCGTCGCTGCGCGTTCGCTTCGATGACCTTCCGGGCGATGCCGAGCTTCCGACGTCGTGTTCCCTTGCTTCGGATAAGAGCAAGCGCGGTGCCAGATCGCGCCGCATTTTCGTGCAATCGGTTGCAGTTCCTGCATTGCAGTCTGCACGTTGGACGCATTTTCGCGTGCGGATCGCTGCGTCGCCCGTCATGTGCGACGCAGCGGGGTGGATGCGAATCGTTGCCTGTTGCGTTTCTCGAACGCGCCGTGCCCACGAAAGACAACACGCGATGTGCCTGGATTCCACAACGCGTCGAGGTGTGTGACGCAACGCGGCAGATCGGTCGGAATGCATGCTGTCCCGCGTCGATGCGGGACAGAGTTGGCCGGTTTGCGTCGCTTCGATACGTGCGACGGATCGTCTTCGTCAGGAAGATCGATCACGCCTCGCCATTGCGGCGGGCGGAACGGCATCGCGGGCGCGGCATCGGCCACGCCCGCGATGCGGAGGACTCACTTCGCGATCAATACCAGCAGCGAACGGCCCTGCAATCCATAGACGGTGAATTCACCGCCGATCAGCGTTTCCGAACCCGGCACGACGACGGTGTTCGGGCCTTCGTTCCAGGTCGCGGTGTCGGTGACGCGATACCACTGCTTGCCGGTGCCCGGCCACGGCAGGGTGAAGTTCACGTTGCCCGACCAGCCGTTATAGGCGACGTAGATCGCGCTCGCGCTGTCGCCGAACTCGCTGCCGTCGACGCGCCAGGCGATGGCGTGGTTGCTGCTGCTGCCGAAGTAGGCCGCATCCGCGACGCCGCCGTCCGGCTTGAACCAGCGCAGCTGCTCCATCACGTTGCCGTTGGTGTCGGAGGCCGAATAGAAGTTGGTCGGCCGCAGCGACGGGTGCGCCTTGCGGAACGCGATCAGGCGCGAGGTGAACGTCTGGTGGTTCGCCTCGATCGCGCTGCGCGTCCAGTACAGCCAGTTCGCCGGCGAGTCGAGGTTGTAGGCGTTGTTGTTGCCGAACTGCGTGCGCAGGGCCTCGTCGCCGCCGGTGAACATCGGCACGCCGGCGCTCAGCAGCATGAACGCCATGCCGGTGCGTGCCGCGCGGCGCTGGTCGAGCACCACGCCGCCCTGATCCCAGCTGATGTTGTTGTCCTCGCCGCCATCGGACGGGCCGTACGGCCACGCCTGGCTGTTCTGCTTGCTGTTGTAGGCGTAGAGGTCGTTCAGGGTGAAGCCGTCGTGCGCGACCATGAAGTTGACCGAATGCCACGGCTTGCGGCCGTCGTCGCCGTAGAGGTCGGACGAGCCGGCGAAGCGCGAGGCGAGGGTGCCGGTGGTGACGACCTCGACGCCCATCTTGTTCTGCTTCTTGCGCATGGCGTCGCGGAAGGCGCCGTTCCACTCGGCCCAGCCCGACGGGAAGCCGCCGACCTGGTACGAGTTGCCGCCGATCGCCCACGGTTCGGCGATCAGGTCCAGGCCGCTGCCGCCGCCGGCCGGACGCGGCGGCAGTTCGGTGACGATGCGGTTCAGCGCGTTGCCGCCGTCCATCTTGTCGAAGTTGTAGCAGCCGTGTTCGCAGGTGTTGCCGAGCACCGAGGCCAGGTCGAAGCGGAAGCCGTCGACGCCGAGCGTGTCGCGCCAGTAGGCCAGCGAGTCGACGATCATGTTCTGCGCGATCGGGTTGTGGGTGTTGTAGTTGCCGCCCACGCCGGTGTTGTCCCACGAGTACTGCAGGTTGCTGGTCAGCGAGTAGTAGGTCGGGTTGTCCAGGCCCCGCCACGACAGCAGGTTGTAGACGGTCAGGCCGTCGGTGCCGCCCCATGCGCCGCCTTCGCCGGTGTGGTTGTAGACCACGTCGATGTAGACCTTGATGCCGGCGTCGTGGAACGCCTTCACCATCGCCTTGAACTCGCGGGTCGGGCCGCCGGCGGTCTTGTCGGACGAATAGCGGCGGTCGGGCGCGAAGTAGTTGAGGGTCATGTACCCCCAGTAGTTGTCGCCGGCGTCGGAGTTCGGATCGATGTCGTTCTGGTCGTTCTGGGTTTCCTGCACCGGCAGGAACTCCACCGCGGTCACGCCGAGGCCGGCGAGGTACGACGCCTTCAGCGCGGCGCCGGCGTAGGTGCCGCGCTTGGCCAGCGGCACCGAGGTGTCGTTCATGGTCAGGCCGCGGGCGTGCACTTCGTAGACGACGTCGTCCTTGAAGGCGCGCGTGGGCTTGGTGCCGAACGAGGTGGCGTCGGTCGCCAGCACGACGCCCTTGGGCGCGCAGGCGCCGCTGTCGAGGTTGCGGTAGGTGGCGCCGGACGCGTAGATCGTGCCGCTGGTGCAGGTGGCCGTGTTCGGGTCCTGGCTCATCTCGCGGGCGTAGGGATCGAGCAGCAGCTTGTTCGGATTGAAGCGGTTGCCGTTGGCGTCGATGTCGGTCACGAAGCCGGTCGCGCTGCCCTTGGTCCAGGCGCTGCTGTAGGTCCAGTTCGGGCCCCAGGCGCGGTAGCCGTAATAGACCGGGCCGGTGATGCCGTAGGTGGTCTGCAGGGTCGCCACCGACACCGTCTTCGACCAGACGTTGGCCGCGTCCTTGGTCATCACGTAGCTGACCTTCTCCTGCGCGCCCGAGGCGGTCTTGTAGATCCAGACCTCGATGCGGGTGGCGCGCGAGGAATACACGCGGAAGGTGATGTTGCTGTTGGTGGCGTCGTATTTCGCGCCGAGGTTCTGCGCGTTGATCGCCGCGTGCGCGGCTTGCGGCAATAGCGCCAGCCATGCTGTCAGCAGCAGCGCGCCGACGGTCCTGATCCAGTGCTGCATCGTCGTGTTCTCCGGGAAGTGGGGGCGCGCGGGTCCTGCGCGCGCCGGCACTATCGCCGGATGTGCGAACGCACATCGCGGTCGCGCCCGCCCTCGCGGGCACGTGCAAACGTATTCACCTTGAGGGCCCGACGAGGGCCCCGGCGCGCCGCTCGTGCGCCTCCGTGCGAGGCCTGCGCTTGAAATCGGTAACATGGACGCCAGATTCCCCACCCGTTCCGAGCCTTTCTCCGCGCCCATGCCCATCTATGCCTTCGCGTGCGACGCCTGCGGCCATGCCTTCGACCGCCTGCAGAAACTCTCCGACCCCGATCCCGAGACCTGTCCGGCCTGCGGCGAGCCGCGCGTCCGCCGGCAGCTGACCGCGCCGGCGTTCCGCCTTTCCGGCAGCGGCTGGTACGAGACCGACTTCAAGAAGGACGGCGACCGCAAGCGCAACCTCGTCGAGAAGGGCGACGCGCCCAAGGCCGAGTCGGCCCCGGCCGCGAAGGCCGAGGCGGCTCCCGCGCCCGCCCCGGCGCCGGCCACCAAGCCCGCCGGCACCTGACCTGTCGTTCGGCGCAATGAAAAAGCCCCGCACCGGCGGGGCTTTTTCGTGGGCGCTGCGGGTCCCGGGCGTCAGTGCACGCCGAACCGGCCCCGGCAGCCTTCGTCGACCCACAGCCCGCCGCGGGCGTCGTAGCCCCAGCTGCGGCCCTGGGTGCAGGGCGACTTCGACAGCGTCTCCAGCAGCACCGGGCGGCCGCGGCGGGCGTCCCAGCTGCAGCTCTGGCGACGGCCGTTCTCGCTGCCGCAGGTGGTACTGTAGCGGCCGTTGCTCTGGCCCACACGGAACACGCCGCGGCAGCCCTTGTCGACCCAGATCGAGCCGTTGCCCTGGCCCCAGGTGCTGCCCTCGCGGCAGGGGGCGTCGGACAGCTGGCGGATCAGGTCGGCGTTGCCGTAAAGATCGCGGCCGCAGGTCTCGTGGTGGCCGTCGGCGCTTTCGCAGCGGATTTCCTTGCCCGAGAACTGCGGCCCGAACTCGGCGCGGCAGCCGCCCGCCACCCAGACCTTGCCCGGGGCCGAGCCCCAGGTGCGGCCGGCGATGCAGCCGGTGTCGGACAACTGGCGCAGCAGCCGGGTCTGGCCGGGCCAGGACACCTTGCAGGTCTCGCGGCGGGTGTCCTTGCTCTCGCAGCGCACGGTGTCCTTGTCGAACAGTTCGGCGCGGGCGGCGGGGGCGACCGGCGCGGTGGCGGCCAGCGCGAGGAGGAGGACGGAGAGGAAGCGGAAGGTCGTCATGCGGTGCGGCTCCGGAAAGGCGGGAAGCGGGTCAGCGCGGCGCGAACACGGCGCGGCAGCCGTAGTTCACCCACAGCTTGGCGCGGCGGTTGTAGCCCCAGGAATAGCCCTGCTGGCAGCTGCGGTCGGACAGCTTCTGCAGCAGGCGCGGCGCGCCGCGGCTGTGGTCCCAGGTGCATTCGTTGAACTTGCCGTCCACGCTCTCGCAGGTGACCTTGTAACCGTCACGCGAGCCGTCGCTGACCTTGAACATGCCGCGGCAGCCGAGGTTCACCCACAGCTTGCCGTTGCGCAGGCCGAAGTTGCGATCCAGGGTGCAATGCGTGTCCGAGAGCTGGCGCACCACTTCCGGCGTGCCGTACAGCCTGTCGCCGCACTCGTGGTATTTGCCGTCCAGGCTCTCGCAGCGGATCTGCGAGCCCGCGGTCTCGCCGTCGACCGAGGCGAACAGCGCGCGGCAGCCGCCGGTCACGCGGACCTGGCCCGGGGCGGTCCACCAGTTCTGGTTGGCCACGCAGCGGGTGCCGGAGAGCTGGCGGATGATCTTGGACTTGCCCGACCACGGCATCGGGCAGGTCTGCATCTGGCCGTTGGTGCTTTCGCAGCGGATGCCGCCGGCGGAGGTGTCCAGTTCCTCGGTGAACTCGCCGCGGCAGCCGCCGCTGACCGTGACCTGGCCCGGCGACGACGACCAGTTCTCGCCTTCCACGCAGGCGGTGTTCGACAACTGCCGTACCAGCTTCGAGCGTCCCTGCCAGGTCGTCGTGCAGTTGCGCTGGCGGCCGTCGCTGCTCTCGCAGCGCATCGTGTTCGCCGCCGCCCCGTCGCTGACGCCGTGGCCGGCCAGCGATTCGGCGATGTCCGCGCGCACCTGGCTGAAGGTCCAGCGCGAGAAGCGCACCTGGCCCAGGTAGAAGCGCATCTGGTCGTCGGGGATGGTGCGGCCGTCGGACTGGTCGCTGTATTCCTGGGCGATCGCACGGCGCTGCGCGCCTTCGTCCAGCTCCCACAGGCGCTCCGGCGCGTAGGCCTTGGCCATGCCGGGCGCGCCGACGTCGCCGGGCGCCCCGGGTTCCTGGGCGGCGGACAGCGGCACCAGCGCGGGCGCGGCCAGCGCCGCGAGCAGCGCGAAGGCGGGCAGGGCGTGCCGGGCGTACCGGAATGGGCGGCGGAACGTGCGGCGGGGCAGAGCGGACATGCGGGTGTCTCCGTGACGGCGGGAATGGCGCGCCGGGCCCGCGCGCCGACCGCTCCGGCCACGTGCGGGCGCCGCAACCGCTAGAATGCGCGGCCCGGCTGACGCCGGACGATCCTACACCCGGAGTTCCCCCATGCGTACCCATTTCTGCGGCCTCGTCGACGAGGCGCTGATCGGCCAGACCGTGACCGTGTGCGGCTGGGTCAACAAGGCCCGCGCCCAGAGCCACCAGGCCTTCGTCGACCTGCGCGACCACGAAGGCATCGTGCAGGTGCTGGTCGAAAGCGATCAGCCCGAATTGTTCGCGATCGCCGGTGCGCTGGGCGCCGAGGATGCGGTGCGCGTCACCGGCACCGTGCGTGCGCGCTACGCCGTCAACGACAAGATCCGCACCGGCAAGATCGAGATCGTGCCCATTGCTATCGAAGTGCTGAACAAGGCCGAGGCGCTGCCGTTCCACGCGCACGAGAACCCGGGTGAGGACGTGCGCCTGAAGTACCGCTACCTCGACCTGCGCCGCCCCGAGATGCAGCAGGCGATGCGCACCCGCATCCGCCTGGTGCAGGCGCTGCGCCGCTGGCTGGACGAGCGCGGCTTCCAGGACATCGAGACCCCGATCCTCACCAAGGCCACGCCCGAAGGCGCGCGCGATTTCCTCGTGCCGGCGCGCATGCATCCGGGCGAGTTCTATGCGCTGCCGCAGTCGCCGCAGCTGTTCAAGCAGATCCTGATGATGGCGGGCTTCGATCGCTACTACCAGATCGCGCGCTGCTTCCGCGACGAAGCGCTGCGCGCCGATCGCCAGCTCGAATTCACCCAGCTCGACATGGAGTTCGCGTGGGTGTCCGAGCGCGACGTGCAGGACACCACCGAAGGGATGATCCGCACCGTCTTCAAGGAGGTGATGGACGTCGACCTGGCCGACCCGTTCCCGCGCATGACGTATGCCGAGGCCATGCGCCGCTACGGCTCGGACAAGCCGGACCTGCGCATCGCGCTGGAGTTCGTCGACATCGCCGAGCTCGTGAAGACCTGCGAATTCAAGGTGTTCACCGACTGGGCGAACCATGAAGACGGCCGCGTGGTCGCGCTGCGCGCCCCGGGTGGCGCGGCGCTGAGCCGCAAGCAGATCGACGATTGCGGCGCGCACGCGGCGAAGTACGGCGCCAAGGGCCTGGCGTGGATGAAGATCGAGGACGCCGCGAAGGGCCGCGAGGGCATCGCCTCGCCGATCGCCAAGTTCCTCGACGACGCGACGCTGGCCGCGATCGTGCAGGCCACCGGCGCGCAGACCGGCGACGCGATCTTCTTCGGCGCCGCGGATTACAAGACCGCCAGCGATTTCATGGGCGCGCTGCGGCTGAAGCTGGGCAAGGACCTGAACCTCGTCGAGGCCGGCTGGAAGCCGCTGTGGGTCACCGACTTCCCGATGTTCGAGTGGGATGCGGAAGAGCAGCGCTACGTCGCCCTGCACCATCCGTTCACCGCGCCGGCGGTCGACGACATCGCCGACCTGCGCGCCAACGCGAAGACCGCGGTCTCGCGCGGCTACGACATGGTGCTCAACGGCAACGAGATCGGCGGTGGCTCGATCCGTATCCACAATTCGCAGATGCAGAGCGCGGTGTTCGACCTGCTGGGCATCGGCGCGGAGGAAGCGGAGCTGAAGTTCGGCTTCCTGCTCGACGCGCTGAAGTACGGCGCGCCGCCGCACGGCGGCATCGCCTTCGGCATCGACCGCATCGCCGCGCTGATGGCCGGCAGCGAATCGATCCGCGACGTCATCGCCTTCCCCAAGACCACCACCGCGCAGTGCCTGATGACCGGCGCGCCGTCGCCGATCCCCGACGCGCAACTGGCCGAGGTGCATGTGCAGGTGCGTCCGCGTCCGACCGAGGCGTGACCTGCTTTGGTAGAGCGGCCTTCAGGCCGCTGTTCTTTCGAGATCAAGCGAAAAACAGCGGCCTGAAGGCCGCTCTACCTGTCCCGGAAAGAGGAGTTCGCGATGACCTACGCCATCCGCCGCGCAACGCCCGCCGATGCCGAACGCGTCGCCGACATCGCGCGCCGCAACTTCACCGAGACCTTCGGGGCGCTGTATCCGCCGGAAGACCTCGCGTACTTCCTCGATACCAGCTACATCCCGGCGACGCAGCGCGAACTGCTCGAGGATCCGCGCCATGCGGTGTGGCTGCTGGAGGACGGCGACGAGACGATCGGCCACATCCTCGTCGGCCCGTGCGGCCTGCCGCACGCGGACGTGCGCGAGGGCGACGGCGAGATCAAGCGGCTGTACATCCTCGCCCGCGCCCACAACGGCGGCTGGGGCGCGCGGCTGATGCAGACCGCGATGGACTGGCTGCTGCGCGACGGCCCGCGCACGCTGTGGGTGGGCGTGTGGAGCGAGAACTTCGGCGCGCAGCGGTTCTACGCGCGCTACGGCTTCGGCCGGGTCGGCGAATACCTGTTCCCGGTCGGCCAGACCAACGACCACGAGTTCATCTTCCGGCGCGACGCGTGAGCGTGGACGCCCGCCCGCTGCGGGTCGCGCTGGTCGGCGATTCGATCCGCATGGGCGCCGAGCCGTACGTGCGCGCCGCGTTGCCGTCGGCGTGGCGGGTGTGGTCGCCGGCCGAGAACGGCGAGTCCTCGCACAAGCTGCGTGCGCAGCTCGATGCGTGGCTGCCGGCGGGCGCGTTCGACCTGATCCACCTCAACTGCGGCCTGCACGACCTGCGCCACGACCCCGGACGCGGCCGTCCGGTCGCCACGCCCGACGAATACGCCGGCAACCTGCGCGCGATCTTCACTGCGCTGGCCGATCGCGGTGCGACCGTGATCTGGGCGACGACCACGCCAATCGACGAGGCCGTGCACAACGCCGCGAAGGCGTCGCGCCGGTACGCCGCCGACGTGTCGGCGTACAACCGCATCGCCGTCGAGCTGGCGCAGGCGGCGGGCTTCCGCATCAACGATCTGCACGCCGCGCTGTCGCAGGCGCCGCTCGGCGACCTGCTGTTGCCCGATGGCGTGCATTTCACCGCGGACGGCTACGCGCGGATCGGGACGCTGGTCGCCGACGCCTTGCGGGCCGCCGCGCCGCCGCCCTGATCGCGACGGCCTGTCCCTTCCGGCATGGTTGCGTCGCCGCCGGGGCGTGCCCATGTCCGGACGAATTCCCCCGCCACCGCCGAGCTTCGACCCGATGTCGATGTCCGCTTCCCGCCGCGATTCCACTCCCGATCCCGCCCCCGCCGAAGCCCCCGCCGTCCTGCTGGTGCACGGCATCTGGAACGCCCGCGCCTGGCTGGCGCCGTTCGCCCTGCGCCTGCGCGCGGAGGGCCTGGCGCCGTCCGTCTTCGGCTACGCCAGCGTCTGGCGCGACCCCGAGACTGCCGGCGACCGGCTGATCGCGCACCTGCGCCGCCACCCGGTGAGCCATCTGGTCGGCCACAGTCTGGGCGGGCTGGTCATCCTCGAAGCCCTGCGCCGGGCGCCCGACCTGCCGGTGCAGCGGGTGGTCTGCCTGGGGTCGCCACTGCGCGGCAGTGCTGCCGCGGCCGGGCTGGCGGCGCGGCCGCCGCTGGGGCTGGCGCTGGGCCGCAGCCGGGCGCTGCTGGAGCGCGGCTGCCCGCCGTGGACCGGCTCGGCCGAGGTCGGAGTGATCGCCGGCGACCGCGCCAAGGGCCTGGGCGGCCTGTTCGCCACGCTAGACGGCGCCTCCGACGGCACCGTGGCCGTGGCCGAGACCCGGCTGGAGGGCCTGACCGACCACTGCGTGCTCCCGGCCAGCCACAGCGGGCTGGTGCTGTCGGCCGAGGTCGCCGCCCGGACCGCCCGGTTCCTGCGCGAGGGCCGCTTCGCCGGATGACTGGTGGACGGTGGCCGGCCCCGGGACTGGGGTAAAATGCCCGGCTCGGCATTCCGACTCAGGTGCGGTTCACCCATGGGCAGAGGTCCTTCCATCGAAGCGCGCAAGAACGCGGTCGACGCGCAGCGCGGCAAGATCTTCACCAAGATCATTCGCGAGATCGGCGTCGCCGCGCGCGCCGGCGGCGGTGATCCCGCCGGCAACCCGCGCCTGCGCAGCGCGGTCGACAAGGCGCTCGCGGTCAACATGTCGAAGGACGTGATCGAGCGCGCGATCAAGAAGGCCACCGGCGAACTCGAAGGCGTCGAATACGAGGAAGTGCGCTACGAGGGCTACGCGCCCGGCGGCGTCGCGGTCATCGTCGATTGCCTCACCGACAACAAGGTGCGCACCGTGGCCGACGTGCGCCACGCCTTCAGCAAGTTCGGCGGCAACCTCGGCACCGAAGGCTCGGTGTCCTTCATGTTCAGGAAGACCGGCGTGCTGTCGTTCGCCGGCGGCGCCGACGAAGAGAAGATCACCGAGGCCGCCATCGACGCCGGCGCCGACGACGTGGTGGTGTATCCCGAGGACGGCGCGATCGACGTGCTGACCTCGCCCGACGCCTTCGCCGCGGTCAAGGCCGCGATGGAAGCCGCGGGCCTCGCCGCCGACATCGCCGAAGTGACCTACCGCGCCGACAACGACAGCCCCGTCGCCGGCGAGACCGCGCAGCAGGTGGTCAAGCTGCTGCGCTGGCTGGAGGACCTGGACGACGTGCAGAACGTCTATTCCAACGCCGAGCTCGGCGCCGACGCGTACGCCTGAGCCTGCGATCGCCGGGCGCATCGACGTGACTCGCATCCTCGGCATCGATCCCGGTTCGCAGCGCACCGGCGTGGGCATCATCGATGTCGATGCGGCCGGCAAGGCGACGCACGTGTTCCACGCGCCGATCAAGCTGCTGGTGGCGGACGAGGCCGACGACGATGGCCACGGCGGTTTCCCGGCCCGATTGAAGCGATTGCTCGAAGGCCTCGGCGCTATCCTCGACGCCCATCGTCCCGACGAAGTGGCGATTGAAAAGGTATTCATGGCCCGCAACCCGGATTCGGCGCTCAAGCTAGGCCAGGCGCGCGGCGCGGCGCTGTGCGCCGTGGTCCTGCGCGACCTGCCGGTCCACGAATACGCCGCCAAGGAAGTGAAGCTCGCCGTCGTCGGCACCGGCGGCGCGGACAAGGCCCAGATCCAGCACATGGTCGGACTCATGCTCAACCTGAAGGGCAAGCTCCAGGCCGACGCCGCCGACGCGCTCGCCGTCGCCATCACCCACGCCCACGTGCGCGCGACTGCGCGCCGGCTCGGCGTGGGCACGCGCCAGGCCTGGGGCAAGCGCTGAGCGCCCGCCCCGACAACCTCCCGCACTCTCCTTCCCATTCGTTTCCCTCCGGAGTTCGCATGCATTCCGCCCTGCGCCAGAACCTGTTCCTGATCAAGGAACACGCCGGCATCTTCAAGGCCGCCAACAACTACGACGTGTTCGATCCGTCCGGCGGCGCCAAGCTGCTGGAATGCCGCGAACCCAACCTCGGCTTCTTCACCAAGCTGTTCCGCTTTACCGACTACAAGCGCATGACCCCGTTCGAGGTCGTGCTGACCGGCACCGACGGCCGCAAGGCGCTGACCGTGCGCCGCGGCATCTCGCTGTTCCTGTCGAAGGTCGAGGTGCTGGACGAGAACGGCCGCGTCATCGGCGGCTTCAAGCAGAAGCTGTTCTCGATCGGCGGTGCGTTCCGCGTGCTCGATGCCCGCGAGAACGAGGTCTGCGTGCTCAAGGGCAAGTGGACCAGCTGGGAATTCCAGTTCCTCAAGGGCGACAAGGAACTCGCGCGGGTCAGCAAGAAGTGGGCCGGCCTGGGCAAGGAACTGTTCACCAGCGCCGACAACTACGTGCTGTCGGTCTCCGATGCCGTGGCTCCGGACGACGACGTCCGCATCCTGATCATGGCCGCGGTGATGTGCATCGACATGGTGTTGAAGGAGTGAGTCGCGCCGCCGCGCGACGGAGACGGTCATGATCGGTCGACTCAGGGGTGTGCTCGTCCACAAGCAGCCGCCGTGGCTGGTGATCGACGTCCATGGCGTCGGTTACGAGCTGGAGGCGCCGATGAGCACGTTCTACGACCTGCCCGACGTCGGGCGCGAGATCGTGCTGTTCACGCACTACGCGCAGAAGGAGGACAGCGTCTCGCTGTACGGCTTCCTGCGCGAGGCCGAGCGCCGTCTGTTCCGCGACGTGCAGAAGGTCAGCGGCATCGGCGCGAAGATCGCGCTGGCGGTGCTGTCCGGCGTCAGCGTCGACGAATTCGCGCGGCTGGTGCAGGCCGGCGACGTCACCGCGCTGACCCGCATCCCGGGCATCGGCAAGAAGACCGCCGAGCGCATGGTCGTCGAACTGCGCGACCGCGCGGCCGATTTCGCCGGCGCCGGCAGCACGCTCAATGCGGGCGCCATCGGCGACGCGCAGTCCGAAGCGACGATCGCCCTGCAGCAGCTCGGCTACAAGCCCGCGGAGGCCGCACGCATGGCGCGCGACGCCACGGCGCCCGGCGACGATGCCGCCACTGTCATCCGCAAGGCGCTGCAGTCGGCGCTGCGCTGATTCTGCGTCCCCACTCCCACGCACCCGAAGGGCCATCCGGTTTCCTCCGATGAGCACATCCTCCTCCCACGATTCCAACCACGCGCAGGACGGCCACGGCCGCACGGCGATGGCCACGCTGGTCCTCGGCGCGGTCGGCGTGGTGTTCGGCGACATCGGCACCAGTCCGCTGTACACGATCCAGGAAATGTTCGGCAAGCACTTCGGCCTGACGCCGGACGCCGCGACCGTGCAGGGCCTGCTGTCGCTGGGCTTCTGGTCGCTGCTGCTGGTGGTCACGCTGAAGTACGTGATCGTGATCATGCGCGCCGACAACGACGGCGAGGGCGGCATCATGGCGCTGACCGCGCTGGCCCAGGGCAGCCTGCGCTCCGGCTCGAGGCTGAGCTACACCGTCGGCATCCTCGGCATCTTCGGCGCCGCGCTGTTCTTCGGCGACGGCATGATCACGCCGCCGATCACCGTGCTCGGCGCGGTCGCCGGCCTCGAAATCATCGACCCTTTCTTCAAGACCTGGGTCGTGCCGATCAGCCTGGTCATCCTCGCCGGCCTGTTCACGTTGCAGCGCTTCGGTACCGACAAGGTCGGCAAGGCCTTCGGCCCGGTGATGATGCTGTGGTTCGTCGCGCTGGCGGTGCTCGGCATCGGCAACATCCTGCACAACCCGTCGGTGCTGTGGGCGCTGAACCCGTACTGGGCGTGGAACTTCTTCGCGACCCACAACTGGCACGCGTTCCTGATCCTCGGCGCGGTGGTGCTGACCGTCACCGGCGGCGAGGCGCTGTACGCCGACATGGGCCACTTCGGCAAGAAGCCGATCCGCCTGGGCTGGTTCGCCTTCGTGCTGCCGGCGCTGGTGCTCAACTACTTCGGCCAGGGCGCGCTGCTGCTGAAGAACCCGGCCGCGGTCGCCAACCCGTTCTTCATGTCGATCCCGGCGTGGGCGCAGATCCCGATGCTGATCCTGGCGACGCTGGCCGCGACGGTGGCCTCGCAGGCGGTGATCACCGGCGCGTTCTCGGTGACGCGTCAGGCGATCCAGCTCGGCTACCTGCCGCGGCTGGCGATCAAGTACACGTCGAAGGACACCATCGGCCAGATCTACGTGCCGTCGATCAACTGGACGCTGTTCGCCGCGGTCGTGGTGCTGACCCTGACCTTCCGCAGCGCGACTGCGCTGGCCACCGCCTACGGCCTGTCGGTCACCGGCACGATGCTGATCGACACCCTGCTGCTGGCGATCGTCGCCTACACCCGCTGGCACGACACCCGCCGCTGGGTGCTGCCACTGTGCGGCCTGTTCCTGGTGATCGACCTGGCGTTCCTGCTCGCCAATGGCGCCAAGCTGCTCGAAGGCATCGGTGCCTGGGTGCCGCTGTTCATCGGCATCACCGCGTTCACCATGATGCGCACCTGGCGCCGTGGCCGCGAACTGCTGCGCGCCGAGATCCGCAAGGAAGGCATCCAGGTCGACGGCTTCCTCCCGGGGCTGATGCTCGCGCCGCCGGTGCGCGTGCCGGGCACGGCGGTGTTCCTGACCGCCGACAAGTCGGTGGTGCCGCACGCGCTGCTGCACAACCTCAAGCACAACAAGGTGCTGCACGAGCGCAACGTGTTCCTGACGGTGGAGACGCTCAACGTCCCGTACGCGCCGAAGGAGAAATGCCTGAAGATCGAAGCCATCGGCAACGATTTCCACCGCATCGTGATCCGCTTCGGCTTCATGGAGACGCCGGACGTGCCGCTGGCGCTGATGCGCAGCTGCGACAAGGGCGGCATCCACTTCGACCCGATGGACACGACGTACTTCTCCAGCCGCGAGACCATCGTCGCCAGCGCCCACCGCGGCATGCCGGTCTGGCGCGACAAGCTGTTCGCGCTGATGCATCGCAACGCCGCCTCGGCGACCGGGTTCTTCCGCATCCCGGGCAATCGCCTGGTGGAACTGGGCGCGCAGGTGCAGATCTAGCCGAACGACGCCGGCGCGTCCGGCTCAGGCATGGCAATTCGCGCGGCGGCCCCCATAATCGGTGGCCGCACACATGGATAGTCGTCGCCGATGATTCCCTATTCCCTGCTGGACCTCGCCCCGGTCAGCGAAGGCGCCACGCCGCACGACGCCTTCGCCAACATGCTGGACTTCGCGCGCCACGCCGAAGCCCTGGGTTACGGCCGCTTCTGGCTGGCCGAGCACCACAACATGCCCGGGATCGCCAGCGCCGCGACGGCCGTGCTGATCGGCCATGTCGCTGCCGGCACGCGCACGATCCGCGTGGGCGCCGGCGGCATCATGCTGCCCAACCACGCGCCGCTGCAGGTGGCCGAACAGTTCGGCACGCTGGCCGCGCTGCATCCGGGCCGCATCGACCTGGGCCTGGGCCGCGCCCCGGGCACCGACCAGATCACGATGCGCGCCCTGCGCCGCTACGGCGACGGCGCCGACCACTTCCCGCAGGACGTCGCCGAGCTGCTGGGCTATTTCGAGCCCGTGCGCCCCGGCCAGGCGGTGCAGGCCGTGCCCGGCGCCGGGATCGACGTGCCGGTGTGGATGCTGGGCTCCAGCCTGTTCGGCGCACAGCTGGCGGCCGCGATGGGCCTGCCGTTCGCCTTCGCGTCGCACTTCGCGCCGGGGCTGACGGACGAGGCGCTGGCCCTCTACCGGAAGCGGTTCCAGCCGTCGAAATACCTGGCGGCGCCGTATGCGATGGCGGTCCTGAACGTGGTCGCCGCCGACACCGTCGCCGAGGCGCGCCGGCTGTTCACCAGCCAGCAACTGGGTTTCCTGCGCATGATCCGCGGCCAGCCCGGGCGGGTCCCGCCGCCGGTCGACGACATCCAGGCGCATTGGCAGCCGCACGAGAAGGCGATGATCGAACAGGCGCTGTCCGGCGTGGTGATGGGCGACGCGGCCGGCGTGCGCGCCGGCATCGGCGGGTTCGTCGCCCGCCATCGCCCGGACGAGCTGATGATCACCATCAACCTCTACGACCACGCGGCGCGGCGTCGCACGCTCGAGCTGGCGGCCGACGCGTGCCGCGACGTCGCGGGGGACGGTCCGGCCGTGCGGCCCGTCGCCGTGGCCGCGCCGTAACCGCGTCGCACGTGCCGCCGGGCATAATGGCGGCATGACCACGGACCGCATCATCGCCTCCGGCGCCACCCGCGAGGACGACCTCGTCGACGCCGGCCTGCGCCCGAAGCGGCTGGACGAATACCTCGGCCAGCAGCCGGTGCGCGAGCAGATGGCGATCTACATCGAGGCCACCAAGCGCCGCGGCGAGGCGCTGGACCACGTGCTGATCTTCGGCCCGCCGGGGCTGGGCAAGACCACGCTCAGCCACGTCATCGCCAACGAACTCGGCGTCAACCTGCGCGTCACGTCCGGGCCGGTGATCGAGAAGGCCGGCGACCTCGCCGCGCTGCTCACCAACCTGCAGCCGCACGACGTGCTGTTCATCGACGAGATCCATCGCCTCTCGCCCGTGGTCGAGGAAGTGCTGTATCCGGCGATGGAGGATTTCCAGATCGACATCATGATCGGCGAGGGCCCCGCGGCGCGTTCGATCAAGCTCGACCTGCCGCCGTTCACGCTGATCGGCGCCACCACCCGCGCCGGCCTGCTCACCGCGCCGCTGCGCGACCGCTTCGGCATCGTCCAGCGCCTGGAGTTCTACAGCGCCGAGGAACTCACCCGCATCGTGCGCCGCTCGGCGCAGATCCTCGGCATCGCCTGCGAGGCCGACGGCGCCGGCGAGATCGCGCGGCGCTCGCGCGGCACGCCGCGCATCGCCAACCGCCTGCTGCGGCGCGTGCGCGACTACGCGCAGGTGCGCGCGGCCGGCCACATCGACCGCGACGTCGCCGATGCCGCGATGAAGATGCTGAAGGTCGATCCCGAGGGCTTCGACGAACTCGACCGGCGCATGCTGCAGCTGATCCTCGAGAACTTCGACGGCGGCCCGGTCGGCGTGGAATCGCTGGCCGCGGCGCTGAGCGAGGAGCGCGGCACGCTGGAGGACGTGATCGAACCGTACCTGATCCAGCAGGGCTTCCTCGTGCGCACCGCGCGCGGGCGCATGGCCACGCAGAAGGCGTATCGCCATTTCGGCCTGAAACCGAAGGCGCCGGCGCGCGACCTGTTCGCGGAGGGCGGCGATGGCGCGTGACGCAGCGGTGGTCGCGGATCCGTCCGGATCCGGAGCGGCCGGGTTCAGCTGGCCGACACGGGTCTATTGGGAGGATACCGACGCCGGTGGCGTGGTCTACCACGCGCAGTATCTGGCCTTCCTCGAACGCGCGCGCACCGAATGGCTGCGTGCGCAGGGATGGGGCCAGGAACGCCTGCGCCGCGAGTACGGTCTGGTGTTCGCGGTGCGTGCGATGACGATCGACTTCCGCCAGCCGGCGCGGCTGGACGACGCCCTCCGGGTCGGCGTGCGGCTCGCCGAATGCCGCCGCGCCAGCCTCGTGATCGCGCAGGCGATCGATCGCGACGGCCGGCGGTTGATCGATGCGGAGGTGCGCGTCGCGGCGCTGGACGCGTCGACCTTCCGCCCGATGGCGATCCCGGACGATCTGCTGTCGATGCTGCGATCCCAGGAATCCCCCGCGTCGGACGAAATCCGGCGCGACGAACCGAACGTGGAGCGAATCCCGCGATGAATGTGTTGTCCGCCGTCCTGCTGGCCGCCGTCCAGGCCACCGACCTCCAGCCGCTGCCGGCGCAGGCGCTGTCCGCCGCGGCCCCGGCCGCCGGTGCCGCGCCCGAGGCCGGCCTGAACTACCTGAAGCTGATCGTCGAGGCCAGCCTGCCGGTGCAGGCGGTGATGGCGCTGCTGCTGCTGGCGTCGGTGGCGTCGTGGGTCATCATCTTCCGCAAGAAGCGGGTGCTGGATCGCGCGCAGAAGGAGGCCGACGGCTTCGAGGAGCGCTTCTGGGCCGGCGGCGACCTCGGCCGGCTCTACGCCGAGGCCGCGGGCCGCAAGCAGCACATCAGCGGGCTGGAAGCGATCTTCGAAGGCGGCCTGCGCGAGTTCAACCGCGTGCGCCAGCGCCGCGGCGTCGACGCGCGCAGCCAGCTCGAAGGCGCGCAGCGCGCGATGCGCGCGACCGCCTCGCGCGAACTCGACGGGCTGGAACACAACCTCGAATTCCTCGCCAACGTTGGGTCGATCAGCCCCTACGTCGGCCTGTTCGGCACGGTGCTGGGCATCCTGATGTCGTTCCACGGCCTGGCCAGCATGAAGGAAGCGACGATCGCCACCGTCGCGCCGGGCATCTCCGAGGCGCTGCTGGCGACGGCGATGGGCCTGTTCGCGGCGATTCCCGCGGTGTGGGCCTACAACCGCTTCGCGACCCGCGTCGAGCGGCTGGCGGTGCGCTACGACGCCTTCGCCGAGGAGTTCTCCTCGATCCTCCAGCGCCAGGCGCACATGGACGAGCACTGACCCCGCGGCCCGCCGCGGATCGTTGACCGCATCGTCCCCGTCTCCCGCCTCACCGGACATCGACCATGGCCCTCCAAGCCGCCGGCCGTCGCCGCAAGCGCAAGCTGAAAGCCGAGATCAACGTCGTGCCGTACATCGACGTGATGCTCGTGCTGCTGATCATCTTCATGGTCACCGCGCCGCTGCTGAACCTCGGCACCGACATCCACCTGCCGCAGTCGCGCGCGAAGTCGCTGCAGACGCCAAAGGACCCGGTGGTGGTCAGCATCTACGCCGACGGCGGCTACGCGCTGATGCTCGAGCGCGGCCGCAACCGCAGCGTCGGCGCGAAGGATCTCGTCGCCGAGCTGCGCGCGGTGCACAAACGCAACGACGACATCACGGTGCTGGTCAACGGCGCCAGCGACGCCAGCTACCAGACGGTCATGCGCGGCATCGACCTGATCAAGGACGCGGGCATCGCCAAGGTGAGCCTCGTGAGCCTGCCGGAGGAATCGCGATGAACGCGCGCGCCGGGCGCCGGGTCGCGGCGGGGCAGGGCGGGGCGTAGATGCGCGAACGTCGCGAAGACACCGCGCTCGCGGTCGGCTTCTCGCTGCTGCTGCACCTCGTGCCGGTGGCGGTGCTGCTGCTGGCGTCGTTGCTGCCTAGCTCGCCGCCGTCGTCGGCCGGCGAGCCGGTGAGCGCGGACGTCATCGACCCGAACGCGCTGCCGGCCGACGTCCTCGCCGCACTGCGGACCCGGCCCGCGCCGGATGCGTCGGTCGAGCCGCCGCCGCCGGAGACGACCCCCGAGCCGCCGCCGGAGCCGCTGCCCGACGCGCTGGAGGAAACCCCGCCCGAGGCGCAGCCGCTGCCGCAGGAGCAACTGCCCGACCCGGACAAGGTCGACCAGCAGGAAGTGAAGCCGGACGCGACCTCCACCGACACCGCGCAGCGCGAGCAGGAGGCGAAGCAGCGCCAGGGCCAGGTCGACCTGACCGCCGAGCGCGAACGCCAGCAGGCCGAACAGCGCAAGACCGAGATGCAGCGCCAGCGCGAGCAACAGCTCGCCGACCTCCAGCGCCAGAAGGAACAGAACCAGCGCGAGATCGCGCTCGCCCAGCAGCGGCTGGAACAACTGGCCCAGCGCCGCGCCCAGCAGGCCTCGGCCGCGGCCGCCGCCAGCGCGCCGCCCGGCCAGCGCGGTGCCGATCCCAACACCGGCGAGCTGTACCGGCAGGCGCTGATGGAGAAGATCCGCGACAACTGGACCCGCCCGGACAACGTCTCGCCCGGGCAGGCCTGCAAGATCGTGATCCGCCAGATCCCCGGCGGCACCGTGATCGACGCCCAGGTCGACCCGTCCTGCCCCTACGACGAAGCCGGCCGGCGCTCGGTCGAGGCTGCCGTGCTCAAGGCCCAGCCGCTGCCGTACCAGGGCTTCGAGAGCGTCTTCAACCGCACGCTGATCCTGAATTTCCGTGCCGAAGACCGCTGATCGCCGCCTGTTCGACGCATCGTGCGGACGTCCGTGCGGTCTGCCCGAGTCCGGGTCCGTTCATCTTTCTGACCGTTTTCGCGGCCAAGCTGTCCCCTCGGTCGCCTCCCTCCCTTGCGCCCGCCGCCCCGACTCCCGATGACCCGCATGCCGACGTCCCTGCCGAATCGCGCCCTCGTCCTCTGCCTGCTGCTGCTCGCCCTGCTGCCGTGGGCCGCGTCCGCCCAGCAGCGTGGCCTGGAGATCGACATCGTCGGCGGCAACGCGGCGGCCACGCCGATCGCGGTGGTGCCGATGCCGTACCAGGGCGCCGGCACGCCGCCGCCGGCCGACATCGCGGAAGTCGTCCGCGCCGATCTCGCCCGCTCCGGCCAGTTCCGGCCGCTGCCGCCGGCGGACCTCGGCTCGCAGCGCCCGAGCCGTGGCGCCGACATCGATTTCGCCTACTTTCGCCAGCTCAAGCAGAACGACATCGTCGTCGGCCGCGTGCTGGACGCCGCCGACGGCAGCTACCGCGTCGAGTACGAGCTGTACGACATGGGCGGCAGTCGCCTGCTGGCGTTCGCGCTGACCGCGCGTGCCAACGCCATGCGCGACGTCGCCCACCAGATCGCCGACGCCATCTACGAAAAGCTCACCGGCGTGCGCGGCGCGTTCTGGACGCGCATCGCGTACATCGTGCAGACCGGCGTGGGCAAGGGCGCGCAGTACGCGCTGATGATCGCCGACGCCGATGGCTACAACCCGCAGACCATCGTGCGCTCGGACAAGCCGCTGCTGTCGCCGGCGTGGAGCCCCGACGGCCGCAGGCTGGCCTACGTCAGCTTCGAGCGCGGCAACTCCTCGATCGTGGTGCAGGACATTGCCACCGGCGCGCGCGAAGTCGTCGCCGGCTTCAAGGGCATCAACAGCGCGCCCAGCTTCTCGCCCGACGGCCGCCGCCTGGCGATGGTGCTGTCCAAGAGCGGCAATCCCGAGATCTACGTGATGGACCTCGGCAGCCGCGCGCTGACCCAGGTCACCAGCCAGTTCGGCATCGACACCGAGCCGGTGTGGAGCGCCGACGGCAGCTCGCTGTATTTCACCTCCGACCGCAGCGGCAAGCCGCAGATCTACCAGACGCCGGCGGGCGGCGGATCGGCCAGCCGGGTCACGTTCCAGGGCAGTTACAACGCCCGCGCCACCGTGTCCGCCGACGGCAAGCGCCTGGCCGTGGCACAGGGCAGTGGCAACGTGTACCGTATCGCGATGCTCGACCGCAGCCTGGGGTCGCCGCGCTGGACCATGCTGTCGCCGGGTTCGCTCGACGAATCCCCGAGCTTCGCGCCGAACGCGGCGATGGTGCTGTACGCCGCGCGGGAAGGTGGCCGGGGCGTGCTCTACGCCGTCTCCGCCGATGCCCGCGTCCGCCAGCGTCTCGTCCTCGCCAACGGCGACGTGCGCGAGCCGGCCTGGGGCCCGTACCGCCTGCCGCGCTGACGCCGCAACCGATCGCGCCGTCCGTACCTCTTCACCTCCGACCCCTCCCGTGACCACCCGAGACCCTGCATGAACACGACCTCCCGAGTGCTGCTCACCGCGATCCTGTGCGTGACCGCCGCCGCCTGTACGAAGAAGGTGAAGGAAGACCCGAACACCAACGCCACCGTCGGCACCGGCACCAGCCAGTCCTCCGGGACCACGTCCTCCGGGATCGGCAACACCCCCATGGGCCCGCGCAGCGGCGTGTACGGTCCCGAAGACCTCGACACCGACGCCTGCCTCCGCGAGCGCGTCGTCTACTTCGATTTCGACCAGGACGCGCTGAAGCCGGAATTCCAGGCCATCGTCGCCTGCCACGCCAAGTACCTGCGCGACCGTCCCAGCGCGCGCATGACCCTCGAAGGCAACGCCGACGAGCGCGGCAGCCGCGAGTACAACATCGGCCTCGGCGAACGCCGCGGCAACGCCGTCTCGTCGTCGGTCCAGGCCAACGGCGGCTCCGGTACGCAGGTCACCGTCGTCAGCTACGGCGAAGAGCGTCCGACCTGCACCGAGTCGACCGAAGAGTGCTGGGGCCGCAACCGTCGCGTCGAGATCGTCTACACCGCGAAGTAAGCCATCGTTCCATCCGCGGGGCGCCGTCGTGCGCCCCGCGTCGTGTCTGCCGTCCGTCCCGCCGCCGATCAGGTGCTGCCGTCGTGAATGTCCGTCGTTTCCCGCGTTCCCTGGCCTTCGTCGTCCTCGTGCTCGCCCTCGGCGTGTGCCTGCCGGCCTCGGCGCAGCGGATGAGCACGTCGGACCGGCTCACCGCGCTGGAGCAGCAGCTGTCGGCGATGCGTTCGGGCAACCTCGACCTGCTCAACCAGATCGGCGACCTCAAGAGCGAAGTGCAGTCGCTGCGCGGCCAGGTCGAGGAACTGCAGCAGCAGCTCGAACAGCAGAAGCAGGCGTCGAAGACCCAATACCTCGATCTCGACAGCCGCCTCGCCCGGCTCGAAGGCGGCGACGCCCCGGTGAACGCTGCGCCCGCGCCGGTCACGCCGGCGGTGCCCGTGCCGACCACGCCCGCGGCCGTGCCACCGGCGACCTCGTCGGCCGCCGCGCCCGCGACCTCGCAGGAACCCGCGCCGCGCGTCTACGGCGATTCGGCGGCCTTTACCGGCCGCGCCGAGGACGAACGCGGCGCCTACAACCAGGCCTTCGATGCCCTGAAGGCCGGCCGCTACGCCGATGCCTCTCGCGCGTTCCAGGCCTTCCTCGACGCCTACCCGAACGGCGTGTTCACGCCCAACGCCTTCTACTGGCTGGGCGAGAGCTACTACGTCACCCAGAACTACGCGCTGGCGCTGGAACAGTTCCAGACGCTGCTCAACCGCTATCCCACCCACGACAAGGCCGCCGGCGCGCTGCTGAAGGTCGGCCTTTGCCAGTACGGCCTGCGCCAGCTCGACGCCGCCCAGGTCACGCTGGCGAAGGTGGTGTCGCGCTATCCCGGTACCGAGGCCGCGCGCAGCGCCGACGACCGCCTCCGCGCGATCCAGCTGTCGCGGGTGAAGTGAGGCGGGAGCGCCCGCCTGCCCGGTAGAATGGGCGGGTGAACGTCGACACCGCCTCGGCGCCGACCGCTGCCACGGCGGAGCGCCTCAAGATCACCGAAATCTTCCTCTCGCTGCAGGGCGAGGCCCGCGACGCGGGCTGGCCCACCGTATTCGTGCGCCTGACCGGCTGCCCGCTGCGCTGCGGCTACTGCGACACGGCCTACGCCTTCTTCGGCGGCGAGTGGCGCGACATCGACGCCATCGTCGACGAGGTCGCCGGCCACGGCGTCCGCCACGTCTGCGTCACCGGCGGCGAGCCGCTGGCGCAGAAACGCTGCCTCGACCTGCTGCGCCGGCTCTGCGACGCCGGCCATGTCGTCTCGCTGGAGACCTCCGGCGCGCTCGACATCGCCGACGTCGATCCGCGGGTGTCGCGCGTGCTCGACATCAAGACGCCGGGCTCCGGCGAGGTCGCGCGCAACCGCTGGGAGAACCTGCCGCTGCTCACCGCGCACGACCAGATCAAGTTCGTGATCTGCGATCGCGCCGACTACGACTGGGCGCGCGCCGTGCTCGCCGAGCACCGCCTCGACGCGCGCTGCGACGTGCTGTTCTCGCCGAGCAAGGACCAGGTCGCCGCGCACGACCTCGCCGACTGGATCGTCGCCGACCGCCTGCCGGTCAAGTTCCAGCTGCAACTGCACAAACTCCTGTGGGGCGACGCCCCCGGCCGTTGAGGAATCGCTTTCGATGAAACCCGCCGTCGTCCTCGTCTCCGGAGGCATGGACTCCGCCGTCGTCCTCGCGATCGCCCGCGAGCAGGGCTTCGCCCCGCATGCGCTGAGCGTGCGCTACGGCCAGCGCCACACGTCCGAACTCGACGCCGCCGCGCGCGTCGCGCAGGCCCTGGGCGCGACCGCGCACAAGACCGTGCATGTCGACCTGCGCAGTCTCGGCGGCTCCGCGCTGACCGACGACGGCATCGACGTGCCCACCGACGCCGACGGCCACGTCATCGGCGCCGGCATCCCGTCGACCTACGTGCCGGCGCGCAACACCATCATGCTGTCGGTCGCGCTGGGCTGGGCCGAAGTGCTGGGCGCCACCGACCTGTTCTGCGGCGTGAATGCCGTCGACTACTCGGGCTACCCCGACTGCCGTCCCGAATTCATCGCCGGCTTCGAGGCGCTGGCCAACCTGGCGACGAAGGCGGGCGTCGAAGGCGCCGCCTTCCGCGTCCACGCCCCGCTGATGCGCATGACCAAGGCCGACATCGTCCGCGAAGGCCTGCGCCTGGGTGTCGACTTCGCCCAGACCGTCTCCTGCTACCAGGCTGATCCCGACGGCCGCGCCTGCGGCCACTGCGACGCCTGCCGCCTCCGCGCCGACGGCTTCGCCGCCGCGGGCGTCGCCGACCCCACCCGCTACGTCGGCTGACCCACCCGGCGGATTGGGCTAGAATGCGGCCCTCGGCGCAACGCCGAGGCCGGCCTCGCCGGTACATGTGGGCCGTTAGCTCAGTCGGTAGAGCAGAAGACTTTTAATCTTTTGGTCGAAGGTTCGAATCCTTCACGGCCCACCATTTCCCCCTTCGTCCTTGTTCCTGCGCGATGGATATCGGATGCGCTGCATCCGTGTGATGCACGGGCAGTGGCAAATGGATGATCGATGTGTCGTTGGCAAGGCCGACTTTGTGTCGGGCATGCAAGTGCGGGGGCAAAATGGAATCGTCAAATGCGGGAATTCGAAGGAACATCCATGAAGACCGTGAAGGCTGTTGCTCTCGTGCTCCTGCTTGCGGGCTGGGGCAGCGCGTTCGCTGGTTGCCGCCCTGCGGGGCGGGCTGATTTCTCGCGGGAGTTGAGGGGCGGCGGGTTCACGGGTCTTGCCTCCGGCGAATTCAAGCTCAAGGCGTCGGCTGGCTACTATTGCTTTTATAGCTACATGCATTCAGCGAATACCCAGGGTGGGACCACGTCCTGGGCGCTGGTCGTATTCAAGGGCGGAAAATATCTCGGGCTCTACGAGATTTCTTCGTCGAGGGTCGCTGTTGCCGGCGAAAGGGTGATTGTCCGTGACATCTTTGGCCAGACCGGTTCGTTCAAGTTGTCAGACATGGTGATCGGCAAAAAGATTTTCCTGATCGATGATGATCATGTCTTTTCAAAGTAAACGCTCGTAACCCCGGGTGCGGTGGAAGGCCTCTAACCCGTACATGGTGGCGCGCCGGAAGGCCCTAACCCGCACATGACGGCGCGCCGGAAGCGCCCTAAGCCTCATAGGGTGCGCCCTTGGTGCACCTTCTGCGGGTGACGCATGCATCGCTGGAAACTCCGATGTATTTCGGATTCTTCTGATGTTGCGTCATGGCGCGCGTAGACATGCTGGGCCATGCCTCGCTATCGCCGCGAATACGTGCCGGGTGGCACGTTCTTCTTCATCATGCGTTTGCTGGAACGCCAGCGGCGGTTGCTGGCGGATCATGTCGACGATCTGAGGGCGTCGTACCGTATCGCTTGGCTGGCACAGCCCTTCGAGGTGATCGCAATCGTGGTGCTGCTGCATTCTCTGCGCTGCGCGTGGCGCTTGCCGAAGGGTGACGGCGACAACGCAGTGCGTTGGTGCGGATCAATTGCGGATTCTGTCGCCGGTTGCCGACATGCATTCGTTGGCGATCACCCGAGAAAATCGAAAGGTGATTACAACCCATCTCGGAAAAACGTGGCGGACCGAAGTCCGCCACGTCTCATCGCCGATCTTCAATGAATCAGAAGCGGCAGTCGCTTACAGCCACAGATTCATCGCGTGGTTGGCGACGGGGTTGATGATCGACACATAGGCGCCCCAGTAGGTGCAACCGTTGTTGTTGCCGACGTGCTCCAGCCCGATCGGCACGGTCCACACGGGGTCCAGGTTGCGGCAGAACACTTCGACTTTCGCGCTGCCCAGTGCGGACACCAGCTGCGTGCGCAGGCTGGCATTGCCGACGCGCGCGGGGTTGTAGGCTTCCAGGTTCGGTGCCTTGCCGCGGATGGTGAACGCATAGGCTTCGGCCATGGCGCCGCCCAGGCTGTGGCCCGTCACGCGGTAGACGTTGTTGCAGGCGACGGCATCGACCGCGGCCTTGTAGCTGTTGAGCCGGTCGGCGTAGCCGACACCGATCCTCGCGGCATTGCCCGGCTCACCCGGAACGGCCACGGCCGAGCCGAACTGGTTTTCGATGTTGGTCAGCCAGTCGCCCGCGGTCGAGCTGCCGCGCCACGCGACGACGCAGTCGGTCGTGCCGTTGCTCGTGCTCTTCCAGACCTTCACGACGTCGCGGTTCAGCGCCACCGAGTAGAAGCGGGTGCCTTCCTGCCGGCTGCTGGCGGTGGCCTGGTAGGCGTTGTTGGCGAACCAGGCGTAGTTGCTGCCCGGGGCGATGGTCTTGGTCATGAACGTATTCGCGAGCAGCGCCTTGCCGGCCGAGGTCTGCGCATAGTCGATGCCCACTTCGACCGCGGCTGCGTCGGGCGCGAGGTCGGTCGCGACGGCACGGCCGTTGTCCCACGAGATGCGGACCGCGACGTTCTGCAGGTTCTGCGTCTTCGCTTCGGGCGCGTACGCGGCGACGAAAGCGTGCAGGCGCGGCACGTTCCACGAACCGCTTTCCGCCATCACGACCCAGTTCAGGTCGCGGGCGAGATCGAGCACGGCCTTCATCTTCTTCCGGTTCATCTCGACGCTGTCGACGTCGATGTACACGATGGCGTCGGTCGCGTCCTTCGGCAGCGAGGCGAGCGTGTAGCGCTTCGTCTGGCCGTCGAAGATCTCGAAGCCGACGTCGCCCATCGTGCGGGTCAGCGCGATGACCGGCATGCGCTTGGTCTGGACGGCCGGGGCGGCCTGGTCGGGCTTCACGGCGGCGGCGCGGGTCGCGACGACGCCATTGCCGGCCGACACCATCGTGGTTGCGGCGATGCCCGCGGCCAGGAGGCCGAGCTTGATCGAACTGCGTGCTTTCTTCATGACTTTCCTTGATGTCGTGTTGTTGGTCTTGTCCGATGGCTTCCGGATTCCGGAAGTGCGCCATCAACGCAGACGACCCGCGCGGTCGTGCCGTGCGCCCTCTCCTGCCGTCTTCCGATGCATGGCTTCCCCAGTTTCGTCAGCTTTCGGGTGCGCGACAAGTCGCGTTATGCTCATGTTTCCGTACGCAAGTGGACTGCGTTCAAGTGATTGACAGCGCTGGGAAATCTTCGAGTCCGGAGCGCGATTTCCGCGTGCGCCCTCAGTTTCCCGTCACGTCCCGGGCGTCGCTTCCCCGGCCAGCGGCCTCGCCCCCGCCGCACCGCGGCCGCCGATCGCGGTGCCGGCGTCGCCGCCACTGCCGCAATCGCCCGAGGCCGGGCCGCTGCAGGGCGGCGTCATGAAAGCCACGAAAGTCGTCAGGCGCCGGCCCCGGCAGGCGCGGTCCCAGAGCACGGTCGACGCCCTCTACGAGGCGACGGTGCAGATCATCGAGCGGGAGGGAAGCGACAGGATCACCATGAAGCGGGTGTCCGATGTCTCCGGCTACAGCATCGGTACGCTCTACCAGTATTTCCAGGATCGCGATTCGCTGCTGATGGCCATGTCGATCGCGCATCGCGACCGGTTGATCGAGCGCCTGAAAGCGGTGCTTGCGGCCTCCCGCGACCGGTCTTGCCGCGAGGCCGTCTCGTGTCTGGTCGGCGAGCTCGTCGCCGACGCGCGCTGCAAGCGGAAAACGCTGCGGGCGGTGGTCCGCGCCGTGACCAGCAAGGGAATGGCCGTGCGGATGCTTGCCGGCATGCGGGTCCTCGATGACTGCATCGCACGCGCGCTGGCGGAACTGGCGGCCGGCCACGGTGCGACGTTGTCCCCGGCCGGCCAGTTCGTGTTGTCGCGGTCGTTGACGTCCGTACTGTGGTCGGCCGTGATGGAGGAGTCCGATCTGCTCGACACACCGGAACTGGAGGATCGGCTGTGCCGCATGGTGGCGGCGACGATGATCGCGGATCCGGGATCCAACGCCGCCCAGGAGGCGCCCGATGCGCGTCCGGCCGCTCTTTCGGCGGACGCGTAGCGAAGCCCGTCAAGGCCTAGACCGCGACGCCTGCCATGGGCCGCAAGGGCGCACGGCGGCGCGTGCCGGATGCCCGGCGATGCGTTACAGCGGCACCGGCATCAACTTCAGCAGTCGCCCGCCCGTGCCGTCCTCCAGCAGCCACAGCGCGCCGTCGGGGCCCTGTTCGACTTCGCGGATGCGCTGGCCCATGGCGTAGCGTTCGGCTTCGCGGGCGGTGGTGCCTTCGAACTGGATGCGGACCAGCGACTGCGAGGCGAGGCCGCCGATGAAGCCGTGGCCGCGGAACCACGGGAACAGGTTGCCGCTGTAGATGACGAAGCCGGCGGGGGCGATGACCGGGTTCCACGAGGCTTCCGGCGCGTTGAGGTCGGGGCGGGTGCTGTGGCGCGGGATCGGCGTGCCGTCGTAGTTGTCGCCGTTGGAGACGAGCGGCCAGCCGTAGTTGCTGCCGCGTTCGATCAGGTTGAGTTCGTCGCCGCCCATCGGGCCCATCTCGTGCGTCCACAGCCGGCCGGCGCTGTCGAAGGCGATGCCGAGCAGGTTGCGGTGGCCGTACGACCAGATCTGCGTGCTCACGCCGCCGCGCGAGGCGAACGGGTTGTCGGTCGGCACGCGGCCGTCGTCGAACAGCCGGATCACCTTGCCGAGGTTGGTGTTCAGATCCTGCGCCGGCGAGCCCTGCTGGCGTTCGCCGGAGGTGATCCAGAGCATGCCGTCGGGGCCGAATGCGATGCGGTGGCTGTAGTGGCCGCTGCCGCTGACCTTGGGCGTCTGCCGCCACAGCACTTCCGGCGTGGACAGGCTGCCGCCGGTGCCGCTCAGCGTGAGCGTGGCGCGCGCCACCGCCGCGCCGCGGGTGTCGCCGGCGCCGGCTTCGGCGTAGCTGACATACACGAGGTGGTTGGTGGCGTACTGCGGATGCAGCACCACGTCGCCGAAGCCGCCCTGGCCGCCGTAGGCGACGGTCGGCACGCCGGTGATGGTGCCGGTGGTCTTCGTCGCGGGATCGAACAGCCGCAGCTGCCCGGCCTTTTCGGTGACCAGCAGGCGGCCGTCGGGCAGGAAGGTCATCGCCCACGGTTCGTTGAAGCTGGCGAAGGACGTGACCGTGAACGGCGGGCGCGGCAGTTGCGTCGGCGGGCGGTTGCCGCCGGTGCGGTGCAGCTCGGGCGCCGCGGCGGCGCCGGGCTTCGTCGGGATTTCGCGCTCGCGCGGCGCGACGGCGCGTTCGCGCACGGACAGGCGCTTGTCGTCGGCGGGGCGATCCTGCGACTGCGTGCAGCCGGTGGGCAGGAGCGCGAGGCACAGCAGGGCGAGGGGCAGGGGGCGCATGGCGATGACCTCGAAGCATGGCGTGGGGGCGCAGGTCCCGCAGTCGCGGTCCGCGCCCGGCATCCCCCCGCGGCCATGGTGCCGGGGCCGGCGCCGTCTTGCATGAACGCGATCGCGCGTCGGCCGCTGCGGGCATCGCCGGCATGACCTCTAGCCGATGGCGCGTCGCCGGGCGGGCGCACAATGCGGTCCTTCCCCCGAACCGGAACACGATCATGGATACCCGCGGATTCCTCGACCAGTTGCTCAAGACCGCACAGCAGAGCGCGGGCGACCTCGCCGGCAGTGCGGGCATCGGCAGCGGCGCCGACTTCGGCAAGGGCGCGCTGGCCGGCGGCGCGCTCGCGTTGCTGCTGGGCAACCGGCGCGCACGGAAGATGGCGACGCTCGGCGGCCTCGCCGCGGTCGGTGCCTTGGCCTACCGCGCCTACGGCGACTGGAAGCGGCAGCAGGACGGCGCGTCGGCCGGTGCCGCGGTCGTCCAGCCGCCGCCGTTCGCGCCGGCGCTGTCGGCGCCCGAGGCCGAGACCCACAGCCAGGCGCTGCTGAAGGCGCTGATCGCCGCGGCCAAGGCCGACGGCCACGTCGACGAGCGCGAACGCGCGACCATCGAGGGCGAGTTCGTCCGCCTCGACGCCGATGCCGAGACCCGCCAGTGGCTGCAGGCCGAACTGCAGAAGCCGCTGGATCCGGCCGAGGTCGCCGCCGCGGCCGCATCGCCGGAACTCGCGGCGCAGATGTACGCCGCCAGCGTGATGGTGGTCGACGAGCAGAACTTCATGGAGCGCGCCTACCTCGACGAACTCGCGCGCCAGTTGAAGCTCGACGACGGCCTGAAGGGGACGCTGGAGCAGCAGGCGCGCAGCCCCGCGGGTTGAGCCGCCGGCCGGCGTGTCCGGCCGCGCGGGCGATCGGACACCGGTCCCGCAGGCGACCATGGTCGTAGGCCGGCGCGCTTGAGCGGCGACCGGCTTCGTGGGATTTTGACTCGCTCGCTGAACGGCGTGGCGATGTTTCGTGGTGCACGTCACGGTTTAAGGTTGGGTCCGTCGGCATCTTGGCGCGTCGCCGCCCGCTGCGGGCGATGACGATGGCCTGCCGCCCTTCGGCGGCGCCATTGCGGACACTGGCGTACAGGGGCGCCGGACGCGAGGGAGCGCGCGTGACGCGGGCGATGCGCATCGTCCACGAGTTCCCGACCCCCACCCCCGGAGTGCCTGCATGATCCCCGAGCTTGGCCAAATCGTCCTCATCCTGGCCTTGCTGGTCGCCGTCGTGCAGGGCGTGGTGCCGCTGATCGGGGCGCATCGCGGCGACGCGCTGCTGATGGGGGTGGCGAAGCCGGCGGCCTTCGCGCAGGCCTTCTTCGTGGCCCTGGCCTTCGCGCTCCTCGCCTGGCTGATGCTCGACCACGATTTCTCGGTCACCTACGTCGCGCAGAACTCGAACCTGCGCCTGCCCTGGTACTACCGGCTCTCGGGCGTGTGGGGCGCACACGAGGGCTCGCTGATGCTGTGGGTGCTGATCCTCAACCTGTGGACGGTCGCGGTCGCGGTGCTGGGCAAGCAGTTGCCGACGGTGTTCCGCGCGCGGGTGCTGGCGATCCTCGGCCTGATCGGCGTCGGCTTCCTCGCGTTCACCGCGTTCACGTCGAACCCGTTCGCGCGGCTGCTGCCGGCGGTGCCGGACGGCAACGACCTCAACCCGCTGCTGCAGGACTTCGGCCTGATCGTGCATCCGCCGATGCTCTACACCGGCTACGTCGGCTTCTCGGTGGCGTTCGCGTTCGCGATCGCCGCGCTGCTCGGCGGCGAGGTCGACCGCCAGTGGGTGCGCTGGTCGCGGCCGTGGACCAACGTCGCCTGGGCCGCGCTCACGCTGGGCATCGCGATGGGCAGCTGGTGGGCGTATTACGAACTCGGCTGGGGCGGCTGGTGGTTCTGGGACCCGGTCGAGAACGCCAGCTTCATGCCGTGGCTGGCCGGCACCGCGTTGATCCATTCGCAGGCGGTCACCGAGAAACGCGGCGGTTTCCGCGCGTGGACGCAGCTGCTCGCGATCTTCGCCTTCTCCTTCAGCCTGCTCGGCACGTTCCTCGTCCGTTCGGGCGTGCTGACCTCGGTGCACGCCTTCGCCAGCGATCCCGAGCGCGGCATGTTCATCCTCGTGTTCCTCGGGATCGTCGTCGGCGGGTCGCTGCTGCTGTATTCGATCCGCGCGCCGAAGGTCGCCGGCGGCCAGCCGTTCGGGCCGGTGTCGCGCGAAGCGGTGCTGCTGGCGAACAACCTCGTGTTCGTCTGCGCCGCGGGCATGGTGCTGCTGGGCACGCTGTATCCGCTGATCGGCGACGTGCTCGGACTGGGCAAGCTGTCGGTGGGTCCGCCGTACTTCGGCACGATGTTCCTGTGGATGATGGTGCCGATCGCGCTGATGCTGCCGTTCGGCCCGCTGCTGCGCTGGAGCGCCGACGATGCGCGCGCCGCGCTGCGTCGCCTGCTGCCGGCGTTCGTCGCCGGTGTGGCCGCGGTCGTGCTGGCCTGGGCGCTGATGCCGGCGCCGTCGTGGAAGCCGCTGCTCGGCGCCGCGGCCGGCGGCTGGGTGGCGGTAGGCGTCGCGCGGTTCGTGCTGCTGCGCGTGCGCGAGCGTCCCGCCGGTCGCCGCTTCACGTCGGAGATGATCGGCATGCTGCTCGCGCATGCGGGCGTGGCGATCTTCTTCGCCGGCGTGCTGGTCACCGAAGGCACCAGCGTCGAGAAGGACCTCAGCCTCGCGCCGGGACAGACGGTCGAGGTCGGCGGCTACGGCTTCCGCTTCGAATCGCTGGGCCGCGTCGAAGGCCCCAACTACATCGCCGAGGAAGCGGTGATCCGCGTCCTCCGCGACGGTCGCCAGGTCGCCGAACTGCGGCCGCAGAAGCGGCAGTATTCCGAAGGCTCGAACGTGCAGACCGAGGCCGGCATCGAGCCGGGCACCTTCCGCGACGTGTACGTTGCGCTGGGCGAGCCGCTGGGCGGCACCGATGACGCCTGGTCGGTGCGCGTCTATCTCAAGACCTTCATCCGTTGGGTGTGGGCCGGCGCACTCCTGATGATGCTCGGCGGCCTGTTCGTCGCCGCAGATCCGCGCTTCCGCCGCGTGAGCGCTGCCGCACCGGCACCGGTGCCCGGCCGCAAGCCCGACCCGCTGCCGGCGACGCCCGTGCTCGCGGCCGAGGGCGCGGCATGAATGCACGCATGCTGCCCTTCGTCGGCTTCGTGGCGCTGTTCGCGCTGCTCGGCGCGGGCCTGCTCTACATCCGCACGCACGATCCGAGCGAAGTGCCGTCGCCGCTGGTCGGCAAGCCCGCGCCGCAGTTCGCGCTGCCGCGGCTGGACGCGCCGAACCTCGTCGTCGACAGCCGCACCTTCCGCGGCAAGCCCTACGCGCTGCACGTGTTCGCCAGCTGGTGCTATGTCTGCCGCGACGAGAGCGCGGTGCTGATGCGCGAAGCGCCGAACCTCGGCGTGCCGCTGATCGGCTACGACTACAAGGACGATCCGGTCGACGCGAAACGCTGGCTGTCGCAATACGGCAATCCGTACGCGATGGTGCTGGCCGACCTCGAAGGGCAGGTGGCGATCGATCTCGGCGTGTACGGCGCGCCGGAATTGTTCCTGATCGATGCCGACGGCCGCGTGCGCTACAAGCACATCGGCGCGGTCACGTCCGAGGCGCTGGCGTCGACGCTGAAGCCGCAGATCGACGCGATGCGCAAGGGAGGTTCGCGATGACCCGCCGCCGGCTGCCGACTTTCGCGCTGGCCTTGCTGCTGATGCTCGCCGCGTTCGCCGCGCAGGCGATCGACCCGATCCGGTTCCGCGACGATGCCGAGGAAGCGCGCTTCCAGTCGCTGGCGAAGGAACTGCGCTGCCTCGTGTGCCAAAACGAGAGCCTCGCCGATTCCTCCGCCGGCCTCGCCCAGGACCTGCGCCGCGACCTGATGGAGCAGATCCGCAGTGGCGCCAGCGACGACGAGATCAAGCGCTACCTCACCGATCGCTACGGCGACTTCATCCTCTACCGGCCGCCGATGAAGCCCACGACGTGGCTGCTGTGGTTCGGTCCGCTGGCGATGCTGCTGATCGCCGGTGTCGTGTTGTTCCGCATCCTGCGCCGGTCGCCGCCGGCCGCAGGGGCGGCCCCGGATCCCGCAGCGGATCCCGTGTCGGGAGATTGGGAAGCATGATCGGTTTCGTGATCGCGGGCCTCGTGCTCGTGCTGGTGGCGGTGCTCGCACTGCTGTGGCCGCTGCTGCGCGCGCGTCGCGGCGGCAACGACGACGGCCTGCAGACGCGACGCAAGGCGTTGCAGGGTGCGTTCGATGCCGGCGTGCTGTCGCGCGAGGAGTTCGAGGCCAAGCGCGCCGCGCTGGACGCCGAAGCGCCGCCGCAATCGGCCGACGTCGCGCGTCCAGGCACGAAGCGCGTGCTGGTCGCGATCGCGGTCGTGGTGCCGCTGGCCGCGGTCGGGCTGTACGCGATGCTCGGACGTCCCGATGCGGTGTCGATCAGCGGCGCGCCCGCGACTGCCGCGATGCCCGCGAGCGGTGGCATGCCGCCGGCCGACGCCGCGCAGAAGCCCGGCATGGACATGAGCGCCGCGATCGACAGCCTGCGCGCGAAGCTCGACAAGAACCCGAACGATGCCGACGGCTGGCTGCTGCTGGGCCGCGCCTACGAATCCATGGGACGTAACGCCGACGGTCGCCAGGCGCTGGAGAAAGCCTACGGATTGGCAAAGGATCGTCCCGCGATCGAGATCGCGTACGCCGAGGCGCTCGCGCTGAATTCGCCGGAGCGCCGCATCGACGGCAAGCCGCTGGAGATGATCCGCCACGCGCTGCAGGTCGAGCCGAACAACCAGGACGGCCTGTGGCTGCTGGGCATGAGCGACTACCAGCAGGGCCGCTACGCAGAGGCGATCGCGTCGTGGGAGAAGATCCGCGTGCAGCTCGGTCCGGATTCGGACGTGCTGCAGTCGGTCACCGGCATGATCGCCGATGCCCGCGCGCATCTGCCCGGTGGCGATGCGGCTGCCGTGGCGACGCCGGCCGCGGGTGGCGCGTCGATGCCCGCGGCCGCGACCGCGGGTGGCACGCTGCGCCTGCGGGTGACGCTCGCGGACGCGTTGCGCGCGAAGGCCGCGCCGGGCGATGCGGTGTTCGTGTTTGCGAAGGCCGTCGGCGGTCCGCCGATGCCGGTGGCGATCAAGCGCCTGCAGGTGTCCGCGCTGCCGGCCGACATCGAACTCGGCGACGCCGACGCGATGGTGCCGACGATGCGGCTGTCGAACTTCCCGAAAGTGAGCGTGGTCGCGCGCGTGTCGAAGAGCGGCGACGCGAGTCCGCACACCGGCGACCTGCAGGCGACGCCGGTCGAGACCGCCACCACCAACGCCAACGTCATCGCCGTCTCGATCGACGCCGTCGTGCCCTGACCGGGCCGGCGGCGCCGGGCGCCGTCAGGCCTCGCCGTACTTCGTCTCGAAGCGGATGCCGATGCTCTTGAGCAGGTCGGTCGGCAGCACGCCGCCGATCGAGATGATCACGACGTCGTTGGGCAACGCGGTCGATTCGCCCTGCAAGGTGATGTCGACCGTCTTCGCGTGGATCGCGGTCACCTGCGATCCGAGCAGCACCTTGACGCGACCGGCGGCGCGCAGTTGTTCCAGCCTGTCGCGGTTCTTCACCTTCACGCGGCTGAATGCGTCGCCGCGATAGCTCAGGTGCACGCTCTGCGCGTGCTCGGCGCTGGCGATTGCGGCCTCGACCGCGCTGTCGCCGCCGCCCACGACGAGCACGCGCTCGCCCTTCACCCGCGCCGGATCGGCAAGGCGGTAACTGACCTTCGGCAACTCTTCGCCGGGGACGTCGAGCGTGCGCGGGCTGCCGCGGCGACCGATCGCAAGCAGCACCGCGCGCGTGCGATAGGTTCCCTTCGGTGTTTGCACCACGAACGCATCGCCGTCGCGCACGATCGACTCCATGCGCTCGCCGTAGTGGATCTTCAGGCGCGTGCGCAGCACCACGTTTTCCCAGAATTCCAGCAGTTTTTCCTTGCCGACCTCGGTGAAGCGCATCTTGCCGACCATCGCCAGGTTCACCGGCGCGGTCATCGCGACCTTGTTGCGCGGATAGTGGAAGATCGAGCCGCCGAGCGAGTGCTCCTGCTCCAGCAGCACGTAGCGCAGGCCCTTCTCGATCGCGCCCAGGCCCGCGGAAATGCCGGCCGGGCCGGAGCCGACGATCACCACGTCGTGGTCGGCATGACCGCCGCGCATGCGCGCGATCGACTCCATCGCCTGGCGTCCCTGTTCCGCGGCCTTGCGGATCAGGCCCATGCCGCCGAGTTCGCCGGCGATGAACACGCCGGGCACGTTCGATTCGAAATTCGGACGCACGTCGGGGATGTCGATGCCGCGACGCTCGGTGCCGAACACCAGCGTGATGCCGTCGACCGGACACGCCGCGTGGCAGGCGCCGTGGCCGATGCATGCACTGGGATTGGTCAGCACCGCCTTGCCGGCGATCAGGCCCAGTGCGCCTTCCGGGCACGCGCGCACGCAGGAACCGGAACCGATGCACAGTTCGGTGTCGATCACCGGATGCAGCGACGGCGGTTCGGTGAGGCCGGCCTGCAGCGAGGACTCGAGGGTCTCGACGTGGACGCGCTCGGCGCGGACGCGATGGCGCACGTAATAGACCAGCGCGATCGCGACGGGGACGATGTAGAAGGCGTATGCAGAATTGATAGTCATTCGCAAGAAATCGTATTCGGTGCAGTGGAGATCCCCCGGAGGACGGGAGTTGTCGACGATCGTCGATGCGATTGCAAGCGATCCCTTAATGTAAGCCTCATCGCAATCGATTAACGTTGCTTAAGGCACGCAGGGGGCGTGCGGTCCCCTTCACACGAACGCGCATGACGTCGAGCGTCTGCATGTCCAGCCCAGACTCCGCATTCCGCACCCCTGCTGCCCGGCCTGCCCGCGACGATGCACGCGACGACGCGTCGTCGGCGGATGCGCGCGCCGCGCGCCTGCGCATGCTGGCGGGCGTGCTGCTCACCGCGCTGTGGGCGGGCTCGATCTGGTGGCTGTCGCGTTCGGGGCTGTACACGCCGGGCTCCGACACCGGTTACTACCTCGGCCTCGCCGGCGCGCTGATGATGCTCGCGCTGCTGGGCTATCCGCTGCGCAAGCGCGTGCGCCTGCTGTCGTCGGCAGGGCGTGTCAGTCGCTGGTTCTCCGCGCACATGGTGCTGGGCGTGGCCGGGCCGACGCTCATCCTGCTGCACTGCACGCTGCACTGGCGCTCGCTCAACGCCGCGATCGCGTTCTGGTGCATGGTGATCGTCGCCGGCAGCGGCCTGCTGGGGCGTTTTCTCTACCGCCACCTGCACGTCGGCCTGTACGGACGCCCGCTCAGCCTCGGCGAAGTGCGCACCGATGCCGCGACTGCGCTGGGCAAGCTGCGCGAACGACTGGCCGCGGACGGTGCCGATGACGTGCGCGCCATCGTCGACGACTTCCTGCGCAGTGCCACCGTGGTCGACACCCGCGGCTGGAAGCGCCCCGACGCGATGCTGCTGCTGGCGCCGCGCGCGTGGCTCGCGCGTGCGCGCGCACTGTCCGCGGCGCGTGATCGCCGCGCTGCGCGCGCGCCGCTGCGTCCGGACGCGCAGGCGCTGGTCGCCGAATCGATCGCTGCCGTGCAACGTTCCGCGCAGTTCCTGCCGTTCGAGCGCCTGTTCGCGCTGTGGCACGTGCTGCACGTGCCGCTGGTGGTGCTGCTGGTCTTCAGCGTGATCGCGCACATCGTCGCCGTGCACATGTACTGAGCCGATGCATCATTCCCGCTCCCTGCTCAGGCGTCTGCTCCTCGTCCTCGCGGCGATGGCGTGCCTGTGCGCGATGCCGGCCTCGGTGAGCGCCGGCGGCTCGGGGCTGGAGGACATGCTGATGCCGGGGCAGGTGGTGCGCGCCCACGCGAAGACCGAAAGCACCTGTTCCGCCTGCCATCGTTCGTTCGACAAGAACGCGCAGCCCGCGCTCTGCCTGGCCTGCCACAAGGACGTCGCCGCCGACCTCGCCGCGCGCCGCGGCTTCCACGGCCGCAGCGCCGCGAAGGTCTGCCGCAATTGCCACACCGACCACAAGGGCCGCGACGCGATCATCGTGAAGCTGGACCGCAACACGTTCCGCCACGACGTCTCGACCGATTTCACGCTGGTCGGCGCGCATCGCGCGGTGGCCTGCGATCGTTGCCATGCGCCGCCGGCGAAGTTCCGCGCCGCGGCGTCCACGTGCATCGGCTGCCATCGCGACGACGACACCCACAAGGGCACGCTCGGTCGCGACTGCGCCAGCTGCCATGCGGTGACGGTGTGGAAGGAAGGCAAGTTCGATCACGGCCGCACCGAGTTCGCGCTGCGCGGCCGCCATGCGCAGGCGCGCTGCGCGGCCTGCCACACGCGTCCGCTCGCGGAGGCGAAGCTCGGGGGGGAATGCGTCGACTGCCATCGCAAGGACGACGCGCACAAGGGCGCGATGGGCAGCAACTGCGCGAACTGCCACACCGAGAACGGCTGGAAGGAAACGAAATTCGACCACGGCACCACGCGCTTCCCGCTGGTCGGCCGGCATGCGTCGGCGCTGTGTTCGGCCTGCCATCGCCAGCCGAACGTGTTCCGCGGCGCCCCCACCGACTGCGTGGCCTGCCATCGCAAGGACGACGCCCACGCCGGCACGCTCGGCGACGACTGCAAGCATTGCCACCAGGCGCGCGGCTGGAAGCCCGCGCCGGGCTTCGACCATGCGAAGACGTCGTTCTCGCTGTTCGGAAAGCATCGCGAGGCCGCGTGTTCCGGCTGCCATCGCGGACCGAAGGCGTTCCGCGGCATCGCCGCCGGCTGCAACGATTGCCACGCGAAGGACGACAAGCACAAGGGCCGCAACGGCACCGATTGCCGGAGTTGCCACAACGCCGCGTCGTGGAAGCAGATCAGCTTCGATCACGACAAGCTGACCCGCTTCCCGCTGGTCGGCGGCCATCGCCCACTCGCGTGCCAGGCCTGCCACAAGAACGATGCGCATCGCGAAAAGCTCGACATGCAGTGCGCATCGTGCCACGCCGCGAAGGATCCGCACCGCGGGAAACTCGGCACCGATTGCGCGCGCTGTCACGTTGCCGATGCGTGGAAGAAGGTCGTCGTCGACCACAATCGCACCGCGTTTCCGCTGCTCGGTCGGCATCAGTTGGCCGCATGCACGGGCTGCCATCAGGACAAGCTCTACCAGGGCGCGCCGAAGGCCTGCGTGGGTTGCCATGCGAAGGACGACACGCATCGCGGCCGCATGGGAAGCACCTGCGAAACGTGCCACAACGCGCGTGCGTGGTCGCTCTGGCGTTTCGACCACGAGAATGAAACTCGTTTTCCGTTATCGGGTGCGCACGCAAGTTTGAAGTGCGATTCATGTCACAAGACAGTGCAAAAAGACCGGATAGCCTTGCCTCTAGCTTGCGGAAGCTGCCACAGCGGGGACGACATCCATAACGGGTCGTTCGGCAACCGATGCGAGAGATGCCACACCAGCACCTCGTTCAAAGACCTCCTCCCCGCCGCGCGCTGACCTGCATGGACACTTCGCCGATGCCCGTCCTGACTGCCTGCATCCGTCGCATCGCCGCGCTGGCGATGCTCACGATGCTGTTGTTCTGCGCGCCTGCATGGGCGGCGAAGTCGGGCGCGACGACGCCCGGCGGTTTCGATCATGCGAAGACCGGCTTCCCGCTCACCGGTGCCCACCGCACCGCGCGCTGCGAGGGTTGCCATGACCGCGGCATCCTGCAGGGCACGCCGAAAGACTGTGCCAGTTGCCACGGCAACGGCAGCCGATTGCCCGACGCCACGCGCCCCGCCGCGTCGCACATTCCGATTTCCACCGGCTGCGAAGCGTGCCATCGCACCAGCGGCTGGGTGCCGGCGATGTTCGATCACGCCACCGTGGCCGATCGCACCTGCGCGAGTTGCCACAACGGCAGCACCGCGACGGGCAAGCCCGCGGGTCACATCGTCACCAGCCAGGGCTGCGACACCTGCCATCGCACGTCGGCGTGGACACCGGCGAAGTTCGATCATCGCAACGTGGCCGCCGGCAGCTGCGCGACGTGCCACAACGGCACCACGGCGAACGGCAAGCCGGCGAACCACATCGCGACCACGCAGTCGTGCGATGCCTGCCATCGCACCACGGCCTGGCTGCCGGCGACGTTCAACCACAATGGCGTGACCGCGGGCTCGTGCGCGACCTGCCACAACGGCACGAACGTGACCGGCAAGCCGACCAACCACATTCCGACGACGCAGGCCTGCGATGCCTGCCATCGCACCAACGCGTGGACGCCGGCGAGTTTCAGCCACAACGGCGTCGCCGCCGGTTCGTGCGCGACCTGCCACAACGGCACGATCTCGACCGGCAAGCCGACCAACCACCTGCCGACGACGCAATCCTGCGATGCCTGCCATCGCACGTCGGCGTGGACGCCGGCGACCTTCAATCACACCGGCGTGACCGCGGGCAGCTGCGCCACCTGCCACAACGGCACGACCGCGCGCGGCAAGCCGACGAACCACATTCCGACGACCCAGGCCTGTGATGCCTGCCATCGCACCAATGCCTGGACGCCGGCGACCTTCAGCCACAACGGCGTGGCGTCCGGTTCCTGCGCCACGTGCCACAACGGCACGATTTCCACCGGCAAACCCACCAATCACGTTCCCACGACGCAGTCCTGCGATGCCTGCCATCGCACCACCGCGTGGACGCCGGCGACCTTCAGTCACAACGGCGTGACCGCGGGTAGTTGCGCCACCTGTCACAACGGCACCACCGCGCGCGGCAAGCCGACGAACCATCTCCCGACGACGCAATCCTGCGACGCCTGCCATCGCACCAACGCCTGGACACCGGCCACGTTCAATCACAGTGGTGTGACTGCGGGCAGCTGCGCCACGTGCCACAACGGCACGACCGCGGCCGGCAAGCCGACGAACCACATCCCGACGACGCAGTCGTGCGATGCCTGCCATCGCACCACCGCGTGGATCCCGGCGACCTTCAGCCACAACGGCGTCGCCGCCGGCACATGCGCGACCTGCCACAACGGCACGATCTCTACCGGCAAGCCGGCGAATCACCTGCCGACCACGCAGTCCTGCGACGCGTGCCACCGCACGTCGGCGTGGACACCGGCGACGTTCAACCACAGCGGTGTCACCGCCGGCTCGTGCGCGACCTGCCACAACGGTACGACAGCCGCCGGCAAGCCCGCGAACCACATCCCGACGACGCAGGCCTGCGACGCCTGCCATCGCACCACCGCGTGGATCCCGGCGACCTTCAGCCACAACGGCGTGACCGCCGGCACCTGTGCGACCTGCCACAACGGCACGATGGCGACAGGCAAGCCGGCGAACCATCTGCCGACCACGCAGTCCTGCGACGCGTGCCACCGCACGTCGGCGTGGACGCCGGCGACGTTCAATCACAGCGGTGTCACCGCCGGCTCCTGCGCGACCTGCCACAACGGTACGACCGCCGCCGGCAAGCCCGCGAACCACATCCCGACGACGCAATCGTGCGATGCCTGCCATCGCACTACCGCGTGGATCCCGGCGACGTTCAACCACAGCGGCGTGACCGCGGGTTCGTGCGCGACCTGCCACAACGGCACGAGCGCGACGGGCAAGCCGGCGAACCATCTGCCGACCACGCAGTCCTGCGACGCGTGCCATCGCACGTCGGCGTGGACGCCGGCGACGTTCAACCACAGCGGCGTGACCGCGGGTTCGTGTGCGACCTGCCACAACGGCACGAGCGCGACCGGCAAGCCGGCCAACCATCTGCCGACGACGCAATCGTGCGACGCGTGCCATCGCACGTCGGCGTGGATCCCGGCGACGTTCAACCACAGCGGCGTGACCGCAGGCAGTTGCGCGACGTGCCACAACGGCACGACCGCCACCGGGAAGCCGGCCAACCATCTGCCGACGACGCAGTCCTGCGACGCCTGCCATCGCACGTCGGCTTGGATCCCGGCGACGTTCAATCACAGCGGCGTGACCGCGGGCAGCTGTGCCACCTGCCACAACGGCACGACCGCGACCGGCAAGCCGGCCAACCATCTGCCGACCACGCAGTCCTGCGACGCGTGCCATCGCACGTCGGCGTGGATCCCGGCGACGTTCAACCACAGCGGCGTGACCGCGGGCAGTTGCGCGACGTGCCACAACGGCACGACCGCCACCGGCAAGCCGGCCAACCATCTGCCGACGACGCAATCGTGCGACGCGTGCCATCGCACGTCAGCCTGGATCCCGGCGACGTTCAATCACAGCGGCGTGACGGCAGGCAGTTGCGCGACCTGCCACAACGGCACGAGCGCGACGGGCAAGCCGGCGAACCATCTGCCGACGACGCAGTCCTGCGATGCCTGCCACCGCACCACCGCGTGGATCCCGGCGACGTTCAACCACAGCGGTGTCACCGCGGGCTCGTGCGCCACGTGCCACAACGGCACCACGGCCACCGGCAAGCCGGCGAACCACATTCCGACGACGCAGTCCTGCGACGCGTGCCATCGCACGTCGGCGTGGATCCCGGCGACGTTCAACCACAGCGGCGTGACCGCGGGCAGCTGCGCGACCTGTCACAACGGCACGAACGCGACCGGCAAGCCGGCGAACCATCTGCCGACGACGCAGTCCTGCGACACCTGCCATCGCACCACGGCGTGGATTCCCGCGACGTTCAACCACAGCGGCGTGACGGCAGGCAGTTGCGCCACGTGCCACAACGGCACCACGGCGACCGGCAAGCCGGCGAACCACATTCCGACGACGCAGTCCTGCGACGCCTGCCATCGCACGTCGGCGTGGATCCCGGCGACGTTCAATCACAGCGGTGTCACCGCCGGTTCCTGCGCCACGTGCCACAACGGCACGAACGCGACCGGCAAGCCGGCGAACCATCTGCCGACGACCCAGTCCTGTGACGTCTGCCATCGCACGACCGCGTGGATTCCCGCGACCTTCAGCCACAGCGGCGTGACCGCGGGCTCGTGCGCGACCTGCCACAACGGCACCACCGCGACCGGCAAGTCCGCGAACCACTTCATCACCACGAAGTCGTGCGATGCCTGCCATCGCACCACCGCGTGGTTGCCGACGACGACCTACTCGCACATCTCGATCGCCTACCGGCCGCACCAGTCCGGGCTGAGTTGCACGTCGTGCCACACGACGAACAACGAAGTGATTCCGTGGAAGTACGCCAGCTATCGCCCGAACTGCGCCGGCTGCCACGCCAACCGCTTCAAGCCCGACGCGCACAAGAAGGTCGATTCGCCGACGATCCTCTACACCGTGCAGGAACTGCAGGACTGTTCGGGCGCCTGCCACCAGTACACCGATGCCACCTTCTCCACGATCAGGCGCACACGGACCGGGCAGCACCGCTCGACCGACGGCGAATTCTGATCCTGTTCCAAACCCATCCGGAATGCCCCTGCCGATGACGTCACGCCGCCATTTCCCGCGCCTTGCGGCGCTCTCCCTCGCGTTGCTGCTCGTCACCGCCGCTCCCGCGGCGATGGCGCAGATCTTCGACGACGTCGCGGTGAGCGCGTCGCAGGACACCACCGAAGTGACGGTGCGGTTCAACGCGAACGTCCGCTTCAAGCGCGCGGTGGTGTCGTCCGGAAGCGATCTGATCACGATCTATTTCGAACTCACCGGCATGAACAGCGATGGCCGGTCGGTGTTCGAGGAATCGCGCAGCTGGAGCGATTCCGACCTCGCGCCGCCGTTCCAGATGCGCTATTTCAGCGAAGCCAACCAGCCCACCGAAAAGCGCCTGGAAGTGTCGTTCCGCGCCCCGGTGAAGGGATTGCAGGCGGGGCCGGGCGTCGACGAACAGAGCTTCGTGATGTCGTTCCGTAAGCCGGCCGGCGCCACCGGCAAGCCGCCGCGCGGCGCGCCCGCCGTGGCGCAGGCGCCATTGCCGCCGGCCACGCCGGTGAACGGCCCGCTGTCGGCGTCCGACCAGTCGCAGGCCGACATCATCCGCACCGCGCGTGACGCCGCTTCCCGCGGCGATTACGAGAACGCGGTGGCCGAACTCAATCGCCTGCTCAACATGCCGCCCGGCCTGTTCACGCAGGAAGCGCAGGAGCTGATCGGCTTCGCGCGCGAGCAGCTCGGCGAGAAGGACCGCGCCCGCGCCGAATACGAGCTGTACCTCAAGCTGTATCCCGATGGTCCCGGTGCCGATCGCGTGAAGGCGCGCATGGCCTCGCTGGCGGCAGCACCGACGGGGCCCGCGACCGCCGGCACCGGCGGCCCGCGCGCGCGCAAGCCGGTGACGACGCAGTGGGGCGGCGTCTCGCAGTACTACTACGGCGGCAAGTCGAAGATCCGCGACGAATTCACGACCACCGATCCGGTGACCGGCGCGACCCAGATCGACAGCCAGTCGCTGAGCTCCACCGACCAGTCCGCGATCGTCACCGACGTCAACTACAACCTGCGCCATCGCGCCGGTGCGTGGGACACGCGCGTCACCCTGCGCGACACCTATCGCCATAGCTTCATCCAGGACCAGCCGGACCGGAACCGGTTGTCGTCCGCCTACGTCGACCTGCGCCACGAGACCAGCCGCTTCGCCACGCGCTTCGGCCGGCAGACCGCGGCGAGCGGCGGCGTGCTCGGTCGCTTCGACGGCGCCGTGGCCAGCATCGGCCTCGGCACCGACAAGCTGCGCGCGGGCTTCGAGGCCGGTCGGCTGGTGGAGCCGGGCCTCGGCGGCGACAAGCGCTTCTACGGCGCCACGCTGGATGCCGATCGCATCCACGACACGCTCGGCATCGGCGTGTTCGGCATCCAGCAGGACGCCGAGGGCCAAGTCGACCGGCGCGCGGTCGGCGCGGAGTTCCGCTATTTCGCCGCGAATCGCTCGGTGTTCGGCCTGCTCGACTACGACGTGATGTTCGACAAGCTCAACATCGGTTCGGTGCAGGGCAACTTCGGCTGGGGCGGCAAGTTCGCGGTCAACTTCCTCTACGACTACCGCCGTGCGCCCACGCTGCAGCTGAGCAATGCGCTGCTCGGCCAGTCGCAGACCACCGTCGCCCAGCTCGGGCAGACGATGACGCGCGACCAGATCATGCGCCAGGCGATCGGCCTGACCCCGATCGCGCGGGCGTCGTCGCTGGGCGTCACCATGACGTTCTCGCCGAAGTGGCAGGCGGCCGTGGACTACCGCATCTCCAGCGTCAGCGGCACCATCGCCACGCCGACGCTGCCGGCCAGCGACGCCACCGGCAACATCCGCACGCTCGGAGGGCAGGTCATCGGCACCGGCGTGTTCATGCCGTCGGACGTGTTCGTGCTCAACACCAGCTACCTCACCAGCCGCGCCTACGACGCCTGGCTGTTCGGCCTGTCCACGCGCCTGAAGTTCGGCGAGGCCTGGATCATCGAGCCCGGCCTGAAGTACTACGTGCAGGACAACAGCAGCGGGTCCACCTCACGGCGACTGTCGCCGGTCGGCCGCTTCGCCTACCACCGCACCGAACACCTCACCTTCGAGGCGGAGTTCAACCTCGAGCGCACCCGCACCGAAGCGCAGGCCAGCAACGAAGACCTGCTGTCGCTGTTCTACTACGCCGGCTATCGCTACGATTTCTGATCCGCGCGCGACAGCTGAAGATGCGAAAAAGCCCGGGGAAGCCCGGGCTTTTTCGTGCGTCATGCCTCATGCGTCATGCACGGGCGACACCGCAGTCAGCGCCCGGCGAGCACCGCGTTCGCATCGTCCTCGAACGTCGCCTCCGTGACCGCGGCGGGCAGGGCATCGGCATTGCGCCGCGCCTTGCTGAGTTCGGCCTTGGCGACGCGCGACGCTTCCTGCGCGGCGAGCAGGCGCTTGCGGTCGGGGCACTTCACCTGCATGTAGTCGGCGTCGAAGTTCAGGCGCTCGACGAGGAAGTCGACGAATGCGCGCACCTTCGGCGAGGTCACCCGGCCGCGCGGGAAGACGGCGTTGAATTCGTACTCCGGCCCGATCCAGCCGGCGAGCACGCGCTGCACGTGGCCCAGTTCGATGTGCGCCTTCATCGTCACGTCGCTGCTCAGCAGCAGTGCTTCGCCGCAGATCAGCGCGCCGTTGAGCGCGCCCGGATCGTTCGCGACCAGGATCGGGTCGATGCGGAAATCGTCGGTGCGCTCGCCGTCGCTCAGCGTCCAGAAATACTGTCCGCCGCGACGCCATTTCGGCATCGCCAGCGTGCGATGGTGCTGCAGGTCGTCCGGGTGCAGCGGCTCGCCGTGGCGCTCGATGTAGTGCGGGCTGGCGTAGACCTGCGTGCGGAACACCGACAGTCGGCGCGCGACGAGGTTGGAATCCGGCAGCGTGCCGCCGCGCAGCGCGACGTCGATCTCCTGGTCGATCAGGTCGATCGGTTCGTTGTTCAGCACCATCTCGACCCGCACTTCCGGATGGAGCGCGTGGAATTCGCCCAGCAGCGGCGCGATCCAGGTGATGCCGATGGAGTAGGGCGCGGTCATGCGCAGCCAGCCGCGCGGGCCGCCCTGCAACTGGCCGACGGCGCTCTCGGCTTCGTCGAGTTCGCGCGCGATGCGCTGGCAGTGTTCGTAGTAGACGCTGCCGGCCTCGGTGAGGCCGAGCTTGCGCGTGGTGCGGTGGAGCAACTGCGCGCCGAGGCGTGTCTCGAGATCCTGCACGCGGCGGCTGACGGTGGTCTTGGGCAGGCGCAGCGCGTTGGCCGCACTGATGAAGCTGCCGTGTTCGACCACTTTCACGAAGACGAGGGTGTCGTTGAGATCGCGCTGCATGACGGACTCCCGGGCAGGGGCGGATGGGCCAATCCGGGGATTGGACCGCGGAAGGGATAATTATTCCGCGATTCATAGGCTAATCAAGTCGGGCCCGGGCGCCTAGATTGAGCGTCCCTTCCCGCCACCGGAGTCCGCCATGCGTGCGGTCCCTGCCCATCGGATGCTGCTGACCGGCCTGATCGCGCTGTTGGTCGCCGACGTCATTCTGGCGACGGCTTTCCTTTTCAATCAATTGGTTGGAATCGAGGATGCCTGGGCCTGGGCGCTCGGTGTCGTGGCCGTGGGGGTCGCGTTCCGGCAGATCCGCGGCTGGGCGCAGGCGGTGGTCGAAGGCCGCCTCGAAGTGCTTGAAGTCCGGTTTTCGGGAGAGAAAATCCCATGAGCGGGACAATGGCGGATCATCCCATTCCGGCGACCCCCGACGCGGGCGTGCTGGTGGTGCTCGGCGCGACCGGCTGCGTCGGCCGCGACGCGGTGGCCGAAGCCCTGCGCGACGGCCACGCGGTGGTGGCGGTGGCCCGCGATGCCGACGGCCTCGACGCGCTCTGCGCCGCGCATCCCGGTGCGCCGATCACCCCGCTCGTCGCGTCGCTGTCGAGCGATGCCGGCGGCGATGCGCTGGGCGAGCGCCTCGACGCGCTGGATCGCCCGATCGCCGGCGTGATCGCCGCCATCCGCGGCACGCCGATGCGCGGGCGCCTGCTCGACCAGCCCGGCGAGTTCCTGCGCCGCCGCATCGACGAAGACCTGCTGCCGCACCTGTTCGCCGCGCGCCAGCTGCTGCCGCGACTGTCCGCTTCCGGCCTGGGCAGCTACGTGCTGGTCGGTGGCCCGGGCGCCGATTTCCCGTGGGCCGGCTACGGCCACCACTCCATCGCCGAAGCCGCGCTGCGCATGCTCGCGCGCGTGCTGCACGACGAAGCGCGTGCGCTCGGCGTGCGCGTGCACCTGCTCGGCGTGAATGCGCCGCTGCGCACGATCAAGAACGCCCGCCATGCCTGCGCAGGCTGGCCGTCGCCCGGCGCGGTGGCGCGGCGTGCGCTGGCGCTGGCCAGCCGTGCGGAATCCGCGTCCGATGCCGTCGTCGCCTGCGGCGGTGCCAGCACGCCGTCGGCGTTCTGGTCGGACGACATCGATGCGGCGGAGTCCGCACCCCCGATCGCGACGGATCGCGCCTTGCACGACGCCCGCGCACTGCTGCGCGGCATCACGTCCTCTCCCCGACTCAAGGACCCGCTCTCGTCATGACTTCCCGTCGATCCTTCGCCCGATCGGGCACCCGTACACCGCTGGCCGTGCTGCTGCTCAACGCCGCGATGGTCATCGCCCTCAACGCCTGCAGCAGCGAAGCGGCCCCCGCCGCGGGCGCGCCGCCGCCGCCGGAAGTCGGCGTCGCGCGCGTGCTCGACCGCGACGTCACCGCATGGGACGCCTACACCGGCCGCGTCGCCGCCGTCGACAGCGTGGAGCTGCGTCCGCGCGTCAGCGGCTACATCGAACGCATCGCGTTCCGCGAAGGCGAGGAAGTCCGCAAGGGCCAGCTGCTGTTCGTGATCGACCAGCGCCCGTACCGCGCGGCGCTGGCGCGCGCCGAGGCCGAACTCGACCGTGCCCGCAGCGAAGCGCAGCTCGCGCGTTCGCAGGGCGCCCGCGCGCAGGCGCTGATCGACGCCAAGGCGATCTCGCGCGAGGAGTTCGACACCCGCAAGGCCGCCTCCGCGCAGGGTTCCGCCGCCGTGCGCGCGGCGGAAGCCGCGGTCGCCAGCGCGCGGCTCGATTTGCAGTACACCGAAGTGCGTTCGCCGATCAGTGGCCGCGCCGGACGCGCGCTGGTCACCGTCGGCAACCTCGCCCAGGCCGATGCTTCGGTGCTGACCTCGGTGGTCTCGCTCGATCCGATGTACGTCTACTTCGACACCGACGAGCAGGCGTTCCTGCGCCATGCGGCGCAGGCGCGCGCCGGCGGCGGCGACACCATGCGCAACGCGGTGCGCGTCGGCCTGGCGGACGAGTCCGGCTACCCGCACGCGGGCACCATGGACTTCGTCGACAACCAGATCGATCCCGCCACCGGCACCGTGCGTGCCCGCGCGCTGGTGCCGAATCCGGATCGCGTGTTCACGCCGGGCCTGTTCGCGCGCGTGCAGCTGGAAGGCGGCGCGTCGTCGCGCGCGCTGCTGGTCGACGGCAAGGCGGTGATGACCGACCAGGACCGCAAGTACGTCTACGTGCTGGGCCCGGGTAACACCGCGCAGCGCCGCGACGTGACGATCGGGCGTGATCTCGACGGCCTGCGCGTGATCACGTCCGGTCTCACGGCGAAGGACACGGTGATCATCAGTGGCACCCAGAAGGTCTTCTTCCCCGGCATGCCGGTGGCGCCGAAGCCCGTGCCGATGACGGCGCCGTCGCCCGACAAGCCGGCATCGGCACCTGCCGACAAGGCCGTCGCCGCACGCTGACGTCCTGCCTTCCCCCATCGCTCGCGCGGCTCCCTCCCCTTGGCCGCGCGGCGTGACGCGTACCCCCGCGTCCGGCGCCCGCCGTCCTCCGACCGACTTCCCCCGGCGGCGGAGGCGGCGGTCCCCGCCGTCATGCCGATTTCACGCCGTCCTCGCGGGCCGCCGTCGTCACGGCCTTGCCATCGCCCGCCTCGCAGTCACCAGGAACGCCCATGGATTTCTCCCGATTCTTCATCGACCGACCGATCTTCGCCGCGGTGCTGTCGATCGTGATCTTCGCCGCCGGCCTGATCGCGATCCCGCTGCTGCCGATCGGCGAATACCCCGAAGTGGTGCCGCCCTCGGTGGTGGTGCGCACGGTCTATCCCGGCGCCAATCCCAAGGTGATCGCCGAAACCGTGGCCACGCCGCTGGAGGAAGCGATCAACGGCGTGCAGGACATGATGTACATCAAGTCCGTCGCCGGCTCCGACGGCGTGGTCCAGATCACCGTCACCTTCAAGCCGGGCACCGACGCCGACGATGCCGCCGTGCGCGTGCAGAACCGCGTCAGCCAGGCGCTCGCGCGCCTGCCCGAGGACGTGCGCCGGCAGGGTGTGACCACGCAGAAGCAGTCGCCGGTGTTCCTGATGGTGGTGCACCTGGTGTCGAAGGACGGCAAGTACGACTCGCTGTACCTGCGCAACTACATGCGCCTGCACGTGAAGGACGCGCTGGCGCGCATCCCCGGCGTGGGCGACACGCGCGCGTTCGGCGGTGGCGACTACGCGATGCGCCTGTGGCTGGACCCGGACAAGATCGCGGCCCGTGGCCTCACGGCCGGCGACGTGCTGCGCGCCGTGCGCGAGCAGAACGTGCAGGTGTCCGCCGGTCAGCTCGGCGCCGAGCCCATGCCCAACGGCAGCGACTTCCTGCTGCCGATCAACGCCAAGGGCCGGCTGGAGAACGAGGACGAGTTCGGTGCGATCGTGCTCAAGAGCGGCGCCGACGGCGAGATCGTCCGCCTGCGCGACGTCGCCCGCATCGAACTCGCCGCTGGCGACTACACGCTGCGCGCGCGCCTCGACGGCAAGAACGCCGCGGCGATCGGCGTCTTCCAGGCGCCGGGCGCGAACGCACTGGAGATCCGCGACGCGGTGGTCGAGAAGATGGCCGAGATCCGCCAGGCCCTGCCGCCGGGCGTCGAAATCACCTCGGTCTACGACACCACCGTGTTCGTGCGCGACTCCATCCGCTCGGTCATCAGCACACTGCTGGAAGCCACGCTGCTGGTGGTGCTGGTGGTGATCCTGTTCCTGCAGACCTGGCGCGCGTCGGTCATCCCGCTGCTGGCGGTGCCGGTGTCGGTGGTCGGCACGTTCGCGGTGCTGTACCTGCTGGGCTTTTCGATCAACACGCTGACGCTGTTCGGGCTGGTGCTGGCAATCGGCATCGTCGTCGACGACGCGATCGTGGTCGTCGAGAACGTCGAGCGCCACATCGAGCACGGCGCCAGCCCGCTGGAGGCCGCGCACCTCGCGATGCGCGAAGTGTCCGGCCCGATCATCGCGATCGCGCTGGTGCTGTGCGCGGTGTTCGTGCCGATGGCCTTCCTCACCGGCGTCACCGGCCAGTTCTACAAGCAGTTCGCGGTGACCATCGCGATCTCGACCGTGATCTCCGCGGTCAACTCGCTGACGCTGTCGCCGGCGCTGGCCGCCAAGCTGCTGCGCCCGCACGGCGCCGAAAAGGATCGCCCGTCGCGCCTGATCGACCGCCTGTTCGGCTGGCTGTTCCGTCCGTTCAATCGCTTCTTCAAGCGCAATTCCGAACGCTACGAAGGCGCGGTGTCGCGCACGCTCGGCCGCCGCGGCGCGGTGTTCGCGGTGTACGCCGTGCTGCTGGTCGGCGCCGCCCTGATGTTCAAGGCGGTGCCGGCGGGTTTCATCCCGGTGCAGGACAAGCTGTACCTCATCGCCGGCGTGAAGATGCCCGAGGGCGCGTCGATCGAGCGCACCGACGCCACGCTGAAGCAGATGGCCGCGATCGCGAAGCAGGTCGACGGCATCGACAGCGAGGTCGCGTTCCCGGGCCTCAACCCGCTGCAGTTCACCAACACCCCGAACAGCGGCGTCGCGTTCTTCACGCTCAAGCCGTTCGGCGAGCGCAAGCGCAGCGCGGCCGAGATCACCGCCGAACTCAACCAGCGCTTCGGCGCGATCCGCGACGGCTTCCCGTTCGCGCTGATGCCGCCGCCGATCCAGGGCTTCGGCAACGGCTCCGGCTGGTCGCTGTTCGTCGAGGACCGCAATCGCCTCGGCTACGGCGAACTGCAGACCGCGGTGCAGGCGTTCCAGGGCGCGGCCTCGCAGACGCCGGGGCTGGGCTTCCCGATCACCAGCTACCAGGCCAATGTGCCGCAGCTCGATGCCGAGGTCGACCGCGTGAAGGCCAAGGCGCAGGGCGTGCCGCTGACCGACCTGTTCGACACGCTGCAGACCTACCTCGGGTCGGCCTACGTCAACGACTTCAACATGTTCGGCCGCACCTGGCAGGTCATCGCGCAGGCCGACGCACCGTTCCGCGACGATGTCGAGGACATCGCGAACCTGCGCACCCGCAACGTCGCCGGCGAGATGGTGCCGATCGGCTCGATGGTCACGATCAGGCAGACCTACGGCCCCGATCCGGTGATCCGCTTCAACGGCCATCCCGCCGCCGACGTGCTGGGCGAGGCCGATCCGCGCGTGCTGTCCTCGGGCGAAGCGATGGCGAAGGTCACCGAACTCGCGCAGCACGTGCTGCCGCCGGGCATGGCGATCGAATGGAGCGACCTGAGCTACCAGCAAGCGACGCAGGGCAAGGCCGCGCTGGTGGTGTTCCCGCTCGCGGTGCTGCTGGCGTTCCTCGTGCTGGCCGCGCTGTACGAAAGCTGGACGCTGCCGCTGGCGGTGATCCTGATCGTGCCGATGACGCTGCTGTCGGCGTTGCTGGGCGTGTGGCTGACCAACGGCGACAACAACGTGTTCGTGCAGGTGGGCCTGGTGGTGCTGATGGGCCTCGCGTGCAAGAACGCGATCCTGATCGTCGAGTTCGCGCGTGAACTCGAACTGCAGGGCAAGGGGATCGTGGAAGCGGCGCTCGAAGCCTGCCGCCTGCGCCTGCGCCCGATCGTGATGACGTCGGTCGCGTTCATCGCCGGCACCGTGCCGCTGGTGTTCTCGCACGGCGCCGGCGCGGAGATCCGCACCGTCACCGGCATCACCGTGTTCGCCGGCATGCTCGGCGTCACCCTGTTCGGCCTGTTCCTCACCCCCGTGTTCTACGTGGCGCTGCGCAAGCTCGCGCATCGCCCGCTGGTCTCGCATGCGCCGGCCGCGGACGCGCCGCACGCCCCGCACGCCTGATCGTCTCTTCCTTCATTCCCCCGCAACGGAGTCATTCCCATGAATTCGCAATCCCGCATCGCCCTCGTCACCGGCGCCACCCGCGGCATCGGCCACGAAACCGTCCGCCAGCTCGCCGCCGCCGGCGTGCACGTGCTGCTCGCCGGCCGCGATCGCGACAAGGCCGTGCAGGCCGCGCGCGCGCTGCAGGCCGAAGGCCTGCCGGTCGAAGCCATCGCGCTCGACGTCAACGACGGCGCCAGCATCACCGCCGCCGCCGAGGAGGTGGGCAAGCGTCACGGCCGCCTCGACATCCTCGTCAACAACGCCGGCGTGTTCATCGACGACTTCGAGAAGACGCCTTCGCAACAGGCGTTGTCGATGTGGCGCACCACGTTCGACACCAACCTGTTCGGCGTGGTCGCCACCACGCAGGCGTTCCTGCCGCTGCTGCGCAAGTCCGAGGCCGCGCGCATCGTCAACGTGTCCAGCCTGCTCGGTTCGATCGCGGAGCACCTCGATCCGGCGTCGCCGATCTACGACTACAAGGTGCCGGCGTACAACGTGTCGAAGACCGCGCTCAATGCCTGGACCGTGCACCTTGCGCACGAACTGCGCGACACCGCGATCAAGGTCAACGCGATCCATCCCGGCTCGGTGAAGACCGACATGAACGCCAACGGCGACCTCGACATCGTCACCGGCGCGAAGAGCAGCGTCGCGATGGCGCTGATCGACGCCGACGGCCCGACCGGCAGCTTCACCCATCTCGGCGAAACGCTGCGCTGGTAAGCCGCACCGATGATCGCGACGCGGGAATGCCCGCGTCGCGTCGTCCCCGATCCACGGAGAATTCCCATGTCCCATCCGTCGCGCGCGGCCTCGGTCGCGCTGTCGAAAACAAGGTTGCTGAAGGTTGCAGCGCTCGCGCTTGCGCTGAGCGGCTGCGCCGTCGGTCCCGACCACGTGCGGCCGACGATGGCGATGCCCGAACGCTTCGCGCAGGGCACCGCGTCCGACATCGGCACCGACGCGCCGCTGCCGGCGGCCGACACCGCGTTCTGGCACGGCTTCGGCGACGCGCAGCTCGACGCGCTGGTCGCGGACGCACTGACCGCCAACCACGACCTGCGCATCGCGCTCAGCCGCTACGACCGCGCCAACGCGCTGCTGCGCGGCGCGAAGTTCGACCGCATCCCCACGCTCACCGCGCAGGCCGACGCCAGCGACGCACGCAGCAGCGCCGACCAGGCGCCGGGCGTGGCGCGCGCCGATCGCGACGCCGAGTCGTACAGCGTCGGCGCCTCCGCCGCGTGGGAACTCGACCTGTTCGGCCGCATCCGCCGCAACGTGGAAGCCGGTCGCGCCGACGTGGCCGCCAGTGCTGCCGACCTCGCCGCCGCGCAGGTCGCGATCGCCGGCGACGTGGCGCGCACGTACTTCGAACTGCGCGGCCTGCAGACGCGGTTGCACGTGGCGCGCGAGAACGCCGGCACGCAGACCGAGACGCTGAAGCTGGTACAGGCACGCCACGATGCCGGACGCGACAGCGCGTTCGACCTCGCCCGCGCCCGCACGCAGCAGGCGTCCACCGCCGCGCGCATCCCCGAACTGGAAGCGCAGGCGGCGTTGGCGATGCATCGCCTCGCGGTGCTCACCGGCCGTCCGCCGGAAGCGCTGCTCGCCGAACTCTCGCCGGAGAAACCGCTGCCCGCACTGCCCGCGCGCATCGAGGCCGGCACGCCGGGCGATCTGCTGCGCCGCCGTCCCGACATCGCCGCCGCCGAAGCGCGCCTGCATGCGTCGACCGCGCGCATCGGCGTGGCCACGGCCGACCTGTTCCCGAAGTTCACGCTGCGCGGACTGATCGGCTCGCAGGCGATCGACACCGATGCACTGTTCACGCGCGACAGCGAAACCCGCCTCGTCGCGCTGGGCGTGGACTGGTCGTTCCTCGACATCGGCCGCGTGCGTGCGCGCATCGCCGCTGCCGATGCCGACGCCGCCGGCGCGCTCGCCGAATACGAACGCACCGTGCTGCTCGCGCTGGAAGACACCGAGAACGCCCTCGTGCGCCACGCCCGCGCCCGCGAGCAGGACACGCTGCTGGCGCAGGCCGCCGACGACAGCGCACAGGCCGCACGCCTCGCCCGCGTCCGCTTCAACGCCGGCGCCACAGGCCTGCTGGAAGTGCTCGACGCCGAACGCACGCGATTGCAGGCCGAAGACGCCTTCGCCGACGCCCGCACCCGCACCGCCACCAGCGCCGTCGCGCTGTACGAAGCCCTCGCCGGCGGCTGGCCGGAAACGCTGCCGGCGGAGCGACCGGTCGCAGCCAAGTAAGGCATGCGCGGGGCGCGGCGCAGGCCGCGCCCCGCGTGATGTCGTGGTAGGGAGCGACCGCGCCTCGCCCCCGTCGGCGAGCGCCAGCGCCAGATCCTCCCGTGCGAGTCGTTCCCCAAGCCGTCATCCCGGCGAACGCCGGGACCCAGCTTTGAATGCTTACGCTTCGATATTGTGCTTATGGCGATACGCCGGAGACGACCGCACGCGCGACGCAATCACCAATCCACATTGGGTGAGAGCCGAACGTTCCAGCTCCCATGGGTGAGCGCGAACTTCCTCACAAGATCGTCGACCGATCCGAAGACGGTCAGCGTCTGCGCCTCTTGCTCCGTCGCTGGACGCAGCGCGTCGAACTCATGGTAGGCATGGTCCAAGTCGCCCGGTCCGTCCGAGCCGCAGTCCTTGAAGTGCTGCGGGCATAGCGAGGGGATGCCGACCTGCTCGGCGACAAAGGTGTTGTTCCAGTCGAGCGTCTTCGTGATGGTGGATGTGGCCTCGTCCGTGGCGGTGCCACTGAGCAACAACATGCCGAAGGTCTTCCAGTTGCCGGCATCGCGATAGAGGTACTCGAAAACGCAGTGGGCCGCGGGTGCTTTGCGTGAGGCTGCCATGGTAGATTCCTGCCGAGTGCTTCGACAGGATTGGCGGCGCGAGTCTCGCAGGCTGCGACAGGGGTTAAGGCAATGGCGAAAGCAGTCTTCACGGCGTCGGAAAATAGCAAATACAAAGACAGTACCGGGCAGTGGTATCACTTCCCTAAGACGTACCTCAATCAGGTCAAAGAGTCTCTTGGCGATCTGATCGTCTATTACGAGCCAAGGCGCTCTGACGGTTCTCGTCCCTCTGGCGGTGGATCTTCCTACTTCGCAGTTGCGCGAGCCATCAGCATCCGCCCAGACAAGGCTTTAGATGACCACTTCTACGTCGATGTTGCCGATTACATCGAGTTTGATCGGGTCGTTCCTTTCTCGGAGAACGGGCACTACTACGAATCCATTCTGAAAAAGGCGGATGGCAGCACGAACAGAGGTGCGTTCGGTCGATCGGTTCGTATCGTGCCCGACATCGAGTTCGATGCAATTCTCGCCGCAGGATTTCCCGTGACGCGCGAAGCCTGGGAAGTGTCAGACGTCATTGAGGAATACGCGGATCGCCCGATCATCGAGCGCGTCGTAGCGCGGCCGTTTCGTGATCGCGCCTTCCAGCGGCATGTGCGTCGTGCCTATGACAATCGTTGTGCGGTCACCGGCTTGCGTCTCATCAATGGCGGCGGTCGGCCGGAAGTGCAGGCGGCGCACATTCGTCCCGTCGAGAAGAAAGGCCCCGACACCGTACGCAACGGCATCGCATTGACCGGAACCGCGCATTGGCTTTTCGATCGCGGACTGATCGCGTTCGAGGACGACTACCACCTGCTGATTTCTCCGCATGGTGTGCCGGACGATCTCGACAAGCTGATCTTGCCCGAGCGCCGCTTGGTCGTTCCGGACAACGTAGATTGGAGGCCGCACCCGTTCTATCTCGGGTGGCATCGGGAGCATCGGTTCAAGCGGTGATCTAAGCCGCGCCTATTCGCCGCAGAATCTGCGGCGAATACGCCAACCAATCTCCGCAAGGCCGCACCGTCCGACCCCTCAAACCCCCACCGCCTCCCCCCTCTCCACCCCGCACCTCTCCCGGATCACCTCCGCGATCCGCGGCCATTCGAGCAGCAGGGTGCCGTGGTCGCAGTCGAGGGGGTGGACGTGGCGACGGGCGGGGTCGTGGACGAGGTGGTCGACGTTGTTCCAGGGCAGGGTGGCGACGTGGTCGCTGAGGGTGGCGGCGTCGGGGTTGATGTCGAGGTTGAGGTAGGGGCGCATCGTCTTGAACAGCAGGACACGAGTGTGGCGGAGGGGGCGGCCGATGGGCGCCAGTGCGAGCGTCTTCTCGGTCTCGACCATGGCGAGGATGCGCTGGATGTAGTCCTCGTTGTCGTAGAGGCGGTTCTCGGCGCGGCGGGCTTCGAGGCCGCGGCGGAAGGCGTCGCGGTTCACGGCGATGCGCGAGCGGATCGCGCGCAGGGCGTCGTCGCCGTCGTTGAGGATGGCGTCGAGGCTGATGATGCGGATCGCGGTGGCGCCTTCGGCTTCCAGGCGCGCGGCGATGGCGAACGCGATCTGTCCGCCCAGCGACCAGCCGGTGAGCGTGTACTCCGCGTCGTCGGGGACGCCGCGCTCGCGGCGCACGGCGCGGATCAGCGCGAGGTAGCTTTCCGCCAGCGCGTGCAGGTCGGACACCTGCGTGTCGCCGTGCAGGTTGCGGTTGTCGATGCCGTAGCAGCGGTAGTCGTCGACCAGCAATTCGGCGAGACCGTGGTAGACCTCGCAGCCGCCGGTGGCGGGGTGGATCATGAACAGCAGACGCGTACACGTCGCGTCGTTCATCGGCTTGATCAGCGAATGACGCTCCTGGCCGTCGCGGTCGATGGCGTCGGCCAGCGTGCGCACGGTGCGGAAGCGGAAGACGTCGATCACGCGGACGCCGGCGTGCGGGAAGGCGCGGTTGATGCGCCCGATCAGGCGCACCGCGGCGATGGAGTCGCCGCCGAGGTGGAAGAAATCGGCCTGCGCCGACACCGTCGCCGGTTCGAGGCCGAGCACCGCGGCGAACAGGCCGGCGACGACGTGTTCGGTGCGGCCTTCGGGTGCGGCGTGCGCCTCCGCGATGTCGCTTGCGGCAGGCATCGGCAGCGCGGTGCGATCGACCTTGCCGTTGGCGGTGAGCGGCAGTTCGGCCACGTGCACGAACGCGCCGGGGACCATGTAGTCCGGCAGGCGATCGCCGAGATGCGCGGCCAGCGCGGCGTCATCGAGGCGGCGATCGGCGACGTACCACGCCACCAGCGACCGGCGCGTGCTGCCGGGATGCGGCATCGCCTGCACGACGGCTTGCCGGATGCCGGGATGCGCGGACAGGTGCGCTTCGATGTCGCCGGGTTCGACGCGATAGCCGCGGATCTTCAGCTGGAAATCCGTGCGTCCGCCGAACTCGATGTGGCCGGCACGGCGCAGCGTGCCGCGGTCGCCGGTGCGGTAGAGCCGGCCCAGCGTCGGATGCACGAAGAAGCTCGCGGCCGTGCGCGTGGCGTCGTTCCAGTAATCCACGGCGACGCCGGCACCGCCGATGCACAGATGCCCGGGCGCATCGACCGGCAGCAGGCCGTCGTCGTTGTCGAGTACGTACAGCGTCTGGTTCGGCATCGCGCGGCCGTAGGGAATGCTGGTCCACGCGGGATCGACGTCGCCGATCGGATGCCACACCGACCAGATACTGCCTTCGGTCGCGCCGCCGAGGCTGACGAGTTGCAGGTCGTCGCGCGTGCAGTGTTTGCGAATGTCCGCGGGCAGGCCGACGGGAATCCAGTCGCCGCTGAGCAGCATCAGCCGCAGCGTGTCCAGTTCGCCGTCGCGCAGCGCGGTCGCGTTGACCAGCAGGTCGGCCAGCTGCGGCACGGAGTTCCAGACGGTCACGCGGTGGCGCTGCACCGTCTCCGCGAGTGATTCGAACTGGCGGATGTCCGCCTGCGCGGGAAAGACCGTGGCGCCGCCGACCAGCAGCGGGCCGAACAGGTCGTACACCGAGAGATCGAAGGCGAGGTCGGACAGCGCGAGCACGCGGTCGTCCGCACCGATGCCGAAGCGCTCGTTCACCGCGTGCAGCGTGTTGAGTGCGCCGGCGTGCGAGATGGTGACGCCCTTCGGCGTGCCGGTCGATCCGGAGGTGAAGATCACGTAGGCGATGTCGTCGCCGGTGACGGACGGGAAGTCAGCTGCGTCGTCGTTGGCGACCGCGGAGGACAGGTCGTCGTCGAGATCGAGGATCGCGAATTGCGCGAAGCGGTCGGCGTCGAGCGCGATGCGTGCGTGCTGCTCGCGCGAGACCAGCAGCGTGCGCACGCCGCCGCAGGCGAGCACGTCGAGCACGCGGCCCAGCGGCCACTCCACGTTGAGCGGCAGGTACGCGTGGCCGGACTGCATGACGGCCAGCGTCGCCACGGACTGGCGATGGCCCTTCTCGGCGAGGATGCCGATCAGCGCGCCGTCGCTGGCAAGCAGTCGCCAGGCGAGGCGATCGACGTCGGCGCGCAGCGCGGCGTAGGTGCGTGCGACGCCGCCGGCTTCGATCGTCGCGATCGCGTCGGGCGTGCGCGCGGCCTGTCGGCGGAACAGCGCCGGGATCGACGTGTCGGTGTCGTAGTCGCGTGTGTCGGGATTCGCGAGATGCAGGGCGTCGTCGAGCGCGGCATCGACGAGCACGCCATGCCGCGCGAGATCGATCGCGTGGCCGTGGTCGACGGCGTCGTCGATCAACGCGCGCAGCGACGCGATGAAGGCGTCCGCGAAGCCGTCGTCGAACAGCGCGGCACGGGTGTCGAGCCGGAAGCGCAGGCCGCCGGCGTCGTGGCCGTCGTACAGCAGCGACAGGTCGTAGATCGCGTGCCGCCGCGCGATGTCGACGGTCTCCGTCTCCAGCCCGTCCAGCCGCAGCGCGTTGCGCGCGCGCAGGTTGGTCGACACGAAGCCGACGTTGAACGCGCCGTTTAAGAGCATGCCGTCGAGCGGCATGCCGTCCTGCTGCGCCTGTGTTTTCGCGATCTTCGCGAACGGATGGCGCTGGTGCGGCTTCACCTCGATGCGCTGCGCGGTGAGCGCCGCGATCCAGTCGTCCAGCGTCGCGTGGCGATCGGCCTCCATCTTCATCGGCAGGTTGTTGACGAAGCAGCCGCCGGCGCGCCCGCAGCCGGGGGGGCGCACGTTGACCGGGTAGTGCAGGAAGAAGCGCTTCTGGTGGCAGAACTTCGACAGCACCAGCCCGTACATCGCCGCGAGGCAGACGAATACCGAGGTCTCGCGCGCTTCGGCGAAGTCGTGCAGGCGCTGCGTCTGCGCCGGCGACAGCGCGAAGAACGTGCTGGCGACGCGGCGCGATGCGACATCATTGTCGATGCTGCCCGTATCGAAGCCGTCCGCATCGACGCCTGGCCGCAGCGGCAGCCGCAGGCGCGTCGGCACGTCGCCGAGGAAGTCGCGCCAGAACGTGTCGGCCTCGCCCGCGCGCGCCTGCGCGAGCAGTCGCTGTTCCGCGGCCACGGCGTCGCGGAAGCGCGTGTCGACGTCGACGGCGTCGTCGTCGTCCGCGGCGGTCGAGGCGAGCGCGTGGTAGTGGCCGGCGATGTCCTCGCCGAGGATCTTCAGCATCTCGCCGTCGCAGACGATGTGGTGGGCGACGTGAGTGAAGACGTGCTCTTCATCGCCGACGGAGACGAGCAGGAAGCGCAGGATCGGCCCGTGCACGAGATCGAACGGCGCGCGCAGGGCGTCTTCCACGTGCTGCATCGCGTCGGCGTCGGACTCTGCGGCGACATGGCGGAAGAGCGCGTCGAAGTCGTGGTCCGCGGGATGGCAGGCGCTGCCGTCTTCCGCGTACACGGCCCGGACTTCCTCGTGCTGCCGCACGAAGCGCGCGCAGGCACGTCGGAAGCGGTCGGTGTCCAGCGGCCCGCGGATCCGGTACACGCCGAAGACGTTGTAGCCGTCTTCGTCCGGGCGCAGCGCCCATTCGATGAAGAACCGCGTCTGGTAGTCCGAAACCTGCAATGCCTGCATGTCGTCCTCGTCCCTGGCCCGGGCGCCGATGCGCGCCAGCGCGGAGGCTACACGGGGCCGATGACAGGACGATCCTGCGCCGGTCACGGTCCCGGACATGCTTGCCCCGGGCATGCACGGCCAACAAAAAAGCCGACCCGTGAAGGTCGGCTTCTTGTTTGGTGGAGCCAGGGAGGATCGAACTCCCGACCTCGTCATTGCGAACGACGCGCTCTCCCAGCTGAGCTATGGCCCCATGTTTCGACGCCGGTGCGGCTGGCGCTGCGGGGGAGTGCGTGGGCTCCCGCGCGGGACGGGCAGTATAAGGCGGTCGTCAGCGGTTGCCAATCGCCGCCAGCTCGGCGGCGAGGGCGGGTTCGAGCTCGGTGCGGCGCCAGCCGGCGAGGGGGCCGGGCCAGTCTTCGCCGTCCTGCAGGGCTTCGATCCAGCGGCGCGAGGCCAGCACGCCGTCGGGCAGGCCCAGTTCGGCGCTGCGGGCGGCCACGGCCTGCTGCAGGCGCTTGTAGACGCCGCGGTCGCGGTCGTCGCCGCGGGCCAGCGGCAGCTCGGCCTCGTCGGGGAGCGGGGTGGTCAGGGCGTCGAACACCTCGGTCGCCAGCTTCTTCGGCGCCTTGGGCTGGCCGTCGAACAGGCGCTGCAGGGCGCCGAGGTCGCGCGGCGGGGTGCGGGCGAGGGCCTGCGCCAGTTCGTTGTCGAGCAGCCAGCTGCGCGGGCGGTCGGAGACGCGGGCGCGGACCTCGCGCCAGCGCAGCAGGCGCAGCAGGCGGATCTGGCCGTCGCGGTCGAGGAACTGCGCCGAGCGCATCCCGAGGTGCGGCCAGCGTTCGGGGGTGTCGTCGGCGGCGTTGGCGAGCATCCGCGCGCAGTCTTCCTCCAGCCACGGCAGGCGGTCGGCGGCGGCGAGGCGGTCGTGCAGCAGGCGCCAGGCGGTGTCGAGGTGGCGCACGTCGTCGGCGGCATAGCGCAGCTGCGAGGCCGACAGCGGGCGGCGCAGCCAGTCGGAGCGGGTCTCGCCCTTGTCGACCTCGACGCCCAGCAGTTCGGCCATCAGCCGCTGGTAGCCCAGCCCGGCGCCGATCCCGCACAGCGCGGCGGCGATCTGGGTGTCGAACAGCGGGGCGGGCAGGGCGCCGCAGGCGTGGCGGAAGGAGATGAGGTCCTCGCCGGCGCTGTGCATCAGCTTCAGCGAGCGCGGGTCGGACAGCAGCCGCGCCAGCGGTTTGGCCATGCCGGGCACCAACGGGTCGACCAGCAGGATGTCGTCGTCGCTCGCGTCGGGATCGCCCGGGGCGATCTGCACCAGCGCCAGCTGCGGCCAGTAGGTGCGTTCGCGGACGAATTCGGTGTCGAGCGCGAGGCGGGCCGGCGGTGCCGCGATCAGCGGGGCGAGGTCGGCGGGGGAATCGATCCAGCGGGGCAAGGGCGGGTCCTGCGGCGGAAAGTCGCCATGCTACCGGAGTGCGGGCATCGGTCATGCCCGATGCGCTAAGGTGCCCGGCGTGAAGCGGCGGTCGGCAGCAATGATGAAGCAGGCAGCGGCGGGCGCACTCGCGCTCGCGCTGCTCTGCGCCTGCGGCCGCGATCGAGCGCCGGCTGCGCCCGCGAAGACGCCCGCGCCGGTGGTGCAGGCCGACGGGCTGGTGACCGTGAGCGGCGATGACGCCGGCGCCGCGCCGCGGCTGGAATGGCGCCGGCCGGAGGTGACGATCGATGCCGCCGGCGTGGCCGCCGCGCGCCGTCGCGCGGCGCAGGCGCTGGCCGAAGGCCGGCTGTACGAAGACGCCGACGCCGCGATTCCCCTCGCGCTCGCCCTACGCGATCGCGACCCCGCGGACGCGCAGGCGCGGGCGCTGCTCGAACGCGCGCTGGTCCGCCTGCGTCAGAGCGGCGAGGCCGCGCTGGCCGACGCCGGCGACGATGCCGACGCGCTGCATCGGGCGCAGGCCGTGGCCGCGGTGCTGCGCGCCGTCGGTGCCGACGCGGGGCCGGACGGCACGGCGTTCCTGCGCAAGGTCGAGGTCGCCGAACGGCTGTGGACGCTGAACACCGACGGCGAGGCCGAACTGGCCGCCGGCCGGCTGGGCGAACGCGGCGAAGGCGCGCTGGCGCGGTTCCGCGAGGCGCTGAGCCTTTCGCCCGGGCAGGCGCGGGCGACGCAGGGCGTGGCCGCGGTGGAGAGCGCGATGCTGCGCCGGGCCGAGGACGCCGCGACGCGCATGGATTTCGACGAGGCCGAGCGCTGGCTGGGGCAGGCGAAGACGGTGCGGCCGGGCATGGACACGGTGGAGACCAGCCGCGGCATCGTCGAGGACATCCGCCGCTACCACGTCGCCCGCCTGCGCGACGAAGGCCTGATGCTGCTGGCCGAACCGCATCGGCCGAACCATCTCGAAGGCGCGCACGCGCGGCTGGCGCAGATGCTGCGCATCGCCCGCCCGGGCGATCCCGCGGCCGCGGAGTTGCGCACGCGCATCGACCTGGCCACGCACTATGGCCTGATGCGCCCGGGCCAGCGTTTCACCGATGCGCTGCAGGGCGGCGGCCGCGGGCCCGAGCTGATCGTGGTGCCGCACGGCGGCTTCCTGATGGGGGCGCGGCGGATCGAGCCCGACGCCAGCGACGCCGAGCGCCCGCAGCGCTACGTGCGCTTCGAGCGCGGCTTCGCCATCGCCCGCACCGAGGTGACGGTGGAGCAGTTCCGCCGCTTCGTGCAGGCCAGCGGCTATCGCCCGCGGGCGGTGCGGCGCGGGCATTCGCTGGTCTACGACGACCGCGCCGGCAACTTCGTGCGCCGCAGCGGCGTGGACTGGCGGCACGACTACCTGGGCAGGCCCGCCGCGGACACGATGCCTGTGGTGCACGTCAGCGCGAAGGACGCCGAGGCCTACGCGCGCTGGCTGTCGGAACGCAGCGGCCAGCATTACCGTCTGCCCAGCGAGGCCGAATTCGAATACGCCCTGCGCAGCGGCCGGCCCGGGCGCTATCCGTGGGGCGACCTGCCGCCGACGCCGGGCATCGGCAACCTCACCGGTGGCGGCGACCACGCCCCGGGCGGGCGCAGTTGGGGCAACGCCTTCGTCGGCTACGGCGACGGCTGGTGGGGGCCGGCGCCGGTGGCGAGCTTCCGCGCCAACGCCTTCGGCATCCACGATCTGGAAGGCAATGTCAGCGAATGGGTGGCCGACTGCTGGCACGAGGGCTACCGGCGCGCGCCCACCAGCGGCGAGGCGTGGATCAATCCCGGCTGCCGCACGCGGGTGATCCGCGGCGGCGCCTGGGGCAACGCGCCGGCGCAGAGCCGGGCGGCCTGGCGCCGGCAGGCGCAGTCCGACGCCACCAACGCGCTGACCGGCTTCCGGGTGGTGCGCGATCTGTAGCCGGCCGCCGTGCGCGATGCGACGCCGGCAAAAAACCGTCGTGCGGCTTCGGTTTCGTGTCGCCAGTCACTTATAGTCCCCGCGCAGGGCGCCGCGCCCGGGAGGACAGACCATGCAGCAGAACCCCTTCGGCAACGCGTCGTCCGGCGGCCGTCCGCGCGGCCGCGGCATCAACCCGCGCTTCATCATCCTGATCCTGTTCGCCGGCTATGCCGCGTACTACTGGTTCTCCAACCGCAGCACCGACCCGCTGACCGGCGAGAAGGTGGTGATCGACCGCAGCATCTCGCCCGACGACGAGAAGGCGATGGGCCTGCAGGCGTACCAGGAGATCCTGTCGCAGGAGCGGCCGGTCGACCCGAACTCGCAGGTCGCGCAGCAGATCCGCACGATCGCGCAGCGGCTGATCGCGAAGATCCCGCAGGTGTCCGACGCGCTGGCCGCCGAGCACGGCGGCCAGGCGCCGCACGTCGAGGACAGCTTCGACTGGGACGTGAACGTGCTGCAGTCCGACCAGGTCAACGCTTTCTGCCTGCCCGGCGGCAAGATGGCGGTCTACACCGGGCTGGTGCCGGTGGCGAAGAACGCCGATGCGATGGCGGTGGTGATGGGCCACGAGATCACCCACGCGCTGCTGCGCCACGGCGCGCAGCGCATGACCGAACAGAAGCTCACCCAGCTCGGCCAGATGGCCGGCGCGATGAGCGGCATGGACCAGCAGTCGATGCAGGCGGTGATGGCGGTGTACGGCTACGGCCGCTCGTTGCCGTACGCACGCAGGCAGGAGACGCAGGCCGACGAGATGGGCCTGCTGCTCGCCGCCGCCGCCTGCTTCAACCCCGAGGAAGCGATCCCGCTGTGGGAGCGCATGGACCAGGCCAGCGGCGGTCGTTCGCAGCCGGAGTTCGCCTCGACCCACCCGAACCCGGGCACCCGCATCGCCAACCTGCAGTCGCTGATGCCGAAGGCGATGGAATACCGGAAGAAGTTCTGCGAGGAAAGCCGTTGAGCCAGCACGCATCGCGCCATCGTTCCCGTCCGTTCGTTCGTGTCCCCGGGACCGTCGCGGCACCGATCTTCCTGTCGATCCTGGTCGCGGCGCCCGCGTTCGCCGGCCGCCTGCTGGACAACGCCGACCGCCAGGCCGAAGCGGCGCGTCCGCTCGAATTCCGGCCTGCCGACGCGTTCGATCCGCAGGCGGCGCAGCGTGCGATGCAGCCCGGGAGCGGCCGTGTCCGCGGCGTGCTGTTCCACCAGTTGAACGACGACTGCCGGCGCACGCGCGGCCTGCTGGCGATCCGCAAGCGCGCCAACGCCGGCATCGAACTGTCGCTGTTCCCGGCGACGCCGCACCTCGTCGAATACGTCGGCCTGCTGGAAGCGCACCGCTACAAGGCGACGCCGGCGCTGCGGAATCCTTTCGCCCGTCCGTCGGGCGGGAAGCGCGAGGTGCTGTTCTACGACGCCCGCATGCTGGACTACGGCCTGTCGGCGAAGACCGACGAATTCGGCCGGTACGAGTTCAACAACCTGCGCCCGGGCCGCTACTGGGTGAACGCGGATGCCTCGCTGCGCTGCTACTACAACGAGCGGGTGCAGGTCGGTTCGTCGGAGGTCGCGGACAATCCCTACGCGCCGACGCATGTCGACCATTACGTGACCGAGCAGCGTTACTGGGACCAGGGGCTCAACTACCGTCTGTTCATCGACGTCCATGCCGACGGTGACGTGGTCGAGCTCGATTCCGAGCTGATGCCGGTGCCGGAAAACGCCACGGTCGTGCTGCAGGCCGAAAAGCACTGACGCCATGCCACGCACGGCGCGCGCGTGGCGAGTCGCCGGGCTGGTCGCCTGCGGTCTGCTGGCCTGTGTCGCGGCGCTGTCCGCGCCCGGTGGCGCACGCGAAGCCGCGACCTCGCGGCTGTACGACGTGCCGCAGCCGGTGACGATCGCCGGCTACGACGGCGACGCGATGGAGCCGTTCCTCAGCCGCGACGGCCGCTACCTGTTCTTCAACGACCTCAACGCGCCGTGGGTCGACACCGACCTGCGTTTCGCCGAGCGTATCGACGCCACGCATTTCCGCTACCTCGGCCGGCTCGCCGGCGCCAACAGCGGGAAGCTGGACGGCGTCGCGACGATGGACCGCGCCGGCCGTTTCTATTTCGTGTCGATGCGCGACCACGACCACACGCGGATCAGCCTGTTCGGCGGCACGTTCGCCGACGGCAAAGTGTCCGGCGTGCATCCGCTGCACGGCCTGTCGCGACGGCGCGCGCGGTACATCAACTTCGACCTGGACGTCTCGTCCGACGGCGAACATCTCTACTACGTCGACGGCCGCTTCGGCCTGCTCTGGCCGGTGGCCGCCGACATCCTGCTGGCCGGACGCAAGGGCGACGGTTTCGCGCCGCAGCCCGAGGACACGGCGCTGCTGCGCAACGTCAACACCGACGCGCTGGAATACGCGCCGTGCATCTCCGCGGACGGCCTGACTCTGCTGTTCACCCGCGCACCGCCGGGCATCGTGGTGCACGCGTCGATCTACATCGCGCAGCGCGGGTCGGTGAACGAACCGTTCGGTCCGGCGGCGAAGCTGGTCGCGCTGGACGGGCACGTCGAAGCGCCCGCCTTCACCCCGGACGAACGCGGCATCTACTTCCACCGCAAGGCCGGCGACCGCTTCGTGATCTTCCTCGCGACGCGGCACTGAGGCCGCAATCGCGCGCGATCAGAGGTCCTTGAACACCGTCGACAGCAGCAGCAGCGCGAACGCGGTGGTCAGCAGCCAGAACGCATTGGGTGCGGCGATCGGGAAATACCCGAGCCGCCCGGCGATGCCGGCGCCGCCGAGCAGCAGCGAGATCAGGAAGGCGGGTGTGCTGGGCGGCGTGAGTCGGAGCATCGTGGTGGTCTGCAGGACGGGACGGAGGACGGGGAAGGTAGAGCGGGCGTCGGTTGGCTGCAATGGGGGCCGTGGCTGATGGCCAATCGAGGCGGCCGCCCTCACGCGATTCGTCCTGACGCCGCGGCAGGATCAATGTCCCTTCCCGCGCCCGGAGACCCGGCGGGCGGCGGACAGGAGGTCCGCCGTTTTTCGACGAGGCAGGACGCCTCGTCGAAAAATCCCGGCCACGTCCCCGACGGCAGATTTGCCTCGGCACTGAAGAGTTTTCTTTCGCCCCTTTCTTTTTGAAAAGAAAGGGGCCCGCGCGCCAGCGCGGAAAAGGATTCCGGGCTTTCGCGGAAGAAAAGCAGATCCCTCGCCTGCGGCTCGGGATGACAACGGAAACGATCGAACGGATCCCGGCGTTCGCCGGGATGACGGGGAGATGAGAGGCCGGATGTGGTGAATCAGCCTTCTCCACCGCCGATTGCAGGTCGCAAAGGCGGTGAAGCCCGCCTCAGAAACTCATGAACAACCCGCCGTTCACAGGGATGTTCGCGCCGGTGATGAACCCCGCGTCCTCGTCGACCAGGAAGGCGACGGTGCGGGCGATCTCCGACGGCTTGCCGAGGCGGCCCACCGGCACCTTCTCGACGATGCCCGCGCGGATCTCTTCGGACATCGACATCACCAGCGCGGTCTCGCAGTAGCCGGGCGACACCGAGTTCACGGTCACGCCCTTGCGTGCGACCTCGCGCGCCAGCGCCATCGTGAAGCCGTGCATGCCGGCCTTCGCGGCGGCGTAGTTGGTCTGGCCGAACTGGCCGGTCTGGCCGTTCACCGAGCTGATGTTGACGATGCGGCCGAAGCCGCGCGTGGTCATGCCGTCGACCGCGTGGCGGCAGAGGTTGAACACGCTGTCGAGGTTGACCGACAGCACCGCGTCCCACTGCGACTTCTCCATCTTGCGCAGGGTGCCGTCGCGGGTGATGCCGGCGCCATTGACGAGGATGTCGAGCGAGCCGTGCTCGGCCTCGATCTTGCGCACCAGTGCGCCGCAGGCGTCGAAGTCGGAGACGTCGACCGGTTCGAAGCGGATGTCGAGGCCGGCGACTTCGCGCTCGAACTCGGCCAGGCGTTCGGCGCGGGCGCCGAGGTCGGCGGCGATGACGGTGTGCCCGGCGCGGGCGAGCGCCTTGCAGATCTCGGTGCCGAGTCCGCCGATGCCGCCGGTCACGACGGCCACGCGATGTTGCATGAGGAATCCCCTGGGAAGACGGAAACTGGAAAACGGAAACGGAAGGGCGACGGCGCGACCCGCGGGCACGCGCATGCCCGCGCGCGGCGCAGGGCCGGCGCGCGATGCGCGGGACGGCGGTCAGTCGTCGTGCTTGCCGCCGGTGGCGGCCTTGTCCTTCGGCTTGGCGGCGGTGGGCCGGCCCATGGCGCCGATCAGGTTGTGCTGGAACTCGCGCCACATCTCGAGGTTGCGCTCGGTCAGCTGGTTCATCATCGTCCACGGCGTCTGGCCGATCAGTCCGCCCATCTGCTGGCGGAACTGCTGCTGCTGGTCGAGGAAGATCTGCATCGAGCGTTCGAGGTAGTTGCCCATGAAGCCCTGCAGCGAGTCGCCGTAGAACCGGATGATCTGGCTCAGCAACTGCGTGGACAGCACCGGCTCGCCGTCCTGTTCGTGCTCGGCGATGATCTGCAGCAGCACCTGGCGGGTGAGGTCCTCGCCGGACTTGGCGTCTCGCACCTCGAAATCCTCGCCGTCCACGATGAGCTGGCGGACGTCCTCGATCGTGATGTAGCTGGAGATCTTGGTGTCGTAGAGGCGGCGGTTCGGGTACTTCTTGATGATCCGCGTGACGGGCATGGAGCCTTTACTCTAGCGGGAGCCGGCCCGCGAGCATGGCGCAGCCCGGGCCGGGTTGCAACTCGTCGGCGGATCGCCTCCGCCCGGCGGGAGAACGCCGGGGCGGGGAACGCGACCGGGGTCACGCATGGACCCCGCAGGCCGTGCCGCTCCGGACGGGGGCCGGCGCGGCGTCGGGGGCTTACCAGCCCATGTGGTGGCCGCCGTTGATGTCGAGGTTGGAGCCGGTGATCCAGCCCGCGCGCTCGTCGGCCAGGAAGGCCACGCCGTAGGCGATCTCGTCCGGCGTGCCGAGGCGGCCGGTCGGGATGTCGGCGACGATCTTGGCCCGCACCTCTTCCGGCACCGCCATCACCATGTCGGTGGCGATGTAGCCGGGGGAGATCGTGTTCACGGTGATGCCCAGCTTGGCGTTCTCGCGCGCCAGCGAGATGGTGAAGCCGTGCATGCCGGCCTTGGCCGCGGCGTAGTTGGCCTGGCCGTACTGGCCCTTGAGGCCGTTGATCGAGCTGATCTGGATGATCCGGCCCCACTTGCGGTCGCGCATGCCCTCGATCACCGGGCGGGTGACGTTGAACACCGAGTTGAGGTTGGTGTTGATGACGTCGGTCCACTGCGGCGACGTCATGCGGTGGAAGGTGCCGTCGCGGGTGATGCCGGCGTTGTTGACGAGGATGTCGATCGGGCCGAGCTGCGCCTCGACGTCCTTCACCATCGCCGCGGCCTCGTCGGGCGAGGTCACGTCGCCCTTGGCCAGCGCGAAGTCGTAGCCTTCGGCCTTCATCTGCGCCTGCCAGGCCTTGGCCTTCTCTTCGTTGCGGTAGTTGGTGGCGACCTTGTGGCCCATGTCGGCCAGGCGCTTGCAGATGGCGGTGCCGATGCCGCCGGTGCCGCCGGTGACGAGTGCGACGCGTGTGGTCATGCTGGATACCCCTCCGGTGTGAAATGTCCTGTTCGCCCGCGTCGCACCCGGCGCCGCGTCGTGTCCGGGAGCGGGATGTCGTGGCATCCCGTTCTCGCCGTGCGATCCGATCGGATTCTATGCGCCGCCGATCGTGTCGCCATTGTGCACCGCGGCGAACGGCACGGGCTTGCGCGGAATCAACCCCGGGTCGAAGGCGTCGACCGCTCGCGCCAGTCCCCGGGCCGGCGTGCCCGGCGCCTCGAACGGACCGGGCGGCTGCCCCAGCGCGCGCCATGCCAGGCGCAGCGCCGGCAGCGGATCGTCGCCGTCCACCGGCACCGCGGCCAGCGATTTCGACAGCTTGCGGCCCTCGGCATCGACGACCAGCGGCAGGTGGGCATAGGCCGGGGTCGGCAGGCCCAGCGCCCGCTGCAGCAGGATCTGGCGCGGGGTGGAATCGAGCAGGTCGGCGCCGCGGACCACGTCGGTGATGCCCTGGTCGGCGTCGTCCACGACCACCGCCAGCTGGTACGCCCAGTAGCCGTCGGCGCGGAGCAGCACGACGTCGCCGACCTCTGCGGCCACGTCCTGCACGCACCGGCCGCAGAGGGCGTCGTCGAATGCGACCGTGCTGCCGTCGGGTACGCGCAGGCGCACGGCCATGCGGCCGGCCCGGGCGCCGGCCACGCAGGCGCGATGGATCCCGCCGCTTTCCGCGAGCGCCGCGCGGCTGCAGCTGCATTCAAACGCGTGGCCGTCTGCCAGCAGGCGATCCAGTGCCGCGCGGTAGCGGTCGTGGCGGTCGCGCTGGCGGACGACCGGGCCATCGGACACCAGCCCGAAACCGGCCAGCGTGCGCAGTTGCGCCTCCGCGGCGCCGGCGACTTCGCGCGGCGGGTCGAGGTCCTCGATCCGCACCCACCACTCGCCGCCCGCCCGGCGCGCCATCAACCAGCTGCCGAGCGCGGTCAGCAGCGAGCCGAAGTGCAGCGGGCCGGTGGGCGAGGGGGCGAAACGACCGCGATATCGGGGGGCGAGAGGCATGCGGGAAGCTGTCTGGCGACTGTATGCAACGGCGGTGACGGGCGGTCGCGGCTTGGTCCGCGCGATCGGCTCCCCACTCTACACGTCACTCCCTTTCCTTCCGACGAGACCCCGGGTCCCGCCATGTTCAAACGCATCGCGCTCTACCTCGCCACCAACCTCGCCGTCCTGCTGGTCTTCAGCGTCGTGATGGCGGTCTTCGGACTCAACCCGCAAAGCAATATCGGCCTGCTGGTCATGGCCGCGATCTTCGGCTTCGGCGGCTCGCTGATCTCGCTGCTGACGTCGAAATGGATGGCGAAGATGGCCACCGGCGCGCAGGTCATCTCCGACCCGCACGGCGAAAGCGAGCGCTGGCTGGTCGAGACCGTGCGCCGCCAGGCCGAGGCCGCCGGCATCGGCATGCCCGAGGTCGCCATCTACGACGCGCCCGAGATCAACGCCTTTGCCACCGGCGCCAACCGCAACCATGCGCTGGTGGCCGTCTCCACCGGGCTGCTGCGGGCGATGCGCCGCGACGAGGCCGAGGCCGTGCTGGCCCACGAGGTCAGCCACGTCGCCAACGGCGACATGGTGACGATGGCCCTGCTGCAGGGCGTGCTGAACACCTTCGTGATCATCGCCGCGCGCATCATCGGCCGCATCGTCGACGGTGTCCTCGGCGGCGTGCGCGAGGATGGCCGGGTGGGCGCAGGCTACTACCTCACGGTGTTCGTGCTCGACCTGGTGTTCGGCGTGCTCGCGAGCATCATCGCGATGTGGTTCTCGCGCTGGCGCGAGTTCCGTGCGGACGCCGGCGGCGCGCAGCTGGCCGGCCGCGACAAGATGATCGCCGCGCTGGAACGCCTGGCCCAGACCTACGGCGAGAGCACGCTGCCGAAGCAGGTGCAGGCGTTCGGCATCTCCGGCGGCATCACCGGCCTGTTCCGCAGCCACCCGCCGCTGCAGCAGCGCATCGCCGCCCTGCGCAACGCCGCGCCGACGACCGCCACCTCGGGCCTGCGCGTGGTGTCGTGAGCGCTGCGCCGCGGCCATGACGCCGCGGGAGAACGAAAAAGCCCGCCGGAAGGCGGGCTTTTTCCTGTCCGGTCCGGTGGCCGGCTCAAGCCGGCATCGCCTGCCGCTGCGCATCGATGGCGGCCTGCCACGTGCGCCGGCCATACAGCACGAACCGGTACTCGGTGCCGTCGCGGGTGCGGACCGCCAGCGAGTTCGGCAGCAGCGGGATCGCGCCGAGGAACTTCGTCCAGCACGGTTCGGTGCCGGCCACGTCGGCCAGCGGCAGGTCGGTGGTGCCGCGCGCGACGTTGAAGGCGTGGCTGGCGGCGGTCGGTGAGGAACAGGCGGCCGCCCACGGCTTCCCGGCCCCGCATGAGGTTCGCGGCGCCTTCGCGGATCAGGCGTTCGCCGGGCTGCAGGTCGATGCGCATCGGGCGTCGTCCGGGCCTACTCGAAGTCGTAGTTCATCTCCGGGCCCGCGGCGGCCAGGAAGTGGCCTTCCACGTAGTCCACGCCGGCGGAGAACAGGATCGACATGCTGGCCGCGTCCTGCACGAACTCGGCGATGGTGAGGATGTCCAGGTCGCGGGCCTTGCCGGCGATGTCGCGCACGCGCTGCTGGCTTTCCGCGTTCTTCGGCAGGTCCTCGATGAAGCTGCGGTCGATCTTCAGCAACTGCGGCTGCACGTGGTTGAGCAACTGGAACGAGTCGAGGCCGGCGCCGAACTGCTCCAGCCCGATCCGGCAACCGAAGGCGTTGACCGCCGCGGCGAACTGCTGCACGGCGTGCAGGTGGGTGAACACCTTGGCTTCCTGCAACTGCAGCGCGAGGTACTCGCCCGAGGCGCCGCGGGCGGCGAGCTGTTCGCCGATGAACGCCGCCAGCGCGTCGCTGGCCAGCGAATCCTGCGAGACCTTGATCAGCAGCGTCACCGGCTTGCCGGCGTGTTCGCGCTGGGCGATCAGTTCGATCGCGCGCTCCGCCACGCAGCGGTCGATCTCTTCCATCATCCCGTGCTCCTCCGCGATCTGGAGGAAGGTGTTGGGCGGGATCAGTTCGCCGTTGCCGGCGTCCAGGCGCAGGAAGGTGTCGTAGACCGGGTGGTTGTCGCCCTGCAGGTTGATCACCGGCTGGAAGTGCAGCACGAAGCGCTTCTGCTCGATCGCGTCGCGCAGGCGCTGCACCCAGGCCTGGATGCGCTCGGCCTCGGCGCGGTCCACCGCGTTGGGGTCGAACAGGTCCGCGCGGTTGCCGCCGGTGCCGGCCGCGGACTGCACGCCCTGCGTGGCCTTGGCCAGGATCTGGCTGACGATCGGGTTCTTCTGGGTGATCTGCACGCCGCCGATGCTGGCGGTGATGACGCTGGAGCGCTGGCCGATCGCGAACACCTCGGCGGCGAAGCTGTTGCAGATGCGGGTGGCGAGGGTGTGGGTGGCGGTGTAGTCGCCGCCGCGCACCAGCACCGCCAGCGTGTTCTCGGAGAAGCGCGCGGCGACCGTCTGTTCGCCCAGTTCGGCCAGTTCGCCGCGCAGGCGTTCGGCGATCGCGGCCATGATCGTGTCGGCCGAGTCCAGGCCGATCTCGTGCAGCAGGCGCTGGTAGTGGTCGGGCTCGATCATCAGCAGGCCGTGCTGGCTGCCGTTGCGGGCGGCGTCGGAGACGGCGTCTTCCAGCGCGTGCAGGAAGGTCGGGCGGTTGAGCAGGCCGGTGACCTGGTCGCGCTGGCGCAGGTCTTCCATCTTGCGCGCCATGTCCGGGTCCACCGCGGGTTCATGGCGGCGGAAGATCACCTGCTGGCACGGCTCGCCTTCGTACTGGGCGAGGGTGAATTCCATCACCGCCGGGAAGCTGTTGCCCTCGATGTCGTGGGCTTCCAGCTCGTAGCGCGCGGGCGGGGTCTCGCCCTTGCTCATGCGCTTGAGCAGTTGCTTGAAGTCGGCGACGTGCTCGGGGGCGACGAGGTCGAGCAGCGACATGCCCTCGATGTCCTCGAACGATTCGTAGCCGAACATCTCGAGGTAGGCCGCGTTGGCGCGGATGTGCATGCCTTCGTGGACGTAGGCGATGGGGTCGCGCGAGGACTCGATCAGCGCGTCACAGCGGCGCTCGGTCTCGCGGACCTGCGCCTCCAGCCCGCGCTGGGCGCGGCGGGCCTCGAGGTCGGCCCATTCGCGGCGGACCGCGGCCAGCAACTGCGGCGGCTTGTGGCGCAGTGCGAGGGCGCGCACGCCGCCGCCGAGCAGGTCGGCGAAGCTGTCGGTGTCGATCTGCTCGATCACCGCGATCAGGGGGATGTCCTTGCCGCTGGTCGTCACCCGCTGCTCGACGTCGGCGAACGGGACGGAGCGGCAGGGATGGGCGGCCAGCACCAGGTCCACCGGCTGGCCGACGAGCATGTGGGTCAGTTCGTCGCCGGTGGTCGGCCGCAGCGGCCGCACCGCGATCCCGGCGTTGCGCAGCCCGCTGACGATGCCCTCGGCCTCCTCGACACTGTCATCGACCAGCATCAGACGCAGTGCGGGATCGTGGCTTTTGGACATGCGCAGGCTCCGGGGGGAGGTCGAACGGGGGAACCGCCATGGTACGACGGGATCGGGTCCGCGTCCGCCCTCCCGCGTGGCGTGCGCCGGTCAGCCGAAGGGCGTCGCCGCGTCCGGCAGCAGCGGCCGCTTGGCCGGGTCGCCGGCGACCTCGCGCACCAGCTTCGGCACCAGATAGCCGGGAAGCCGCGCCATCAGCGCCGCATGCAGGGCGAGGGCGCGGGCGTCGTCGACCTCGAAGTGGGCCGAGCCGGCCACGCGGTCCAACTGGTGCAGGTAGTAGGGCAGCACGCCGGCAGCGTGACCGCGTTCGCAGAGATCGGCCAGCGCCTGCACGTCGTCGTTGACCCCGCGCAGCAGCACCGCCTGGTTGAGCAGGGTCGCCCCCGCCGCGCGCAGCCGGGCGAGGGCGGCGTCCACCGATGGGTCGAACTCGCGGGCATGGTTGGCGTGGATCACCACCGTCACCGGCCAGGGCAGGGCGCGGAGCCAGCTGACGAGGCCGTCGTCGACCCGCTCCGGCAGCACCACCGGCAGCCGGGTGTGGATCCGCAGCCGGCGCAGGTGCGGGATGGTCGCCAGCTGCGCGGTCAGCTCGGCCAGCTTCGGCGTGGCCAGCGCCAGCGGGTCGCCGCCGGAGAGCAGGACCTCGTCGATCGACGCGTCGTCGCGGATCGCCGCCACGGCCTCGGCCCACTGGCCGGCGGCCGCGGTCTCCTCGGCATACGGGAAGTGGCGGCGGAAGCAGTAGCGGCAGTGCACAGCGCAGCTGCCGGTGGCGATCAGCAGCGCCCGGCCGCGGTACTTGCGGATGACCCCGGCGGCGGCCTTGGCGGCGCCGTCGCCGACGGCGTCGAGGGCGAACCCGGGCATCGGCCGCAGCTCGGCGTCCAGCGGCAGCACCTGGCGGAGCAGGGGGTCGTGCGGGTCGCCCGGGCGCATGCGGGCGACGAACCCCCGCGGCACCCGCAGCGGGAACTGCGCCGCGGCGTCGGCGGACAGGTCGGGGACCCGGCCGGTCAGGTCCAGCAGGGCCAGCAGTTCGGCCGGGTCGCGGACGGCGTCGCGCCAGAGGCGCTTCCAGTCGGCGCCGGCGGCGGGCTGCGTCGGGCGGGGGGCAACGGGTATCATAGGGAGTTCAGTCGGGTCGTTCATCGGGACGCGCCGGCGTTCCGGGGCCCAGCCCCATAGTCTAGCGTCCGGGACCGCGGCCGGTCCGGGGCGCCACCAAAGCACACCTTCTTTCAGGAGCACCCCATGGCCAGCCTGGGCATGAACGACGTCAAGACCGGACAGAAGATCCTGGTCAACAACGACCCCTGCGTCATCACCGAGACCGAATACGTCAAGCCGGGCAAGGGCCAGGCCTTCACCCGCATCAAGTACCGCAACATCAAGTCCGGCCGCGTGGTCGAACTCACGATGAAGGCGACCGACAACGTCGAAGTGGCCGACGTCGTCGACACCGACATGCAGTACCTCTACAGCGACGGCGAGTACTGGCACTTCATGAACCAGGAGTCGTTCGAGCAGGTGCAGGCCGACAAGGCCGGCATGGGCGGCGCCGACAAGTGGCTGAAGGGCGAGGAAGCCTGCGTGGTCACGCTGTGGAACGGCAGCCCGATCAACGTGCAGCCGCCGAACTTCGTCGAACTGAAGATCGTCCAGACCGATCCGGGCGTGAAGGGCGACACCGCCGGCACCGGTGGCAAGCCGGCCACCCTCGAGACCGGCGCCGTGGTCCGCGTGCCGCTGTTCGTGGCCCAGGACGAAATCATCAAGGTCGACACCCGCTCGGGCGAATACGTCTCGCGCGTGAAGTGATTGATTCGCAGGGCGCGGCCCTGCCGCGCCCGTCGCGAATCAATCACCCTCGCGAAAGCGAGGGTCCCGCCTTCCCGAAGCCCGCCCCGCAAGGCGGGCTTCGTCGTTCCCCGAGGTGCTCGCCATGCCGAGAACCGTGTACTGCTGGCGCTGCAAGATGGACCTCCCCATGCTCGACGAGGAGGAGTGGGCGCGACTTGAGCCACTGCTCGACGGCGCCATCGGAAACATCCAGCGCTATCGGCGTCAACATGATGTCGGGCTCGACGCCGTCCCGATCCCCGAGATGTACTGGGCCGCGTCGGAGATGTTCGCGAAGCTGACCGGCGTGACGGGGGTTGCCCCCGAAGCCCTCTGGCACCACCGCTTCTCTCTCCTCGGCCCGCCCTGCGTCGCCTGCGGCAAGCCGCTCCGCACCCCACAGGCAAAGCTCTGCGCCGCCTGCGGCCATCCGCGGCCGTGACCAGGCCCGGTAGAGCGGCCTGACCAGCCGTTCGGCTGTTGAACACCAGGCCGCTGCTTTTCCAGACTTCGGCAGGAGCAGCGGCCTGAAGGCCGCTCTACCGAGCAGGTGGAGGTCAGACATCCCGCCCGGCCGCGCGCCCGGTCACCCGGGAATGCGACAATGCGCCGATGAGCTACCAGCCCGTTGCCGAATCCGCCGCCCCCGTCCCCTGCGACCTGCTGATCGAAGCCCGGCACGTGGTGCCGGTCGAGCCCCACGGTGTCGTGCTCGATCACCACGCGGTCGCGATCCGCGACGGCGTCATCCTCGCGGTGCTGCCGATCGCCGAGGCCCGCGCCCGGTTCGAGGCCAGGGAGACCGTCTCCCGCCCCGACGGCGCGTTGATCCCGGGCCTGGTCAACGCCCATGTCCACAACCCGATGACGCTGATGCGCGGCGTCGCCGATGACCTGCCGCTCAAGGTCTGGTTGCAGGAGCACATCTGGCCGATCGAGGGCGCCATCATGGGCCCGGAGTACGTGGCCGACGGCGTCGCGCTGGCGATCGCCGAGATGCTGCGCGGCGGTACCACCTGCTGCAACGAGAACTACTTCTTCCCCGACGTGCAGGCCGCGACTTACAAGCGCCACGGTTTCCGCGCCCGCGTCGGCCTGCCGGTGATCGACTTCCCCACGGCGTGGGCGAAGAGCGACGACGAATACTTCGACCGCGCCGGCGAGGTCCACGACCAGTGGCGCCACGACGCGCTGGTCGCGACGGCCTTCGCGCCGCACGCGCCGTACACGGTGTCGGACGAGAACTTCGCGCGCATCCGCATGCTCGCCGACCAGCTCGACATCCCCGTGCACCTGCACACGCACGAGACCGCGCAGGAAGTCGAGCAGTCGCAGCAGAAGCACGGCCAGCGCCCGATCGCGCGGCTCGACCGGCTCGGCCTGGTCAACGACCGCCTGATCGCCGTGCACATGACCCAGCTCACCGACGCCGAGATCGCGCTGTGCGCGGCGCGCGGCGTGAGCGTGGTGCACTGCGTCGAATCCAACCTGAAGCTCGCCTCGGGCTTCTGCCCGGTGGCGAAGCTGCTCGCCGCAGGCGTGAACGTCGCCATCGGCACCGACGGCTGCGCCAGCAACAACGACCTCGACATGTTCGGCGAACTGCGCACGGCCGCGCTGCTGGCGAAGGCGGTCGCGCAGGACGCGGCCGCGTTTGACGCCGCCGCGGCGCTGCGCGCGGCGACGCTGGGCAGCGCGAAGGCGATGGGCTTCGACGCGCTCGTCGGCAGCCTCGAGCCTGGCAAGCAGGCCGACCTCGCCTGCGTCGATCTGTCCGCGCTGGAAACCCAGCCGCTGCACCACGTGCTGTCGCAACTGGTCTACGCCACCGGCCGCCAGCAGGTCAGCGACGTGTGGATCGCCGGCAAGCCGAAGCTGCGCGACCGCGTGCTGGTCGACATGGATCTCGATGCCATCGTCGCCAATGCGCGGCAGTGGCAGGAACGGATCGGGGCCATTTCCCTCTGAATTGTCATCCCGAGCGCAGCGAGGGACCTGCTTTTTCTCTCGTCGCGAACGCAAAAGCAGGTCCCTCGCTGCGCTCGGGATGACAGCGGATACAACTTCGGTGAACGCATGACGACCGCAACCGCTTCCGACAACTTCAGCCAGGCCGAACTCGACAAGTTCAATGCGCCGGCGAACGCCCGTGCATGGATGCACGGGCAGGGACAGCGCACCACGGATGGTTCTCTGCCATGGTGATGTGATGATGACCACAACGACGACCGACAACTTCAGCCAGGCCGAACTCGACAAGTTCAACGCGCTGGCGAATCGCTGGTGGGACCCCGAAGGCCCGCAGAAGCCGCTGCACGCGCTGAATCCTGCGCGGCTGGGCTACGTGCGCGACCGTGCGACGCTGCGCGGCGCGCGCGTGCTCGACGTCGGCTGCGGCGGCGGGCTGCTGAGCGAGGCGCTGGCGCGCGAAGGCGCCGACGTGACCGCGATCGATCTCGCGCCCGATCTCGTCAAGGTCGCGAAGCTGCATCGCCTCGAATCCGGCGTGCAGGTCGACTACCGCCTCAGCGCGGTCGAGGCACTGGCCGCGGAAATGCCCGGCACGTTCGATGCCGTCACCTGCATGGAAATGCTGGAGCACGTGCCCGATCCCGCCGCGATCATCACCGCCTGCGCGACGCTGCTGAAGCCGGGCGGGCGGCTGTTCCTGTCCACGCTCAACCGCACGCCGGCGGCATTCGCGCTGGCGATCGTCGGCGCCGAGTACGTCGCGCGCATGCTGCCGAAGGGCACGCACCACTACCGCGACTTCATCCGCCCGTCGGAACTCGGCGCGTGGCTGCGCGCCGCGGACCTCGTGCTGGAGGACGTGAGCGGCCTCGTCTACGACCCGCTGCGCCACACTGCGCGCGTCGGCGGCCGTACCGACGTGAACTACCTCGCCTGCGCGGTGAAGCCTTGATGTTCCCCGTTGTCTCGGTAGAGCGGAGCGCAGCTCCGCTGCCCCCTTTCCGCAAGGGCGCCATGCTCGGACACGCGGATGCGCCCTTCTTCTTCGGAGAAGGGGCAGCGGAGCTTTGCTCCGCTCTACATGAGATCGATCGGAGCCCATCCTGATGTCCACCCGTTTCCCCCGCGGCGCGCTGTTCGATCTCGACGGCACGCTGCTCGACAGCGCGCCCGACATGGTCGCCGCCGTCAACGTGATGCGCGCCGAACGTGGCGAGCCGCCGATGCCGCATGCCGAACTCCGCCCGCACGTGTCCAAGGGCGCGCGGGCGATGATCCGCGCCACGTGGCCGCAGCTCGACGACGCCGCGCGCGAGGCGATGGTCAAGCCGTTCCTCGACACCTACGAGCGCGAACTCGGCCAGCATTGCGTGCTGTTCGACGGCATCGCGGAGATGCTGGACGCGCTCGAGGCCGACGGCGTGCGCTGGGGCATCGTCACCAACAAGCCGGAATACCTGGCGCAGCAACTGATGCCGATGCTCGGCTGGAGCGAACGCTGCGGCGTGCTGATCGGCGGCGACACGCTGCCCGAGCGCAAGCCGCACCCGCTGCCGCTGCTGCACGCGGCCGAGGTGATCGGCGTCGCGCCGGGCGACTGCGTGTACGTCGGTGACGACGAGCGCGACATCGTCGCCGCGCGCGCCGCCGGCATGCCGTCGATCGTCGCGCTGTGGGGCTATCGCCAGCCGGGCGACGATCCGCTGCGCTGGGGCGGCGACGTGCTGTTCGAGGATCCGCGCGCGCTGCTCGCTCCGGCCGCGTGGCCGACCGCCGCGTCGACCGCTGCCGTCACGCCATGAGCGAAGCCGGCCTCGACGATGTCCTCGACGAGTTCCTCGACAAGTGGCGCGGGCGCTGGCCGGAGTGGCGCATCGCGCGCACCTTCGTGCCCGAGGCGCAGCACGCGGACGCGGAGGCATGGTTCGCGCTGGTGCAGGAATGGACCGACGCGGCCTGGACAGGCGCCGATCCGACGCCGGGCTTCGCCAAGCTGGCGTGGTGGCAGGAGGAACTGCGCGGCTGGGCGAAGGGCCTGCGCCGGCATCCGCTCGGCCGCACGCTGCAGAAGCGGCCGGCGCCCTGGGCCGCGCTGGCCGACGCGCTGCCGGCGCTGGAAGCCGTGCGCGACGCGCTGGCCGCCGACATGCACGACCCGGCCGCGATCGCGCGGCTGCGGCCGCTGGCGACGGCGATCGCGCACGCCGAGGCGGTCTTGTTCGGCGAAGGCGCGACCGTGGCACCGCCCGACGCAGCATCGGCCGACGTCTTCCCGCTGCTCGCGGCGCACGCGCTGTGGCCGCGCGACACCGCGGTCGACGCGGCCCGCGCGTGGGCCCGCACGGCGCCCGCGCCCGTCCGCGCCGGCACCCGCCCGCGGCGCGTGCTCGACGCGCTGGCGCATGCGCGGCTGGCGCGCCTTGGCGCCGCGGGCGAGGTCGTTCCGCTGTCGCCGCTGCGTGCGCTGTGGACCGGCTGGCGCGCCGCGCGCGGCTGAATGGCGCCCGCGGGCCCGTATTCGATGCACATCACCGCCGCGTTCAGCCCGGGCAAGACGCATCGTTCCGCGCCGCCGCGCCGGCCCGTGGCCGAAGCCGCGGGCGTCGGTGGGTACAATGCCCGTCCGTTCCGCGATCCCCGCTGCCGCCCGTGACGCCGCCTCCCGCACAGCCTTCCCGCCTCCTGCCCGACGTGGCCGGCGATGCCGCCGCCGCGGCGCGCGCGCTGGACTGGGTCGGCATGCACGGCATCGCGCTGCCGCTGCGCCTGCGCGGCGCCGACGGCACCGAGATGCAGGTGCCGGCCTCCGTCGACGTGTTCGTCGACCTGCGCGATCCCGACGCCCGCGGCATCCACATGTCGCGGCTGTACCTCGAACTCCAGCGCACGCTGGCCGGCGAGACCCTGGCCCCGGCGCGCCTGCGCCGCGTGCTGCAGGCCTGCGTCGATTCGCAGGGCGCGCTGTCGGTGTCGGCGCGGCTGGCGTTGCGTTACGACCTGCTGCTGGAACGCCGCGCGCTGGCCAGCGAACATACCGGCTGGAAGCGCTATCCGATCGAGCTCGAGGCCGCGCTCGTCGACGGCCATCTCGCGCTGACGCTGGGCTTCGCGGTCGAATACTCCAGCACCTGCCCGGCGTCGGCCGCGCTGTCGCGGCAGCTCAACGCCGAACGCTTCGCCGAGGATTTCGCCGCCGCGCATCCGCTGTCCACGCAGGTGGTGCGCGACTGGCTGGCATCGTCGCGCGGCCTCGCCGCCACCCCGCATGCGCAGCGCAGCCGCGCCGACGTGCGCGTGGCGCTGCAGCCGGCGTTCGACGAACTGCCGATGGCGGAGTGGATCGACCGCGTCGAGGCCGCGCTGGGCACGCCGGTGCAGACCGCGGTCAAGCGCGAGGACGAGCAGGCGTTCGCGCGGCTCAACGCCGAGCACCTGATGTTCTGCGAGGACGCCGCGCGCCGCGTCGCCGGCGCGCTCGCCGACGACGCGCGCGTGCTGCGCTACGAGGCCCGCGTCGCCCACTTCGAGAGCCTGCATCCGCACGACGCGGTGGCGCAGGTCTCCGGCCGGGGCCGCGCCGCCGGCTGAGCCGCGGCCCGCCCGCACCGCTTCCACGCACGTCCCGGTCGCGAGGCCGGGACGTTTTCGTTCGGGCGCGGCCCGTCCGCGCGATGACGACGATGACAGGCCGGCCGCGCGACGCGGTCGCACGCGCTCATGTCCGGAAATCGCCCCGCGATGCGAATACCCCCTCGAACCGTCGCGGAGGGCCCGCCGTGGCGGCTCGGGCCGGGTGTCGGCCGGATGCCCGGCGTCCATCAACCTCAAGGATTCAAGGAAACCACATGATTCCGTTCATTCTGAAGCAGCACGAAAAGGATCGCGCCGACCTGCAGGAGCTGGAAAGCAGCGAAATCGAGCAGGTCTCGGGCGGCATGGCCATCGGCGGTTCGACCGGCATGGTCCGCGTCATCGACTACAAGCTCAACACCGTGACCATCACCCGCAATCAGGATGGTGGCGACGACGGCAAGGACGAGGATTGATCCGGCCAGTCCAAGCCGAACAACGAAGGGGCGATGCCATCGCCCCTTCCCTCGAACAGACGAACACGCAACGACGCGACGACGCGAGATGGGAGCGAAGATGAGCAAGCCCGTGCTGGTGGTGCTGGGGACCATGGAAGATCCGCATGTCGAGCGGGTCGTGCAGAGCCTGCGCAGGCGCGGCCGCATCGACGCGCTGGTCGTCGACTACCTCCACGACGCGCGCTTCGTGTTCCGCTCCGATGCGTACGGCGCCGTCTCGTTCGAACTCTGCGGTCGCAAACTGGACACGCCTTACCTGGTGTGGGACCGCACCAAGATCATGCCCGGCACGCACCTGTACGTGCAGGGCGACGAGCGTTCCAGCGGCTACGCGGCGCAGGAATGGCGCGCGTTCTACCGCCTGCTGTGCGGCGTGAACGGCGAGATGGCGGTCAATTCGCTGGTCGCGCGCCAGTGCATGATCAAGCCCTACCAGCAGATGATGGCTGCGAAGGCGGGCCTGCTGGTGCCGGAGACGATGATCACCAACGACCGCGACCGCGCGCTGGGTTTCCTCGGCGAATGCGGCGGCGAGATGATCATGAAGTCGGTGTCCGCGGGCAAGGTCAAGCCCAGCGGCGAGGGCGAACAGATTCCCTACGTGGTGATGACGATGCGTGTCGCCGAACGCGACCTGTTGGGCGCGACCGAGCAGGAAGTCGCCCACTGCCCGCATTTCTTCCAGCACGAGATCAAGAAGAAGCACGAGCTGCGCGTGGTCTACGTCGATGGGCGCATGCATGCGTTCCGGATCGAATCGCAGCACAGCCGCGTGACCGAGGTCGACTGGCGCAAGGGCATCGGCTTCGTCGGCTTCGCCTGCGACGAGATCGGCGACGCGACCCGCGCTTCCATCGACGGCTACATGCGCAGCATGGGCCTGTTCAGCGGCAGCATCGACCTGATCGTCGACCAGGACGACCGCGTGTGGTTCCTCGAATGCAACCAGGACGGCGCCTGGGGCTGGCTCGACGACGTCGCCGAAGGCCAGGTCACCGAGACCTTCGCCGAGGCGTTCGAACAGCGCCTGCTGTCCGCGGTGCAGGCGACGCCTAAAGCGTCGCGCGATCGCATCGCCGCCGGCGCCTGAGTCACCCGCACCGGCGATGACACGCAGGGAGCTGTTCCGGCGGGAAGCGGTCGACGCGCAGCGTTTCGCTGCGCTCGGGTCGGTGTCGGTGGTCCAGCCGATGCGGGTCTGGTGGATCGCGTCTGCACTGGTCGTCGCGGCGGTGACGATCGTCGTCTTCCTCGTGCTCGGCAGCTACACGCGCCGCACCCGGGTCGAGGGCGTGATCGTGCCGGACCGCGGCATCGCGACGGTGGTCGCGCCGGTGGCCGGCGTGGTCAGCGAGATCGGCGTGGAAGAGGGGGGCGCGGTGGCCGCGGGCCGTCGCGTCGCGGTGGTGTCGGTGCCGAGCGCGACGACCTCCGCCGGCGATTCGCTGGCCGCGATCGGCAAGCAGATCGCGGTGCGCCGCGACAGCGTCGAGCGCGACGCGAACGCGCAGCGGGCGATGCTCGACGTGCAGCAATCCGCGATGGCGCGCCAGCGCAGCGCGATGGAATCGGAACTCGCGAGTCTGGAAGCCGAGATCGTCGCCAACCGCGAGAAGGTCGAGATCGCGCGGGCGCTGTGGCAGAAGCTGGCGCAACTGCGCGAAGGCAGCTACGTAAGCGAGCTGCAGGTGAAGGAAAAGGAAATGGAGGTGATCGAGCGCACGTCCGCATTGCGCGAACTCGATCGCCAGGTCAGTGGCCTGCGCCGCGAGATGGCGCAGCTCGACCAGTCGATGCGCGAACTGCCACTGCGCGCCGGTGCCACCGACGCCGAGCGTCGTCGCGACCTGGCCGCGCTGGAGCAGGAGTCGATCGAATCGGCGGCGAACCGGCAGGTCGCGATCCTCGCGCCCGCCGACGGCGTGGTGTCGGTGCAGATCGCCAAGCGCGGTGAATCGATCCAGGCGGGTCAGCCGATCCTCTCGGTGCTGCAGGCCAACAGTCGGCTGGAGGCGGAGCTGACCGTGCCCAGTTCGGCGATCGGATTCGTGGCGCCGGGCGATCGCGTGCGGCTGCGCTACGAGGCGTTCCCGTTCCAGAAATTCGGCCAGTACATGGGCACCATCCGTCGTGTCGGCCGCAGTGCGACGGTGCCCGCCGACGCTTCGGCAGACGAGCGCACGCCGACCTACAAGGTGGTGGTGGCGCTGGATTCGCAGTACGTCATGGCTTACGGCAACCGCGAGCGGCTGATGCCGGGCATGGCGCTGCAGGCGGACATCCTCGGTGAACGCCGCAGCCTGATCGACTGGGTGTTCGAGCCGCTGTACTCGCTGCGCGGCCACGTGGGGGCGCCATGATCGGCCGCGCGAAGACGCCGGACGCGATCCTGCAGTCGGCGACGACCGAGTGCGGACTCGCGTGCATCGCGATGGTCTGCCATGCGCACGGCATGAAGATCGGCCTGCGCGAACTGCGCCGGCGCTTCCCGCTGTCGATGAAGGGCGCGACGCTGGGCCGGATCATCCACATGGCGCAGCAGCTGGGCTTCCGCCCGCGGCCGCTGCGGCTGGAACTGGAACAGCTGTCGAAGCTGCAGACGCCGGCGATCCTGCACTGGAACCTCAACCATTTCGTGGTGCTGGTGGAGGCCGGGCCGCGCACGATCACCGTGCTCGATCCCGCTTCCGGCCGGCAGACGTTGCGTTACGAGGAAGTGTCGAAACACTTCACCGGCATCGCGCTGGAACTGTCGCCGGGCGATGGCTTCGCCGCCGTCGAGGACGAGGAACGGTTGAGCCTGCGCGCGATGGTGCGCGACGTCCGCGGCCTGCGCCGCTCGCTGCTGCTGGTCCTGATGCTGTCGCTGGCGCTGCAGGCGTTCGTGATGCTGGCGCCGTTCTACACCCAGTGGGTGGTGGACCAGGTGCTGGTGTCCGCCGATCGCGACCTGATGGTGGTGCTCGCGCTGGGCTTCCTGCTGACGCTGGTGCTGCAGGTCTGCACCGGCGCGCTGCGCGGCTGGGCGATCGTCTACCTGTCCTCGCGTCTCAACGTGCAGTGGCTGTCGAACGTGTTCGCGCACATCACCCGGCTGCCGCTGGATTTCTTCGAGAAGCGGCATCTCGGCGACGTGGTGTCGCGCATGAGTTCGGTGCAGGTGATCCAGCGCACGCTGACCGGCAGCTTCGTCGAGACCGTGATCGACGGCATGATGGCCGTGGTCACGCTGGGCATGATGCTGTTCTACAGTGCGAAGCTGGCGCTGGTGACGCTGTGCGCGGTCGCGCTGTACCTCGTGGTGCGCGCGGCCGGCTACGGCACGCTGCGCCGGCTCGGCGAACGCCAGCTCAACGCCTCGGCGCGGCAGCACACGCACCTCGTGGAGACCGTGCGCGGCATGCAGAGCGTGAAGGTCTCGGGGCTGGAAGGGCAGCGCCGGTCGACCTACGAGAACCTCGTCACCGAGACCGTCGACCAGGATGCGCGCATCGCCTGGTTCGGCGTCGGCTTCGGCTCGGCGAACCAGTTGATCTTCGGCGTCGAGCGCATCGTGGTGATCTGGATCGCGGCGCTGCTGGCGATCGACAATACCTTCTCGGTCGGCATGCTGATCGCCTACCTCGCCTACAAGGACCAGTTCGCCGAGCGCACTGCGGGCTTGGTCGATCGCTGGGTGGAATTCCGCATGCTGCGCCTGCACGCGGACCGCCTCGGCGACATCCTGCTGGAAGCGCCCGATGCCGATGCCGGCGACGAGTACGACATCGCGGCCGCGCAGGACATCGAGGTCGAAGGCCTGTCGTTCCGCTATGCCGATGGCGAGCCGTGGGTGCTGAAGGACTGCAGCTTCCGCATCGCCGCGGGCGAATCGGTGGCGATCGTCGGCCCGTCGGGCTGCGGCAAGTCGACGCTGCTGAAACTCATGCTCGGCCTGCTGGTGCCGACGTCAGGCCGCATCCGCATCGGCGGGCGCGATCTCGTCGACATCGGTGCGCGCAACTTCCGCGCGCGTGCCGGCGTGGTGATGCAGGACGACCAGGTGTTCGCCGGCAGCCTCGCCGACAACATCGCGCTGTTCGATCCCGAGTTCGACGAGGCGCGCGTCGAGGCCGCGGCGCGCATGGCCGACCTGCACGACGAGATCGCGGCGATGCCGATGGGCTACCGCAGCCTGATCGGCGACATGGGCAGTTCGCTGTCGGGTGGCCAGCGCCAGCGGCTGATCCTGGCCCGCGCGCTGTATCGCAATCCGCTGTTCCTGTTCCTCGACGAGGCGACGAGCCATCTCGACGTCGCCCGCGAGCGGCGCGTCAACGAGGCGGTGGACGCGCTGCCGCTGACGCGCGTCATCGTCGCGCATCGTCCTGACACCATCGCCAGCGCCGATCGCTGCCTGCTGCTCGATGGCGGGCGTCTGGTCGAACCGTCGCGTTGCGAGTTGCACGAAGACGGCGTCCTGCGCAGCGTCCCGGCCGCCGCGCGCGCCTGAGCGCGATCGTCACGCGACGAATCTTCCGCGACGCAACATCGATGCTTCCGATCGCATACGCCGGCGCATGGCGCGTGCATTTGTCGGCGTGTGCGCGCTTGCGTATGCTCGCCCGGTCCTCGGCCTGCGCGTCGTGGACGGCTGCCGTCACAGGGGGTGCGGAGCGTGGAGTCAGGGGCGCAAGGCATTCCCGTCCATCACCGTTCGACACAGGAGGTCACATGAAGACGCGTCTGCTCGCGCTGTCCACCGCAGCGGTATTGCTCGCTGCCTGCCATCAGGAAACGCCACCGCCGCCTCCCGCACCGGCGTCCGCACCGGTCCCTGCGCCCGCGTCCGCCGGCATCAAGCCGATGGACGTGCCCGCCGGCTTCGGCTATCCGGGCAACCGCGACGAATTCCAGGCGTGGGCCGATGCCTGGCAGATCGACAACATCACGACCGCCGCCTGGAATCTGTGGGCCGGCATGACCAGCGATTCCGGCCAGAAGTGGAACGGCAGTGCGCTGCCGATCTGGGAAACGTGGTGCGGCACCAACGAAGTCTTCAGCGCCGCCGGCTGCAACGGCCTCAGCCGCCCATCGCGCAATTTCCGCATCGCCAGCCAGATCGGCCACACCGCGCGCCGGCTCGGCAAGTCGCTGCCCAGCGACGGCCAGGTGGTCGCGTTCAACAAGTTCAATCCGCCGATGGTGTCGTACCTGAGCACGCCGCAGACCACCAACGGCACGCCCTACAGCTACATCTCCGCGACCGACCTGAGCAGCCTCAACGCCTCGTGGGCCACCACCACGCCGCCCACCTCGGTCGCCGACCGCAAGGTGGTGGACGCGCCGTACACGCCGGACAGCGGCTCGACCCAGGGCTCGACCGCGATGGAGACCAAGCCGGTCATCTTCGTGGTGAAGGCGCAGGGGCTGACGCCGATCCCGCTGTGGATGGGGCCGGAGTTCTCGAGCACGCCCGCGAACGCGGTGCCGAATTCGTGGTTCAACTGCGTGCTGCTCGATCCGGCGAACACCGCCGGCCCCGACACCAAGCCGGTGCCGGCCACCGAGCAGCAGATCGCGCAGATGGTTCCGAACTCGGGCATGGCCTGCAAGACGTACCTGTACGCGCCGCTGTCGACGATCTACAGCTTCCAGATGGACGAGGCCGAAGCGACGTCGTGGAACGCGCTGGTCAACAGCTCCGGCGACGGCGGCCAGAACCTGCAGGCCGCGAAGGGCGACTACGGCGTGCTGGTCGGCATGCACGTGAACAGCAAGACGATCGTCAACTGGACGTGGGAAACGTTCTGGTGGCAGCCGGGCGACGATGCGCCGAACAACTTCCCCGGCAGCAAGCAGGGCATGACCGCGAACGTCACGGGCACTTGGCGCAACTACGCGATGTGCACCGCGTGGAACCAGACCCACGGCAACAGCTCGGACAAGATGGTGATCTGCTTCAACCCGTTCCTGGAGACGTCGTCGGGCATCCCCGCGGGCCAGACCAGCAACTGCATGAGCTGCCACGGCACCGCCACCGCCGGCGCGCTGTCGAACGGCAGCCTCGCCACGATGAACTACCCGGCCAGCTACAAGGCGCCGATCGACTTCAAGGCCAACGCCTGCACCGAGTCGACGCCGCCGGGCAGCAAGACCTGCTTCGCCGACTACACGAAGACGGACTTCTCGTGGGCGATCCCGTCCAACGCGATCGTGCCGGCGGCGCCGCCTGCAGCCGCACCGGCACCGGCACCGGCACCGACCAAGCAGTAAGCGTTTCCGTACGTGCAACGACGACGGCCCGGCAGCGATGCCGGGCCGTTCTTTTTCGACGCACCGATGCGAGGGCGCCGAATCGTCGCTGCCCCGCCAAGTAACCCGTCATCCTCGCGCAAGCGAGGACCCAGCTTCCAGCGATGATCAGGCTTGGGTCCTCGCATGCGCGAGGATGACGGTGTGAGGATCGCGCCGCATGGGGTGCCTTGGCGTGCGGGATCGCGAAGCCGTCAGCGCTTCGACGCATGCAGCGAAGACGGCCCGGCTGCGATGCCGGGCCGTTCTTTTTCGACGCGCCGATGCCAGGGCGCCGAATCGGCGCTGCATCGACAAGAAATCCGTCATCCTCGCGCAAGCGAGGACCCTGCTTCCAGCGATGATCAGGCTTGGGTCCTCGCATGCGCGAGGATGACGGCGTGTGGGACGTGCCGTGCGCGATGCAGAGCCGTGCGGGATCGCGAAGCAGGCCTTACTTCGCCGCCGGCAGCACCAGCAGCGGATCGATCCGCACATCGAACCAGTTCATGCCCCAATGCAGGTGCGGGCCGGTTGCGCGGCCGGTGGCGCCGACGGCGGCGAAGACCTGGCCCTGTTCGACGCGGTCGCCGACCTGCACGTCGATGCGCGAGAGATGCAGGAAGTTGGAGCTGACGCCGGCGCCGTGGTCGATCACCACGGTGCCGCCGGTGAGGTACAGCGACGGTGCGGCGAAGGTGACGATGCCGGCGGCGGGCGCCTTCACCGGCGTGCCCTGCGCGGCGGCGATGTCCATGCCCGAGTGCGGCGCTTTCGGCGTGCCGTTGTAGACGCGCTGGTTGCCGAAGCGGCCGCTGATGCGGCCTTCCACGGGCCACATGAACGTCTGCGTGAAGTCTTCCCGCGCGTCGTCGCGGGTGCGCGCGGCGGCGACCGACGCCTGCTCGCGTTCGATGCGCGCGGCGATGTCGGGCGGCGGATTCACCGTGTCCGGCGGCACGCCGTCGATCTGTTCGATCGGCCAGTCGCGCGGCGTCACCGCGATGCGGTGCTCGGCGGCCGCGCCGTCGGCGAAGGCGATGCGCACGACCAGCGGGCCGGCGGCGTCGCGGCCCACGCCGAACGCGAACACGCCGTCGGGCGCCACGCGCACGCGGCGGCCGGCGTACTCGACCTGCGCATCCGCGCGGGTGCGGCCGATCACCAGCGAACCCTGCTGCACGCTGGCGGGCAGTGTCGTGCGCGCTTCCGCGGACACGGCCACGGGCGGCGGAGCGGGCGTGCGCACGGGCGCGGTGCCGCAGGCGCCGAGCGCGAGCATCAGCGTGATGGTCGCGATGCGGAAGGTCACGCGGCGGATCATCGATCGAACGCCAGTCGACGGCCCTGCGGCGCGCCCACGAGCTGCCGGCCGTCCCAGGCGAGATGGCCGTTGACCCAGGTCGAGGCGACGCGCGAACGGAAGGTCGTGCCCTCGAACGGCGACCAGCCGCACTTCGACAGCACCTGCGCGCGTTCGACGGTGAACGGCACGTCCTCGACCAGCACGAGATCGGCGGCGTAGCCTTCGCGCAGGAAGCCGCGGTCCTTCACGTCGAACAACTGCGCCGGGGCATGCGCGAACTTCTGCACGACCTGCGCGGCGGTGAGCGCGCCTTCGTGCACGCATTCCAGCGCGGCCACCAGCGCGAACTGCACCAGCGGCAGGCCGCTGGGCGCGCGCAGGTAGGGCGACTGCTTTTCTTCCAGCGTGTGCGGCGCGTGGTCGGTGGCGAGCACGTCGATCACGTCGTCCGCCAGCGCCGCGGTCAGCGCGATGCGGTCGCTCGCGTCCTTGATCGCCGGATTGCATTTGATGAAGTTGCCGCGGGTCGCGTAGTCGGCGCGATCGAAGCGCAGGAAGTGGATGCAGGTCTCGGCGGTGATGCGCTTGCGGCTGCCGTCGGCGCGGATCAGCGGGCCGCGCTCGAACAGCGCCAGTTCGTCGGCGGTGGAGATGTGCAGCACGTGCAGCCGGCTGTCGTGGCTGCGCGCCAGTTCCAGCGCGAGCCGCGTCGACTTGATGCAGGCCTCGCGCGAGCGGATGTCCGGATGGCATTCCACCGGGATGTCGTCGCCGTAGCGCTGGCGGTATTCGGCCAGCAGCGCGTCGATCGTCGGCGTGTCCTCGCAGTGGGTGATGATCGGCGTGGGCGCGTCGCGGAACACCGCGTCGAGGATCACCGGATCGTCCACCAGCATGTTGCCGGTGGAGGCGCCCATGAAGATCTTCACGCCCGGCGCCGCCTTCGGGTCCAGCGCGCGGATCGCGTCGATGTTGCCGGTGCTGGTGCCCATGTAGAAGCCGTAGTTGCCGCGGGCGCGACCGGCGGCCGCCGCGTACTTGGCCTCCAGCGCCGCGCTGTCCAGCGTCGGCGGGCTGGTGTTGGGCATGTCCATGAAGCTCGTGATGCCGCCGGCCACGGCCGCGGCCGACTCGGTCGCGAGGTCGCCCTTGTGGGTCAGGCCGGGTTCGCGGAAGTGGACCTGGTCGTCGATCATGCCGGGCATCAGCCGACGGCCGGCGGCGTCGATCACGGTCTCGCCGGGGCGTGCGACCAGCCCGGTACCGATGGCTTCGATCCGGCCGCCGGCCAGGCGCAGGTCGCCGTCGGTCTCGCGGCCCTCGTTGACCAGGCGGGCGTTGACGATGAGGGTGGGGGCGGGCTCGGTCATGGGGGGATCATCCGGAGCGGGGCGGCGCGGGCGGCACGGGATCGTGGCCGCCGGGGCACAGCGGGTGGCAGCGGGACAGCCGACGAACGGTCAGCCAGCTGCCCTTCAGGGCGCCGAAGCGACCGATCGCCTCCATCGAATATTCGGAACAGGTGGGGACGAAGCGGCAGCGTTGCCCCAGCAGCGGGCTGACCCAGCGTTTGTAGAAGCGGAGCGCGGCGATCAGCAGGCGGTCGATCAAGGAAGTCCGGTCCGGCGTGGGTTTGCAGGCTGCGGACGCAACCGGATGCGAGGTTGCCGCTGCCGTCTTTGCAGGGTATAACAGCCCGCTTTCCCGCCTCAAGGGAAGTTCAGAGGATTCCGCGACGTGGCAGTGAAAAAAACCGCGAAGAAGGCCGCCAAGGCCGCGAAGCAACCCGCGAAGAAGGCCGCCACCAAGTCCGCCGCGAAACCGGCGGCCAAGCCCGCTGCCAAGAAGGCGGCGAAGCCGGCTGCCAAGCCCGCCGCCAAGCCGGCGGCGAAGAAGGCCGTCGCCAAGCCCGCTGCCAAGGCGCCCGTGAAGCCGGCCGCCGCGAAGCCGGCGCCGGCCAAGCCCGCGCCGAAGCCGGCCGCCAAGCCGGCGGCGAAGGCCCCCGCGAAGCCCGCGCCCGCTGCCAAGGCCGCCGTGCCCGCCAAGACCAAGGCGCCCGCCGCCAAGGCGTCGGCGTCCAAGCCGGTGAAGTCGTCGGCCCCGCCGCCGGCCACCCCGCCCGCGCCGCCGGCCGCGCAGCCCAAGTCGTCGAAGCCGGCGGCGCCGGCTCCGCAGCCGACCCAGACCGCTGCGCCCAAGGCCTCCGCCCCTGCCGTGACCCCGCGTCCGGCGGCCGGCAAGGTCGCGGTGGCGGTGACCTCGCGCTCGCCCTCGCCCGCGCCGAAGCACCAGGTGAAGGTCGTGCCGTACAAGGTCGACGAGGCCACCGGTCGCCCGATCCTGCCCGCCGGCTACAAGCCGTCGCCGGAAGAGGAGTACATGAGCCCGCTGCAGCTCGAGTACTTCCGCCAGCGCCTGCTGCAGTGGCGCGCCGAGCTGATCGAGGAATCGAAGCAGACCATCGAGAACCTCAAGGACGAAGTGCGCGACGTCGGCGACGACGCCGAGCGCGCCACCCGCGAGACCGAGAATTCGCTGGAACTGCGCACCCGCGACCGCTACCGCAAGCTCATCGGCAAGATCGACAGCACGCTCAAGCGCGTGGACTCCGGCGAATACGGCTACAGCGTCGACTCGGGCGAGGAGATCGGCCTGCACCGGCTGGAGGCCCGCCTCACCGCCGAGCGCACCATCGACGAGCAGGAACGCTGGGAACACCTGCAGAAGCAGCAGGGCGACTGAGTCCCGTCTGCGACGCCTCCACGAAAAGCCCCGCTCCGGCGGGGCTTTTTCGTGCCGTCACCTTGCGTGTCCGGCCCGCTCAGCGCGACGAGGTGCCGGGCACCGGCACGGGCGCGTTGCCGCCCAGGGCGAACGACGCTTCCAGCGTGGCTTCCGAACTGCCGCCGACGAACACCGTGAACGTGCCGGGTTCGGCGATGCGCCGCAGGTCGGGTCCGTAAAACGCCAGGTCGTCGAGGGTCAACTCGAAGGCGACATCGCGACGTTCGCCGGGCCGCAGGTGGACGCGCCGGAAGCCGCGCAGCGCACGCACCGGCCGGGTGACGCTGGCGACGTCGTCGCGCAGGTACAGCTGCACCACTTCGTCGCCCTCGCGCGCGCCGGTGTTCGTCACCGTCACCTCGACGCGCTGCGTCTCGCCGGCGGCGAGCACGGGCGTCGCGACGCGCAGGCCGTCGTAGCGGAACGTGGTGTAGCTCAGGCCGTGGCCGAACGCATACAGCGGCGTCCACGGCGCATCGATGTACTTCGAGGTGTAGTGGTCGGCGGCGCTGGGCGGGCGGCCGGTGTTCTTGTGCGCGTAGTGGATCGGCACCTGGCCGACGTTGCGCGGGAAGGTGATCGGCAGCCGCGCCGACGGATTCACGTCGCCGAACAGCACGTCGGCGATGGCGTGGCCGCCTTCCACGCCCGGGAACCAGGCTTCGAGGATCGCCGCCGCGTCGCGCTGCAGCGGCTCGATCGCCAGCGGCCGGCCGTTGAACAGCACCGCGACGACCGGCTTGCCGGTGGCGCGCACCGCGGCCACCAGTTGCGGCTGCACGCCGGGCAGGTCCAGCGACGTGCGGCTGTTGGCTTCGGCGCTCATGTCCTCGCTTTCGCCGACGAACAGCAGCACCGCGTCGGCCTGCGCCGCGATGCGCGCGGCCTCGGCGAAGCCCGAGGTGTCGTCGCCGCGGATGTCGCTGCCGCGCGCGTACAGCACCTGCGTGCGCGGCGAGACCGCGGCGCGGATGCCGGCCAGCGGGGTGATCGCGTCCTCGGCGCGGCCTTCCGCGGCCCAGTTGCCGAGCATGTCGCGGCGGTCGTCGGCCAGCGGGCCGATCACCGCCAGCGTGCGCAGGTCCTTCGCCAGCGGCAGCACGCCACCGTCGTTCTTCAGCAGCACCAGCGTCTCGCGTGCGATCTCGCGCGCCGCGCGGCGGTGCGCGGGCGTCAGCGTGCGGGCGCGCTCGCGGGCCTCGTCGCAGTAGCGGTAGGGGTCGTCGAACAGGCCCAGCCGGTACTTCGCGCGCAGCACGCGGCGCACCGCGGCGTCGACGGTCGCCTCCGGCACGCGCCCGGCGCGGACCTCGGCGGGCAGGTCGCGACGGTAGAGATCGCTGACCATGTCCACGTCGACGCCGGCGGCCAGCCCGAGGCGGCCGGCGGCGGCGCGATCGGCGGCGACGCCGTGGCGCATCAGTTCCATCACCCCGGTGTAGTCGCTGACGACGACGCCGTCGAAGCTCCATTCGCGGCGCAGCACGCCGTCGATCAGCGCGCCGTTGGCGTGCATGGGCACGCCGGAGAGTTCGTTGAAGGACGCCATCACCGCGCCCGCGCCGGCGTCCACCGCGGCCCGGAACGGCGGCAGGTAGACCTCGCGCAGCGTGCGTTCGGAGATGTCGACGGTGTTGTAGTCGCGGCCGGCCTCGGCGGCGCCGTAGGCCACGAAGTGCTTGGCGGTGGCCAGCACGGTGTCGTCGGCGGCCAGGTCGCGGCCCTGGAAGCCGCGCACCCGCGCCGCGGCGAATGCCGCGCCGAGGTACGGGTCCTCGCCCGCGCCCTCGACCACCCGACCCCAGCGCGCGTCGCGGCCGATGTCCACCATCGGCGCGAACGTCCAGTGCACGCCGTGCGCGGCGGCCTCGGTGGCGGCGATCCGGGCACTGCGTTCGGCCTCGGCCGGGTCGAAGCTCGCGGCCTCGCCCAGCGGCACCGGGAAGATCGTGCGGAAGCCGTGGATCACGTCGTAGGCGAACAGCATCGGGATGTGCAGCCGCGAGTCCTCCACCGCGATCCGCTGCAGCCGGCAGGTGCGCGCCACGCCCTGCATGCCGAGGATCGACCCGACCTCGCCGCGGCGGATGGCGTCCAGCCCGGCGGCCTCGGCCTCCGGGCCGGTGCGGTTGTCGGGGCCGGGTGGCTGGTTGAGCTGGCCCAGCTTCTCCTCCAGCGTCATCCGGGCGAGGAGGGCGTCTACGAAGGCGTCCTCGCCCGCGGCGGGTGTTGTCGCGCCGGCGGCACCGGCGAGCATCGTCAGCGCGGCGGCCAGCAGGGGCGGGGCGAGGCGATGGCGGCGTGGCGCGGACGCGGGCCTGCGGGCATCGGGATGCGACATGCGGACGACTCCGGACCGGCGGAGTCGTCGAATGTAAACGGTTACATCGAGCGTGTCACCCCGCCGCCCCGGCCCTGCGGCCGGCGCGCGGGCAGGGTCAATGCAGGTCGCGCAGGTCGAGGTCGCGCAGCTTCGGCGCCCGCCAAGCGGTGATGCCGACCACGCCCAGGGTGACGCAGCCGCCGATGACGACGGCGTGGATCAGCCCGAACGCCCGCGCCATGACACCGTCGTAGAACGCGCCGAGTTCGTTCGACGAGCTGATGAAGATGCTGTTGATCGACGATACCCGGCCGCGCATGTGGTCGGGCGTCACCAGTTGCAGGATGGTCGAGCGCATCACCACCGAGATGCCGTCGCAGACGCCGTAGGCCAGCAGGATCGCGAACGACAGCAGCAGGTGGCGCGACAGCGCGAAGGCGATCGTGCAGATGCCGAACCCGGCCACCGCCAGCAGCAGGATGCGCCCGGCGTTGCGTTCCAGCGGATGCCGCGCCAGCCACAGCGCCACGCAGACCGAGCCCAGCGCCGGCGCCGCGCGCAGGAAGCCCAGCGCGTCCGGGCCGGCGTGCAGCACGTCCTTGATGAAAGCCGGCAGCATCGACACCGCGCCGCCCAGCAGCACCGAGAACATGTCCAGCGCCATCGCGCCCAGCATCACCTGCTGCGAGAACACGAAGCGCAGGCCCTCGGCGATGCTGGCGAACACCGGGCCGCGGGCCTCGGCCGGCGGCGGTTCGCTCACGCGCAGCGCGACCAGCGCGCCCGCGGCCGCCAGCGCGACCGCGATGCCGGTGGCGTAGGCGACGGACTTGCCGGCCACGCCGATCAGCACGCCGCCGATCGCCGGGCCCAGCACCAGCGCCGCCTGGAACACCACCGCGCCGATGCTCGACCCGCGGGTGAAGCGGTCGCGGGGCAGGGCGCGGGCGAACAGCGTGTTGTAGACCGGCCCGAGGAACGAGCGCACCGCGCCGGTGAACACGATCGCGGCGTAGATCATCCACGCCTGTGCATGCGGCGCGCCGCCCGAGAGCCAGCCCTGCGCGATCGCGAGCAGCAGCGCCGGCGTGATCGCCAGCCCGAGGCAGGCGACGATGCCCAGCCGCCGCTTCGGCAGGTGGTCGACCAGATGGCCCGCGAACGGCGCCACCGCGAAGAACGGCAGCACCTCGGCCAGGCCGACGAGGCCCAGCTTCCACGGGTCGCGGGTGAGTTCGTAGATGTGCCAGCCGACGGTCACCGCCACGATCTGGTACGAGAGGATCGTGAACAGCCGGTACGCCATCAGCGCGACGAACGCGCGGCTGCGCAGCGGCGAACCCGAGGATGGCGAACCCGATGCGGGCGCGGGGTCGGCGGTCTCGGCGTCGGTGGTTTCCATCGCGGCGCGGTCAGTGCGCCGCGTCGCGGGCGGCCTGCGCGCGGGCCTTGATGAACGCCAGCAGCGCGGCCAGGCCGTTGTTGCGCGTCGGCGAGAGATGCTTCGCCAGCCCGATGTCGGCGATGTAGCGCGTCTCGGTGGCGAGGATCTCCTCCGCGCTGCGGCCGGCATACACGCGCAGGGCGAGGAAGATCAGGCCGGAGACGATCGCCGAGTCGCTGGCGGCGGTGAAGTCCAGCCGCGCCGCGTCGCCGTCGGCGACGATCCACACCATCGACTGGCAGCCGTGCAGGCGGTGCGCGTCGGTCTTCAGCGCATCGTCCATCGGCGGCAGCTTGCGGCCGAGGTCGATCAGGTACTGGTAGCGCTCGGACCAGTCGCCGAAGAACGCGAACTCGTCGCGGATGGCGTCCTGGGCGTCGCTGGCGGTGGGTTCGAGGGGGAAGGTGGTCATCGCGGGCTATTGTAGGAGCGGCGGAAGCCGCGACGGACGTCGTCCCTGGAGCTAGAGCGTTCCGTCCGCTGCGCGGCCGGGTTCATTTCTTTTGCTGGCCCACGATGCGTGCGAAGCATGCCCGAACGGCGAAGCCGACCCCGAAGGGGCGAGCGCATGGCGCGAGTCAAAGAAACGAACCAAAGAAAAGCGCTTTCCCCGACGAAGCGAACCCGTTGGCGGATCCGCAGTCGGGATTTTCCGACTCGCCCTCCATGGCTCGGTCGGAAAACGACGCGCCTCCTGCGCGTCGCCCTTCGGGTCTGGATCCGTCGTCGGCGAGTGATTCCAGGCCCGCTTCCATCTGACACCCTGCGGCGTTTCTTCCAGCAGCATGCCTTTCTTGCATGTTGTCCCCTCTCCCGTCGGGAGAGGGGCAGGGGAGAGGGCCGGTGTCGCCGCGATGCCGGATCGGCATCGTGCATCCTGCACCCTCGTCCGGCGCTGCGCGTCACTTTCCCCCGCGGGGAGAAGGCAATGGCGTCAGCCGCGCTTCCAGCGCACGCCCTGCGGCGTGTCTTCCAGCAGGATGCCTTCGTCGGCGAGCTGCTTGCGGATGGCGTCGGCGCGGGCGAAGTCGCGGGCCTTCTTCGCGTCGTTGCGTTCGTCGACCAGCGCCTGGATGCGCGCGTCGTCGTCGCCGGACGCGCCGCGGGCGAACCACGCCTCGGGCGCCTGCTGCAGCAGGCCGACGGCGAGGCCGGCGCCCAGCAGTTCCGACTTCAGGCGCGCGCGTTCGCCCGCGTCCGTTGCCTTGCGTGCCTCGCCGGCGATGCGGGCGATCTCGGCCAGCACCTGCGGCGTGTTGAGGTCGTCGGACAGCATGGCTTCGACGCCGTCGGGAATCGCCGCCGCCGCCTCGACGTCGGCGAGGTCGCGCAGCGTGCCGTACAGGCGTTCGACGGTCTTGATCGACTGCTCGATCAGCGCGTCCGACCATTCCAGCGGCTGGCGGTAGTGCGCCGACAGCAGCGCATAGCGCAGCGCTTCCGGCGGATATTCCTGCACCAGGTCGTGCACGCGCTTGATGTTGCCGACCGACTTCGCCATCTTGGCGCCGCCGAAGTTCAGCATGCCGTTGTGCAGCCACCAGCGCGCGAACGTCGCGTGAGTCTCGCCGTGCTTGTGCGCGCACTCGCTCTGCGCGACCTCGTTCTCGTGGTGCGGGAACATCAGGTCGTTGCCGCCGGCGTGCAGGTCGATGGTCTCGCCCAGGTGGGCCTCGGCCATCGCCGAGCACTCGATGTGCCAGCCCGGGCGGCCGCGGCTCCAGGGCGAATCCCAGCCCGGCATGTCTTCGGTGGAGGGCTTCCACAGCACGAAGTCGCCGGCGTTGCGCTTGTACGGCGCCACTTCGACGCGGGCGCCGGCCAGCATTTCGTCGGTGTCGCGGCGCGAGAGCTTGCCGTACTCGGGGAAGCTGTCGACCGCGAACAGCACGTGGCCCTCGGCGGCGTAGGCGTGGCCGTTGTCGATCAGGCGCTGGATCATCGCGATCATGTGCGGGATGTGCGCGGTCGCGGCCGGTTCGATGTCCGGGGCGAAGTCGCCGGACACGCCCAGCGCGGCCATGTCCTCGCGGTAGGCGGCGGCGAACTTGTCGGTGATCACCGAGATCGGAACTTCCAGTTCCCTTGCCGCGGCGTTGATCTTGTCGTCGACGTCGGTGATGTTGCGGGCATAACGCAGCTTGCCGTAGCGGCGGCGGAGCAGGGCGGCGAGCACGCCGAACACCACCGGGCCGCGCGCGTTGCCGATGTGCACGTAGTTGTAGACGGTGGGTCCGCAGACGTACATCGTCGGCCCGGAAGCGGGGTCGCGGGGTTCGAAGGCCTCGACCCGGCGGGTCAGGCTGTTGTAGAGCTGCAGGGACATGTGGGGGTCATCCATGGAAGGCATCACGATTCTAGCCGTCCCGCACACGTCACGACAGCCGCGATTCAGCCAGCGCATCGCCCGGCCGCCTACACTCGGCGGTCCCATGCGTCCCCATCCCGTCGCCTTCTTCCTCGGCCTCCTTCCCTGCCTGACCGCCGCCATGCCGGCGCGCGCGCAGGATGCGGGCATTTCGCCGAACGTTCGCACCGAGTACGCGCAGGTGCTGCAGGTCGAGCCGGTCTACCAGACCCTGCGCGCCCAGGCGGTCGAGCAGCGCTGCGACCACCCGGCGGAAGCGACCGGCGTGGCCCCGACCAACCGCAACTGCCGGCCGGTGCGGGTGACCCGCGAATTCCAGCGACCGGTGGCCTACGACGTCGACTACATCCACCGCGGCGTGAAATACCGCTCCCGCCTGCCGGTCGACCCCGGCAAGCGCCTGCGGATCAGGATCTCGATCACCCCCGACATCCCGCCCGGCGAGCGCCGCTGAGCCCGGGGGTCCCGGCGCAGCCGCCGGCAACGCGCCGGCGGTCCCTCCGACCTTGGTCGGAAAGGGGGCGGAAATCCTCGCTTGTTGCAGCCAAAACCCCGATTTCGCCCTTGCACGCGTGCGCCACGCGTGCGAGCATGCGCCCCCATGACGCACGCCCAGCCCCTCTCGACGAGCAGCGCCCGGATGGCCTCCGGCATGACCTCGCGCGCGCGCCGACCGGAACCCCACATCCACGCTGGGTAATCCGGAACGTCGTCCCTACGCAACGACACAAGTTTCCAGGAAAGGCCCGGCTCCCCGCCGGGCCTTTTCGTTTTTCCACGCGCCATTCCCCACATCCCTCTCCCGAGACCCGCCATGAAGCATTTCCTGAACACCCAGGACTGGAGCCGCGACGAACTCGATGCCGTGCTCACGCAGGCCGCGCTGTTCAAGCGCAACCGCCTGGGCGACCAGCTCAAGGGCAAGTCGATCGCGCTGGTGTTCTTCAACCCGTCGATGCGCACCCGCACCAGCTTCGAGCTGGGCGCGTTCCACCTCGGCGGCCATGCCGTGGTGCTGGCCCCGGGCAAGGATGCGTGGCCGATCGAGTTCGACCTCGGCACGGTGATGGACGGCGACACCGAGGAGCACATCGCCGAGGTCGCGAAGGTGCTCAGCCGCTATGTCGACCTGATCGGCGTGCGCGCCTTCCCGAAGTTCGTCGACTGGTCGATCGACCGCGAAGACCGCGTGCTCAAGTCGTTCGCGAAGTACGCGACGGTGCCGGTCATCAACATGGAGACGATCACCCATCCCTGCCAGGAACTGGCGCATGCGCTGGCGCTGCAGGAACATTTCGGCACCCACGACCTGCGCGGCAAGAAGTACGTCCTGACCTGGACCTACCATCCGAAGCCCCTGAACACCGCGGTCGCGAATTCCGCGCTGACCATCGCCACCCGCCTGGGCATGGACGTGACCCTGCTGTGCCCCACGCCGGAGTACGTGCTCGACGAACGCTACATGGGCTGGGCCGAGCAGAACGTCGCCGAGAGCGGCGGCTCGCTGACCATCAGCCACGACACCGACAGCGCCTACGCCGGCGCCGACGTGGTCTATGCCAAGAGCTGGGGCGCGTTGCCGTACTTCGGCAACTGGGCGCCCGAGAAGCCCATCCGCGACCAGTTCAAGCACTTCATGGTCGACGAACGCAAGATGGCGCTGACCCACGACGCCGTGTTCTCGCACTGCCTGCCGCTGCGCCGCAACGTGAAGGCCACCGACGCGGTGATGGACGCGCCGTACTGCATCGCCGTGGACGAAGCCGAGAACCGCCTGCACGTGCAGAAGGCGGTGATGGCCGCGCTCGCGCACCAGTGATGGTTGTCTCCTTCCCCCGCTCGCGGGGGAAGGCCGGGATGGGGGCGAAGCCTCCTTCCGATGACTTTATCGACCCGCCCCCACCCCAACCCTCCCCCGCACGTCGGGGGAGGGGGCAACAAGAGACCCCACGCAATGACCGCTTCGACCCAAGCGTCCGCCAGCCAAGACATCGTCCTCGCCTTCTCCGGCGGCCTCGACACCAGCTTCTGCGTGCCCTATCTCAAGGAGCGCGGCTGGAACGTCCACACCGTGTTCGCCGACACCGGCGGCGTCGATGCCGAAGAGCGCGCCTACATCGAGGCGCGCGCGCACGAACTCGGCGTCGCCTCGCACGTCACCGTCGACGGCGGCCCCGCGCTGTGGGACGGCTTCGTCAAGCCGTTCGTGCGCGCCGGCGAGGCCTACCAGGGCCAGTACCCGCTGCTGGTCTCGGACCGTTACCTGATCGTCGACGCCAGCCTCGCGCGGGCGCGCGAGCTGGGCACGAACGCGATCGCGCATGGCTGTACCGGCATGGGCAACGACCAGGTGCGTTTCGACCTGGCCGTGAAGGCCAGCGGCGATTTCCGCATCGTCGCGCCGATCCGCGAAATCCAGAAGGAACACACGCAGACCCGCGCCTACGAGCAGAAATACCTCGAAGAGCGCGGCTTCGGCGTGCGCGCCAAGCAGAAGGCCTACACCATCAACGAGAACCTGTTGGGCGTGACGTTGTCCGGCGGCGAGATCGACAAGTGGGAAGCGCCCGGCGACGGCGCGCGCGGCTGGTGCGCACCGCGCCGCAACTGGCCGGACGAGGTGCTGCACGTGACCCTGCGCTTCGTCGAAGGCGAGGCGGTGGCGATCGACGGCAACGCGATGGCCGGCGCGCGACTGCTGGCGCGGCTCAACACGATGTTCGCGCCCTACGGCGTGGGCCGCGGGATGTATACCGGCGACACCACGATCGGGCTCAAGGGCCGCATCGTGTACGAAGCGCCGGGCCTGGTCGCGCTGCTGACCGCGCACCGCGCGCTGGAGGAAGCGGTGCTGACCAAGCAGCAGAACCGCTACAAGCCCGATGTCGCGCGCAAGTGGGTGGAACTGGTGTACGAGGGCTTCTGGCACGATCCGCTGAAGACCGACCTCGAAGCCTTCCTCGCCTCGTCGCAGCGCCAGGTCAACGGCGAGGTGGTGCTGGAGACCCGCGGCGGCCGCGTCGATGCGGTGGCCGTGCGTTCGCCGCACATCCTCAACGCCAAGGGCGCGACCTACGCGCAGTCGGCGGACTGGGGCGTGGAGGAAGCCGAGGGCTTCATCAAGCTGTTCGGCATGAGCAGCACGCTCTGGGCCGAAGTCAACGGCGCGCAATGAGCGCGACCGCGACGACCGACATGCGCGACGAGATCCTCAAGCACCTCGCGGCCCTGGTCGCGTTCGACACCCGCAATCCGCCGCGCGCGATCGTGCCGGCGGGCGGCATCTTCGGCTACCTGCGCGCGCAGTTGCCCGGCTTCGACTGCACCGTCACCGACCACGGCGACGGCGCGGTGTCGCTGCTGGCGGTGCGCGGCAAGCCGACGCGGGTGTTCAACGTGCACCTCGACACCGTGCCCTCGTCCGAGGCGTGGACCGCGGACCCGCTGCGGCTGCGCGTGACCGGCGACCGCGCGATCGGCCTCGGTGCCTGCGACATCAAGGGTGCCGCCGCGGGCCTGATCGTCGCCGCGCGTCGCACGCAAGGCGATGCCGCGTTCCTGTTCACCACCGACGAGGAAGCGAACGACGCGCGCTGCATCGCCGCGTTCCTCGCCGCTGGTCATCCCTTTCGCGACGCCATCGTCGCCGAGCCCACGCGCTGCGAGGCGGTACTCGCGCATCGCGGCATCAGTTCGGTGCTGCTGAAGTTCCGCGGCGCCGCCGGCCATGCCTCCGGCGCCAACGCGATGCAGAGCAACGCGCTGCACCACGCGATGCGCTGGGGCGCGAAGGCGCTCGATTTGGTCGAAGGCGAAGCGCACCGCCGCTTCGGCGGGCTCACCGGCCTGCGCTTCAACATCGGCAAGGTCGAGGGCGGCATCAAGGCGAACGTCATCGCGCCCAGCGCCGAGGTGCGCTTCGGCTTCCGGCCGCTGCCGTCGCACGGCATCGACGACCTGCACGTGCGCTTCGGCGCCTGCGCCGCGCCGGGCACGCTGGAGCGTTACCAGGAAACCTTCCGCGGGCCGTCGCTGCCTGCGGGCGACGTGGCCGAGGCGGAGAATCGCCGCCTCGCCGCGCGCGACCTCGCCGACGACCTCGGCCTGCCGATCGGCAACGCCGTCGATTTCTGGACCGAGGCCTCGCTGTTCTCGGCCGCCGGCATGAACGCGATCGTCTACGGCCCGGGCGACATCGCCCAGGCCCACACCGCCGACGAATGGGTCGCGCTCGATGATCTCGAGCGCTACACCGCGTCGATCGTCCGTATCCTTTCCGGTAGTCAAGCGGCATGAACCTGTTGCCCGAATCCGGGGTCCACGACCCCCAGACCCGGCAGACCATCGTGCGTCTGCTCTCCAGCATGGCCGGCGCCAAGGAAATCTCGCAGTACCTCAAGCGCTTCTCGCAGCTGGATGCCGCGCGCTTCGCGGTGGTGAAGGTCGGCGGCGCGGTGCTGCGCGACGATCTCGATGCGCTGACGTCGTCGCTCGCGTTCCTGCAGGACGTGGGCCTGACGCCGATCGTGATCCACGGCGCCGGTCCGCAGTTGGACGAGACGCTGTCGGCCGCGGGCATCGAGAAGCACACCGTCAACGGCCTGCGCGTGACCTCGCCCGAGGCACTGGCGATCGTGCGCAAGGTCTTCCACGTGCAGAACCTCAAGCTGGTCGAGGCGCTGCAGGCGCGCGACGCGCGCGCGACGTCGATCGTCAGCGGCGTGTTCGAGGCCGATTATCTCGACCGCGACACCTACGGCCTGGTCGGCGAGGTGAAGCGCGTCGATCTCGCGCCGATCCACGCCAGCCTGCAGGCCGGCTCGATCCCGGTGATCGCCAGCCTCGGCGAAACCGCGGGCGGCCAGATCCTCAACGTCAACGCCGACTTCGCCGCGAACGAACTGGTACAGAAGCTGCAGCCGTACAAGATCGTGTTCCTCACCGGCACCGGCGGCCTGCTCGACGGCGAAGGCAACGTCATCGACTCGATCAACCTCTCGACCGAGTACGACACGTTGATGGCGCAGCCGTGGATCAACGGCGGCATGCGCGTGAAGATCGAGCAGATCAAGTCGCTGCTGGACGCGCTGCCGCTGTCGTCGTCGGTGTCGATCACGCGCCCGGACGAACTTGCGAAGGAACTGTTCACGCACAAGGGGTCCGGCACGTTGGTGCGCCGCGGCGAGCGCGTGCTCGAAGCGCGCACGTGGGACGACCTCGACACCGATCGTCTGCGCACGCTGATCGAGTCCGCGTTCGGCCGCACGCTGGTGTCCGACTACTTCACGCGCACGACGCTGCACCGCGCCTGGGTCAGCGAGAACTACCGCGCCGCGGTGGTGCTGACGCTGGAGAACGGCGTGCCGTACCTCGACAAGTTCGCGGTACTCGACGAAGCGCAGGGCGAAGGCCTCGGTCGCGCGGTGTGGCAGCTGATGCGCGAAGCCGAGCCGCGGCTGTTCTGGCGTTCGCGCCACGGCAACCAGGTCAACGCCTTCTACGACGCCGAAGCCGACGGCAGCGTCCGCCAGCCGCGCTGGCGCGCCTACTGGTACGGCCTCGGCGATCCCGAAGGCGAGGCGATGACGACGATCCGCGCCTGCCTCGCGCACTGCCGCGAGCGGCCCGCGACGCTGGTGGATCGCGCATGAGCGCCGCGTGGTCCACGCCGACGCTGACTGGTCGCCACGTGCGGCTGGCACCGCTGTGCGCGGATCACGCCGACGCGCTGCGCGCCGCCGCGGCCGACGGCGCGCTGTGGACGCTGCGTTTCACCAGCGTGCCGGGCCCCGAAGCCGGCGAGGCCGAGGCCTACATCGCCGCGGCCCTCGCACAGCGCGCCGCCGGCCATGCGCTGCCGTTCGCGGTGTTCGATGCTGCCGGCGATCTCGTCGGCAGCACGCGTTACTACGACATCGACTGCGGCGTGCCGCGGCTGAAGATCGGCTACACCTGGTATGCGGCGCGCGTGCAGCGCACCGCGCTCAACACCGAAGCCAAGCTGTTGCTGCTCGGCCACGCCTTCGACACGCTGGGCTGCGAATCGGTGACGCTCGAGACCAGTCACGAGAACCTGCGCTCGCAGGCGGCGATCCTGCGCCTCGGCGCGCAGCGCGACGGTATCCTCCGCGCGCACATGCGCCACCGCGACGGCACGCTGCGCGACACCCACGTCTTTTCGATCCTGCGCGCGGAGTGGCCGGCGGTCGCCGCGAACCTGCGCGCGAAACTGGAAGCCTCCTCGCATGTCCAGCCCCATGACTGACGCCGCGCCGATCCGGGTCGGCATCGTCGGCGCCCGCGGCCACGTCGGCGCGGAACTGATCCGCCTGATCGCCGCGCATCCGCGCTTCGTCCTGCACTTCGTCAGCTCGCGCGAGCGTGCGGGCGAGCGCGTGGCCGACCACCATGACGGTGTCGGCGGCGAGCTGCGCTACACCGCGCCGTCGCACGAGGACCTGCCGACGCTCGGCGCGGATGCGGTGGTGCTGGCGCTGCCCAACGGCAAGGCCGCGGACTGCGTGGCAGCGTTCGATGCGGCCGGCATCGACCCGGTCATCGTGGATCTCTCCGCCGACTACCGCTTCGACGAGACGTGGTACTACGGCCTGCCCGAACTCACCCGCGGCGCGTACCGTGGTCAGCGCCGGATCAGCAATCCCGGCTGCTACGCCACCGCGATGCAACTGGCGGTGGCGCCGATGCGCGGCCTGCTCGCCGGCCCGGTGCAGTGCTTCGGCGTGTCCGGCTATTCCGGCGCGGGCACCACGCCGTCGGACAAGAACGATCCGGAGAAGTTGCGCGACAATCTGATGCCCTACGCGCTGACCGGTCACGTGCACGAGCGCGAGGTCACGCGCCACCTCGGCCATCCGGTCGAGTTCATCCCGCACGTCGCGCCGCATTTCCGCGGTCTGACCATCACCGCGAACCTGCCGCTGCGCGAGGCGACGACCCGCGACGCCGTCCTTGCGCGCTACCGTGACGCTTATACCGGCGAGCGGCTGGTGCGCGTGGTCGACGACGCGCCGTGGGTGAGCGAGATCGCCGGGAAGCATCACGTCGACCTCGGCGGCTTCGCGCTGTCGGACGACGGTCGCCGCCTCGTCGTCGTCGCCACCGAGGACAACCTCCTCAAGGGCGCGGCCACGCAGGCGCTGCAGAACCTCAACCTCGCGTTCGGGCTCGACGAGATGGCGGGGATCCCGGCGTGAACGCGTTTTCCGCTTTGCGCACGCCCCCTCTACCGTCATCCTCGCGCACGCGAGGACCCAATCATGACCAACGATCGAGCTCGGGTCCTCGCATGCGCGAGGATGACGGTGCTTTCTTGTTCCGCGTGTTCGGCAGATCCGCATGATCCATCCTCGGAGGACAACCCCATGAGCGGTCTCCTGTGGCAGAAACCCGGCGTGCAGGTCGACGCGCGCATCCAGCGCTTCCTCGCCGGCGAGGACGTGGTGCTCGATCGCGAGTTCTTCCTGTTCGACATCGAGGCCAGCCGTGCGCATGCGCACGGCCTGCTGCGCATCGGCATCCTCGCCGCCGACGAACTCGCGGGCATCGACGTCGAACTGACCAACCTCGCCGAGGATTTCCGCAACGGCGACTTCGTGCTCGACGAACGCTTCGAGGACGGCCATTCGGCGATCGAGGCGCGCCTGATCGATCGCCTTGGCGACGCCGGCCGCAAGATCCACACCGGCCGCAGCCGCAACGACCAGGTGCTGGTCGCGACGCGCCTGTGGCTGAAGGATCGCCTCGCGCGGGTGCAGGCGCTGTGCGTCGAGAGCGCGCAGGTCGCGCTGGCACGCGCCGAAGCCGAGGCGTCGGTGCCGCTGCCCGGCTACACCCACCTGCAGCGCGCCGTCGTGTCGTCGCTGGGCATGTGGTGGGCGGCGTGGGCCGAAGGCTTCATCGACGATGCGCAGCGCGCGCGCGACACGCTGGCCTGGGTCGACGCGAATCCGCTGGGCAGCGCCGCCGGCTACGGCGTCAATCTGCCGCTCGATCGCGATCACGTGACCGAAGCGCTCGGTTTCGGCCGGTTGCAACTGTCCGCGGCCTACGCGCAGCTGTCGCGCGGCAAGTTCGAGATCGCCGCGGTCGAAGCGTTGGGTTCGGCGCTGCTCGACCTGCGTCGGCTCGCGTGGGATCTCAGCCTGTTCACCAGCGCCGAATTCGCGTTCGTCGCGCTGCCGGCGCAGTACACCACCGGCAGTTCGCTGATGCCGAACAAGCGCAACCCCGATGTCGTCGAGTTGATGCGCGCGAGCTACGCCAGCGTCGCCGCCGCGCGCAGCGAGATCGAACAGCTGTTGTCGCTGCCGTCCGGCTATCACCGCGATCTGCAGTTCAGCAAGGGCGCGATCTTCCACGCCTTCGGCCGCGGCCTGGGTGCGCTGGAACTGCTGCCCGACTTGCTGCGCAACCTCGAATGGAAGACCGACGCGATGCGCGCCGCGCTCGATCCGTCGATGTACGCGACTGATCTCGCGGTCGACCTCGCGCGCCAGGGCGTGCCGTTCCGCGACGCGTACAGACAGGCCGCCGATCCCGCGCGCTGGTCCGCGGGCGATCCCGATGCCAGCCTCGCCGCGCGCACATCGCCCGGTGCGGCCGCGGCGCTGCGGCTCGACGTGCTGAAGGCGCGACTGGCCGCGCTGTGAGAGCACGATGACCACGCCCGCCGCCTTCACCGAAGAACCCTTGCCCGCATGGAAGCGCGCCGTGCTGAAGGTCGGCAGCAGCCTGCTGGCGGGCGAGGGCGGCCTCACGCCGCGCAACGCCGAACATCTCGCCGCGTTCGTGCGCCACGCGCAGGCGCAGGGCCGCGAGGTCGTGATCGTGTCCTCCGGTGCGGTCGCCGCCGGGCGCGGCATGCTGCACGCCGCACCGCGCCCCGGCGCCGCGATGGCCGAACGCCAGGCGCTGGCCGCACTCGGCCAGGCGAAGCTGATGGCGTTCTGGCAGGGCTTCTTCGAGCGACCCGTCGCGCAGGTGCTGCTGACGCACGACGACGTGCGCAACCGACGCCGTTACCTCAATGCCCGTGCGACGTTGCAGGAACTCCTGCGTTGCGGTGCGCTGCCGATCGTCAACGAGAATGACACCGTCTCGGTCGACGAACTCAAGCTCGGCGACAACGACACACTGGGCGCGATCGTCGCCGCGCTGATTGATGCCGACGTGCTGTTCATCGCCACCGACATCGACGGCCTCTACGACCGCGACCCGCGCAAGCACACCGATGCGCGCCCGGTGCTGACCGTGACCGAGATCGGCGAGGACATCCTCGCGATGGCGGGTGGCGCCGGCAGCGCCGTGGGCACGGGCGGGATGCGGACGAAGATCGTTGCGGCGCAGCGTGCGGCTGCCGCAGGCATCGACACGGTGTTGATGAACGGCACGCGTGCCGAGACGCTGCGTGCGCTGGCGGGTAATCGCGTCGTCGGTACGCGACTCGTCGCCGGCCGCAGCCGCATCGCTGCGCGCAAACACTGGCTGCGGCATGCGCCGATCGAACCTGATGCCGCGATCCTTGTCGACGCCGGTGCTGCCACGGCGCTGGTCGAGAAAGGCGCGTCGCTGTTGCCGATCGGCGTGTCCGGTGCGTATGGTGAATTCCGGCGCGGCGATCTCGTGTCGATCCTGCGCGCGGATGCGCCCGACGCGACGCCGATCGCGCGCGGCGTGACCCAGTATTCCGCTGCGGACATCCGCCGCATCGTGCATCGGCGTTCGCCGGAGATCGAAGCGATCCTCGGCTACAACTACGGCGACGTCATCATCCACCGCGACGACCTGTCGCTGCTGGCCACCCCGCAGAAGGAGCGCGCAGAATGAACGATTCGACGATCCGCGCGCAGGCGCTGGCCTGCCGCGAAGCGGCGCAGGCGGTGGCGGCGCTGTCCACCGAGGCCAAGGACGCGCTGTTGCGCGCGATGGCTGATGCGCTCGATGCCGATGCGCCGGTGATCCTCGCCGCGAATGCCGAAGACCTGCGCGCGGCCGAAGCGAAGGGCATCGCCGGTGCGATGCTGGACCGGCTGAAGCTCGATCCCGCACGGTTGGCGACGATCGCGAACGCGGTGCGCGAGGTCGCGACGCTGCCGGATCCGGTCGGCATGGTCACGCGCCGCGAGACGCGGCCGAACGGACTGTCGATCGAACGCGTGCGCGTGCCGCTGGGCGTGATCGCGATGATCTACGAGGCGCGACCGAACGTCACCGCCGACGCCGCGGCGCTGTGCCTGAAGGCCGGCAACGGCGTGATCCTGCGCGGCGGCTCGGAGGCGGTGCGCTCGAATGTCGCGATCGGCGGTGCGCTCAAGCGCGCGCTGGAGGCGCATGGCGTGCCGGCGGCGGCGATCACGCTGGTCGACGACCTGCGCCGCGAGACGATGCTGGAACTTCTGCAGCTCAACGACATCGTCGACCTCGCGATCCCGCGCGGCGGCGAGGGGCTGATCCGCTTCGTCGCCGAGCACGCGCGCGTGCCGGTGATCAAGCACTACAAGGGCGTCTGCCATCTCTACGTCGATGCCGCGGCCGACCTCGACCTCGCGCTCGACCTGCTGCTGGACGGCAAGGTGTCGCGTCCCGGCGTGTGCAACGCGCTGGAGACGCTGCTGGTACATGCGGACGTCGCCGACGCCTTCCTGCCGCGGGCGGCGGCGATGCTGGCCGAGCGCGGCGTGCAGCTGCGCGCCGACCCGCGGGCGCTTGCGTGCATGCCCGGTGCCGTGCCCGTGCACGACGACGACTGGGACGCGGAATTCCTCGACCTCATACTCGCCGTGCGCGTGGTCGACACGCTCGACGACGCCATCGCCCACATCCGCCGCCACGGCTCGGATCACACCGAAGTCATCGCCACCCGCGACGACCCGGCCGCGGCGCGCTTCGTCCATGCTCTGTGCAGCGCGGTGGTGATGGTCAACGCCTCGTCACGCTTCTCCGACGGCGGCGAACTCGGCCTCGGCGCCGAGATCGGCATCTCCACCACCCGCCTGCACGCCTACGGCCCGATGGGCGCGGAGTCGCTGACGATCGAGCGGTTTGTCGTCCGTGGGGCAGGACAGACGCGGAACCTGAGCAACAGAGTCTAGTATTGTCGAGGTTTCCATCTCACGGATTTATTGGGCGAATTCCGGAGAAATTCCTCGCTTCTTCACAAGGCGTGCAATGACTTCTTCGCGTTTCGATCGATATGCGTCGTCGCGATCCGTGCTTGGTTCGTGGAAGTAGATGACGTCCCTTATCCACGTGGGTTTGGCTGCGATTTCGGTGAGCGGAAGCATGAGTGCCCAGTCGGAGGCGAGTTCGACGTAATCGCCGTCGATTTTGAGCATATCATCTGAAATGCGGTCGAAAAGCGATCTCTTGAACGTGCGCAAATGCTGCCAAACATTGCCACCACGTCGATGGCGTGCTTGTTCAAAGATTGCCGGGTAGTCGGCATCCTTGTCGGATCTGTGCATCGTGCCTACGGTCAAATCCGCACCCCTTGCATAGTGTTGCCCAAGTATCTCGAGTACGGAGGTTCCGATGAGGCAGTCGTCGCCGTCCAGGAGGATGACAACCGTCTCCGGGTTATGGAGGTGAAGCCTTATCGCTCCGGCTGTGTTCGCCAAAAGGCCGCGTCTTTCGCGATTCCTGATGAGCGTGAAGTGTTCGCTATGTGGTTCCAGAAATGAGCGGTAAGCGTTGAAAAGATCAGGGTCCGATGCATCGTCGATGAAGATGGTGCCCCAATCTCCTTTCTGGGAGAGAATGGAGTCTATGCACCTCCTGAATCTCGGGAAGGGGACGTTTCTTCCCGTCACCACGAAAACGAAGCGCTCCGTGCGGGAGTCAAATTCGAACGCCGCCGGTGGCGTGCAGAGATCAACTTTTCCGTATTGCGTGTTGGCGATGTGGCCTCCAGCGATGCGATCAACGGCATGGAAGTAGGTGTTCTTGTCTCCTCGTTTGTGGTGATTTTCTGGATGTACGAAGAATGTTCGATGATCTCCCCCGCGCAGCGACTTAGCTCCGGTCCTTTTGATCGCATCATCGAGCGCTCGATGCCAAGCTGGAGGCGTGATCATGTGAGGAGTTAGTGGGCACATCGACTTCATTTTATCGATGTCTAGTAGGCACGCCCTGACTTCCGTGCGCCATGGTGCGCCAGCGGTATAGGGTGTGCTATGCCGTTGCGCAATGTTGAACGAAACAGTGACGGTGTCGGCGTTGGACTTGGCGGCAAACTGCATGTCGGCCAAGTAGTCATGTCGAAAGTCTGTGCGACCGATGATTACATCGAGATCGACCTGAAGGACCCATCTGGTTGTGATGGTTTCCAGTGCGGAAAAGACCGAAAGCAATGGGGCGCCATTGCTTGCATGCGATGATGCGGAGTCGATGCCGAGCCAATCTCTGTTTAGTCGTCTCGCTTCATCTTCATGGGGTGTGGCGTGGATGAGCCGGTCGATCCATCCGTCGTCGACTAGGCTCATGGCGTTGCGGACGAGGAGATCCATGTCTGGGTGCGCGTATTGGCGTGGAAATCCTCCTGTCCTCGAGTCTATTGAAAGGACGACCTCATCGAAAGCGTGTGGTTTCTCGAGTTGTTCGATGAGGTGTGTCACGCAATCCCGAAGACGGTCAGCTTCCATCGCGCAGCACTTGATGAGAAGGGTGGTCGGCTCCCGTTCGCTCGGCTTGAGGGTCAGCACGAGAAGGTCGAGCCCGATCTCTATCCGGTCGATATCGATCGCCTCTCGTTCACGGCGATCTACGACTTCGAGTCCTTCGCGACGTATCCACCGATTGATGGTCCGTTCTGGATGGCTGAACTCTATCAGCACTCTGTTCGAACTGCGATGCCGTTTTCCCCAGGAATTCCGCGAGCCTTCACATCGATTGTATCCCGTGATCGGCTCGCATTCCGTCGTTCTGATGGAGCGTGCGTGCAGGGGATGGCAGAGGGAAAGCACAATACTTCCTTGCAAGGAAACAAGTGATCTTATTTCCGCAAGAGATTCGCGAGCCGACTCGGCATCGAGTTGGCAAAGAACTCGTCGACAGAGAACGAGTTCATGGCCGTCATTTATAGAGGCATCGCGTAGTGTCGTGGCCACGCGTGCGTCAGGTTCAAGCTGTGCCCTGAGTCTTTGATGCAGTGCCCGGTCTGGGTCATATGCCACGACCTTTGCGCCCCATTGTGCCAAGTGGCGGGCGTGTTTTCCCTTCCCGCAACCGAAATCAAGGATGGTGCGTGGTGCCAGCTGCGTGATCGCATCGAGTTCAGGCTCGGGGCTCGGCGCAATTCCGGCCGCGTGCTGAACAGCTAGCCAAAAGACAGGATATCCCGTCATGCCGGGCAGATCTGTTCTCTCCTTTGCTTCGCGCATCATGTCGTCGAGTCCTTTGCGGTTCCAACATCGAAATGTCAGGTATGCGCGCCGACACATCAATTCAAAGATGCTGATGAAATCGGGTTCATCCTCGATCAAGAGGATATCTCTGCCGATATCGACAAGAATAAGCTGATCGCCGAAGGTACGGATATTTTTTGGATGGAAATTCGAGCAGACGACCCCGGCTCGCCACAGGGAAGAAAGCATTTGAACCAGTGCAAAACCCATTTGACCAGAGTATGGTGCTGTCGTTTTTCTGGGGTAGGAGAGCGCCCATACGGTGCCTGCCAGCTGAACTAATTCGAATGGTGGAAGGGGGGCGGCTGCGGATAGCCGGTGTGAAAGCCGATCGAGTCTGGGTATGGTGCTTTTTGCGTCTGTCTTGCCCCATCCGTCGAAGATCTTGTAGATCCTGTCGCCTTCTTCGAAAACAACGCCCTCCTCTCCCATGCCGAGCATCCGAGGGGAGGTGATTGATTCCGCATGCTGTCGGAGTCGAGGATGCCCGAGGAAGAGGCATCGCTTGGCACTCTCTATGCGTGCCTTTCTGAGGTGTCCTTGAATTTTGTCCTGATTCACCTTGCTTGCGGCACTGGTCTCGTTTGGAGTGAGGATTCCGGAGGTGAACTTCCTCACGACTTCCGGGGTCAGCAGCCGGCACGCGGAGCTTATCCTTTCAAACGTCTCTTCGTCGGTCGTGGATGAAATGCGTTCGATCACTGCCAGCAGCTTGCCGGAATGCCGCAAGAGCATCGGGTGAGAGGAAAGATTGCGCACCTCTCCGGCAAGCGCATGTATTCGCTGGAACGAGAGCCTGAGCGCTGCAATTCGCTCTTCCAGATACTTCATGGCGCGCTTCGTCGGGTCGGAAGAAGCTCCCGTGAAAACGTCGCTCATGGCGGAATATATAGCGTACCCTCGGATGTCGTCTACGAGGGCCGAGATCGCATTTTCAGGATCTTCAATGGCATCTTCCCTCGCATGGTAGGTGGGAAGGCATGCCGTGACGACGCGGCGACCATGGGTGTGACGCTGAATGAGTGCCCATATCATGTCTGATCTTCGCGTGGGACGTCCGCCGATTTCCGGAGCGGAATTGTCGGTGTCGACCAATGCTTCGAGGTCGAACACAAAGCAGTTTCCGCCGCGATAGCATCCTTTCTCTTGAATTGCAAATTTGTTTATTTCCGTTGATCTCGCTATCAGCGGCCTGAATAGTTGTCTCCCGGAGAGTATCCCTTCGATCTGATCCATCAGCCGGTCAATCATGTGTTTGCAAGATTCTCCATTCGTCTCCCGTTCGAAAAGGAACGGTGTTTCAAGCCTGTCGGTTTCGATATGGGACAAGTCGTAGTAGTAGTCGCGACGTTCCTGCCGGAGTCGCCGGTTATGCTCCCTGAAGTCCGGCGCCACTGTCTGAGTACTTTCCTTTGCCAGCGCCCTGATTGTGGCCGCAAGATCTACCATCTGTACGCGTAGCGCACTCAAGGTCGGTAACGGTGGTGCACCTGTATAGGGACAGATGGCAATGTCTGCGCCTGCTTCTCGCAATTGTTGCAGTCGCCATGCGAGAGGAAGCTCGTGGCGAACGATCTCGTTCCCCAAATCCACAAGCGGGGCGATCCGCATGTCGTCGTCCAGAAGCCAGACGACGGAATCCGCCCTGTTCCTTGCGATATGGTAAAGATAGGCTTGCAATGCCGTGCGAGAGGGGGCTATCGCCCACTTCCTCCCTGCTTCGGCTCCGAGCGCCTCTGCAAAGCATTCATCACGCATGGCTGTTTCAATCAGCCTGACGCGGAGGCCGTGTGTTGCGGCAAATGCTATGGAGGCTGCCAAGGCGGCTGAATTCGGACTGTTATCCCCGTTTTCGAGGACAACGACTTCCAGTCCCTTGAAGCCGGGGCCATGTGAAAGCTTTGAAAGGTCATCGAAAAGCCCTTTCAGTGAACGCTCGCGAGAGCCATCCGAGATCAGTCCGACGATCAGGTGTATCTCATCGGGGATATCCGGTCCGGTGTCGATCTCCTCGCGTTCGTGTGGCGAGGTCTCGGGAGGTGACCAGCCGAACAGTCTGAAGGCGCGTTCCGTTGATGCCGAAATTTCGCGCGTTGTCATCTCATGGAGGTACTTCGCGTGAAACGAAGAAAGCCCTCGTTCGCGCGCTTCTGATCCTGGTGTTGAAAGCCGAAGTCTATGACGGCTGGCATCGTGGTGCGCTGTTGCAGCGGAGGTCGTGCCGTAGCGTATTCCGGATACACGACTCAGCCTTATCAGAATGTCGCGATCGGTGCAGCTGCAGAGGGACTCGTCGAACATTCCCGCATGAAGCAGGCGATCTAGACGAACAATGAGGTTGCTGGCTTGAATGCCTGGATTCCCGGTTTTGAATTCGTGCTCAAGCAGAAGGTCTGGCGGCTCAATGATGACTTCGCCTCCATCTTCGCTGCTCCTGACGAATGCGGAGGCGATGATTTCGGCGCCACCGAGTGCGACCTCTAGCCCGTTGGCAAGGTGATCCGGAGTCCAGTAATCGTCATCGTCGAGGAATGCCACGTACACGTCCCGGGATTCTCGGGCGTGCCGGGCAATGTGGTCTATGCCTGAATTCCATGCGCCGGAAGCCCCTGGGGTTCGGCGGTTATGCAAGTGCGAAATTTTGACGCTGTGTCTCGAGGAAAGCGAGAGTATTTCGCTCCTGTCGAGTTCGGCGGGACCATCTTCCACTATCACGATTTCTGTGCATGCATGAGACTGATTGAAAATGGAAGGCAACGCACGTTGCAGAAGCAGTTCGCGACGCTCCCGTGTGGCGATGAGAGCAACAATCTGTGGCTGAGAGCGAGGGGTGGTTTTCATTTTTTGCGCGCACGTCGATGAATTCACTTTTCAGCGAAATGGATTGCAGGTCGAATGTTGGCCGCTTGAGGCATGCGCGAGCGAGCTCTGCACGCCGGCACTTCGTGCGCGCATGAAGCGCGCAAAGGATCCACGATTGCCGTGGTGGTGTGCGATGCATGCGATGTGGTGCATGGCATGGCTTCCGTGCAGTTACCCTCGGGGAACCAAATATGGCAGCGACAGGGTATCGACCCTCGATCAAAGCATCAAACAACCTGTCGGAGTATGTTCTGTGCGTTTGGTCATGGAGGCAACTGGAATTGATCGGTGCTGCGTCAGAGGCTTGGCCTCGATGGGAGGGGGGGGATTCGCAAGCCGAGCACTGGCCCATCTGGCCGCAATTCGTGAAGCCAGTCGCAGTGAGTGCGTTTTCGTTGCGCAGGACATGCGATGAGGTGCCCAGCCGTTCGGGCCGTCGCCACGGCGGGGGTGTGAACGCGATGTGGCGGCAGGGCGGGACGCAATTCCGCCGGCACCTCTCCGGAGGCGGTGCAGCGGAGCTTTGCTCCGCTCTAGGGAAGCCGGAAACGAAAAAGCCGCCCTTGCAGGCGGCTTTTCGATGAATTTGTTGGTCGGGGAGACAGGATTCGAACCTGCGACCTCTACGTCCCGAACGTAGCGCTCTACCAGACTGAGCTACACCCCGATTCCGAGCTCGGCATTGTAAAGACTCCCCCGGGGGTTCGGCAAGCCCGGGCACGACCGAAGGCGATTCCCGGGGCGGAAAGGACCTCCGACCCGGGCCCGCCCGGGCGGCCAGCCGGTAAACTGGCGGCTTCGCTGCATGCCCCGGAGCTTCACTTGATCAAGCCGCGTACACCGCCCGGCGTCCTCGAACTGCTGCCGCGCGACCAGATCGCCTTCCAGCGGATGCTGGACACCATCCGCCGCACCTTCGAGCGGTACGGCTTCCTGCCGGTCGAAACCCCGGTGATGGAGCTGACCGAGGTGCTGCTGACCAAGTCCGGCGGCGAGACCGAGCGCCAGGTCTACTTCCTGCAGTCCACCGGCGCGCTCGACAAGGGCAAGGACGGCCTGCCCGAACTGGCGATGCGCTTCGACCTCACCGTGCCGCTCGCGCGCTACGTGGCCGAGCACGAGCACGACCTCGTGTTCCCGTTCCGTCGCTATCAGATGCAGCGCGTGTACCGCGGCGAGCGCGCCCAGCGCGGCCGCTTCCGCGAGTTCTACCAGTGCGACATCGACGTGATCGGCAAGGACGCGCTGAGCACGCGCTACGACGCCGAGCTGCCGGCGGTGATCGCCTCGGTGTTCGAGGCGTTGGCGATCGGCGAGTTCACCATCCAGTTCAACCACCGCAAGTTGCTGCGCGGCTTCTTCGAAGGGCAGGGCATCGCCGACGGTGAGCGCCAGGCAGCGGTGCTGCGCGAGATCGACAAGCTCGACAAGCGCGGCGAGGCCGCGGTGCGCGAGACGCTGGTGGGCGAGGAATTCGCGCTGGCGCCCGATGTGGCCGACACGCTGCTCGCGTTCTCGCGCGTCCGCGCCATCGGGCACGACGCCGCGCAGGCCGCGCTCGATGCGCTGGGCGACGGCACGCCGCTGTTCGAGGAAGGCCGCGCCGAGCTGCGCGAAGTGCTGCGCCAACTGCGCGCGCTGGGCGTCGCCGACGCCCGCTTCGCGCTGAACCTGTCGATCGCGCGCGGCCTCGACTACTACACCGGCATCGTCTACGAGACCACGCTCAACGCGAACCCGGAGATCGGGTCGATCTGCTCCGGCGGCCGCTACGAGAACCTCGCCAGCCACTACACGAAGTCGAAGCTGCCAGGCGTGGGCATCTCGATCGGCCTCACCCGCCTGTTCTGGCAGCTGCGCGAGGCCGGGCTGGTGGCGAGCGCCGACAGTTCGGTCGACGTGCTGGTGTCGCTGATGGACGAGGCCGGGCTCGAACACGCGCTGTCGCTGTCGCAGAAGCTGCGCGCCGCGGGCCTGAACGTGGAAACCCAGCTGGAGCCGCGCAAGTTCGCCAGGCAGATGCAGTACGCCGATCGCGCCGGCATCCGCTTCGTCGTGATCCGCGGCGAGGACGAGGCCGCGCGCGGCGCGGTGGCGGTGAAGGACCTGCGCCGCGGCGAACAGTTCGAGGTGGCCGAGGCCGACCTCGCGCGCACGCTGCTGGTCGAGCGCGAGCAATGGCGCGCGCTGCCGCGCAGCGGGGCGCCGGCATGAAGCCGATCCGTCTCGACGGCCGCACGCTGACCCGCGAACGCCTGGTCGAAGTCGCCTGCGGTGCGCAGGTGATGCTCGACGAAGGCGCGCTGCGCAACGTCGCGCACGCGTCGGCGTTCCTGGCCGAGCAGGTGCGCCGGCAGGAGCCGATCTACGGTGTGTCGACCGGTTTCGGCAGCAACGCCGACAAGCTGCTCGGCGCGCATCCGCTGCGTGACGAGCTGCCGGGCGCGACGCTGTCGGCGCGGTCGCTGCACGAGGAACTGCAGCGCAACCTGATCATCTCGCATGCGGTCTGCGTGGGCGACCCGTTCCCGCCCGACGTCGTGCGCGCGATGCTCTGCATCCGCATCAACACGCTGCTGCGCGGGCATTCCGGCGTGCGCGTGGAAACGCTGCAGGCGCTGGCGGCGATGCTCAACGCCGGCGTGGTGCCGGTGGTGCCGCAGCTCGGGTCCGTCGGTGCGTCGGGCGACCTCGCGCCGCTGTCGCACCTCGCGATCGTGCTGCTCGGCGGCGGCGAAGCCTTCTATGACGGCGAGCGCCTGCGCGGCGACGAAGCGCTGAAGCGCGCCGGCCTCGCGCCGGTGTCGCTGTCGTACAAGGAAGGCCTGGCGCTGAACAACGGCACCGCGCAGATGCTGGCCTGCGGCGTGCTCGCGCTGCACCGGCTGGAGGACCTGCTCGACACCGCCGATCTCGCCGCGGCGATGACCATCGACGCCTTCGCCGGCCGTCTCGGTGCGTTCGCCGAAGAAGTCCATGCGCTGCGCCCGCATCCGGGCCAGGTCGAGTCGGCGGCGCACGTGCGTCGCCTGCTCGTGGGTTCGACGCTCGCCGACATTCCCTATCACCTCGTGCCGAAGTTCCGGCCGTGGCTGCCGTCCAGCTGGGACACCGCCGAGGCGCAGGCGCTGACGTTCGACATCGGCTGGGACTGGGTGCCCGCTGGCCAGCGCCACGGCCGCGAGAAGTTCTACACGCGGTTCAAGCCGTTCCGCGGCGGCAAGAAGCACCAGCCGCAGGACAGCTACTCGCTGCGCTGCGTGCCGCAGGTGCACGGCGCGGTGCGCGACGCGATGATGCAGGCGCGCCGCGTGCTGGAGATCGAGCTCAACGCGGTCACCGACAATCCGCTGGTGTTCCCCGACGCGCGCGCCGAGCACGTCGAGCAGCAGGTGATCTCCGCCGGCCACTTCCACGGCATGCCGCTGGCGCTGGCGATGAGCTACGTGAAGGCCGCGATCCCGGTGCTGGCGTCGATCAGCGAGCGCCGCCTCAACAAGCTCGTCGATCCCGCGACCAGCGACGGCCTGCCGCCGTTCCTGATCGGCAACGAGGATGCGACCGAGTCCGGCTACATGATCGTGCAGTACACCGCGGCGGCGATCGTCAACGACCTCGCCAGCCGCGCGCATCCGGCGGCGGTGTACTCGATCCCGACCAGCGCGAACGCCGAGGACCACGTGTCGATGGGCGCCAACGAGGCGCGGCACGTGCTGGCGATGGTCGAGGACCTCGGCAAGGTGCTGGCGCTGGAGCTGATGACCGCCGCGCAGGCGCTCGACCTGCGGCGCGACATGATCAACGCCGCGCGCGACCTCGCCGATCGCGCCGACGCCGCGGCGCTCGCGGCGAAGGTGCAGGGCGGGCCGCTGCCGGGCGCGCCGGGTTACGACGACTTCCTCGCCGAGGTCGAAGCGCTGCGCGCCGAGCTGTCGGCCGCGGAGCCGTTCCATCCGGGCGAGGCCGTGGCCGCCGCGCATGCGGCGATCCGTGAGGCGGTGCCGTTCCTGGCCCGCGACCGCGCGCTCGACGTCGACCTCGCCGCGATGCTGGCGCTGATGCGCAACGGCGGCGTCTACGCGGCGGCGCATCCGGACGGCTGAGCCGCCCTTCGCGTCCCGCGGGCCCGCTCACGCTTCGGCGTGGGCGTGCCAAGTGCCCGCGCGCTGTCCGCGCGTGCGCCGGCGCAGCGCGACCGCCTGCGCGTCGGCGACCGAGGCGTCGTGCCAGTCCTCGGTCAGCGACGCGCGCGATTCCGGACCGATGGTGCGGCGCACCGCGCAGGTCACGTCCCACGCCAGCGCCTCGATCGCCGGGTCGCGTGTCACCGGCAGCCCCAGCGCATGCAGTTCGTCGCCGGTGATCGCGTAGTCGTGCGAGCCGTAGCCCGTCAGCAGCGTGCGGACGATGGTCGTGCGCGCCTCGGGCGACGCGATATGCCGCGCCAGCAGCGCGTCGCCCGTGGCTTCGAGCGCGCGGACGGTGCGCTCGAAGGTCGCCAGCGTCTCCGGTGCGATGCGCGCGTCGAGCAGCGCCCGCGCCTGCGCCGCCGCGACGTCGGGCGCGAGGCCGAACCAGGCTTCGATCGCCTCGGGCAGCCGGCGCAGGTCTTCCGCCGACAGCACGGCGGGCAGGTCGGGGCGATCGCCGGCGCCGGCGAGGTGCGGATCGATCGGCGAGAACATCGCCAGCGGCCCGGCCAGGATCTCGTCCGCGGCCAGCGCCAGGATCGTGCCCGACGAGGCGCAGAAATGCGGGACGATGAAGCGCAGTCGCGGCGTGGCGGCCTGCAGCCGGAACGCGAGTTGGCGCGCGGCCTCGACCTCGCCGCCGCGCAGGTAGACGACGACGTCCAGCCGCGGCACGGGGCCGATGCGCGTCAGTGCGTCGGCCAGCGGCGGCAGCAGGTCGAGGTCGATGTTCGACGCCGCCAGCAGCAGCGTGCGCACGCCGGTGTGCGCTTCGAGCGCGCGCAGGCGGTCGCGCAGGTCGTCCGCGGACACGCGTTCAGCGCCGCCCATGCGCGCCGGCGATCAAGCGGTCGGCGACGGCGTCGAGCATGCGCAGTTCCGGCACCAGTTGTTCGACGAACAGGAACTGGCCGCCGGGATTGTTCTCGAGGAACACGTGGCGGCCGTCGGGCGTGACGATCAGGTCGATCGCGCCGTACTGCAGGCCGTAGCCGTGCACGAAATCGCGGCAGCGCGCTTCCAGTTCCGGGGCCAGCGTCTCCGCCTCGTAGCGGATCGGCGCGCTGAAATCGCGGAAATCCAGCTGCGTGCGCGGGTCGTCCTGCGAGTGGATGCGCGCGGCGAACACCTGGTCGCCGATCACGGTGACGCGCAGTTCATGGCGCTTGGCGACGAGGTGCTGGAACTGGCAGGGCGGTTCAGAGACGGCATCGAGCAGCGCGGCGTGTTCGGCGCCGATGCGCGTGGTGCCGATCCCGCCGCTGACGCGCTCTTCCGGGCGCACGTGCTCGCCGCCGAGCGAGGTCGACGCCAGGCACTTGAAGACGATCTCGCCGCCGGCATCGGCATGGAACGCGCGGGCGCTGGCGGCACTGGCGGTGATCAGCGTGTCGGGCACGTCGAAGCCCAGGCGCGCCGCGCGCGCGAGCTGTTCGCCCTTCCACTGCGCGCTGCGCACGGCCAGCGGATGGCTCATCCAGTACACGTCCTGCAGCCCGTACAGCAGTCCGGACAGCGCGTGCTGGGTTTCCTCGACGGCGAAGGCGCGCTCCTGCGCGCCCATCTCCGGATTCGAGAAGGTGAAGTCGGCGGTCTTGCGCGTCCACACCGCGCCGATGTCGGCCACCGCGAGCGTATCGCCGCTCGGCAGGTGGTGCAGGTGGCCCGTCCACGCCGGGGCGCGGAAATGCAGGTCGAGTTCGTAATCGACCGGGAACCGGTCGAGATCCAGCCGGAAGGCGGGGAGGTCGCGGGCGGCGATGCGTTCGGCGACGAGATCGGCGTGCAGGTCGGCGCTGTGGGTGACGATCAGGATGCGTCGGGGCACGGGAAGTCGATGGCGGGAGAAGCGGAAGTCCGGCGGCGCAGTGCCGTCGGACGCGATGCGGTCAGCAGTAGGCGCGGCCGTCGCCCCACGGGAAGGCTTCGCGCAGGATGCCGTTGGCCTTGGGGTCGGTGCAACCGGCGATGGCGATGTCGTCGCGGGGCTGCCACTGCGCTTGCGGGTGAGGCGTGCCCTGCGTGCTGCGATCGGCCAGCCGGAAGGCGAACGGGGTGCGGTCGTGTGCCATGGGTGTGTCTCCGGGGAACGTGCGGATCATCGGCGGCGAAAACCCACGCCGGTCGGCGCGGGTCCGGTGCGGTGGTTCAGCACCAGAAGCCGCCATCGCTCCAGCGATAGTCGCCGACGTGCTTCGGATCGGTGCAGCCGGCGGCGGCCACGCCGTCACGGGTCTGCCATTGCGTGGTCTGCGGGGCGTCGGCCTGCGCGTCCTCACGGACATCGGCCAAGCGGAAAGCGAACGGGGTGCGGCTGGATTCCATGATGACCTGCCTCCCTGGCGGGTTCGAGTGGACTGCGCGGGCCGGAGCGGCCCGCGCAGTGGATGGTGCAGGGCTCAGCAGTAGATGCCGTTGTCCCGGCCCGGGTAACGGCTGGCGCGGGCGTCCGGGCCGCTGCAGCCGGCGACGGCGACGTCGCTGCGCAGCTGCCACGGGGCCTGCTGGGGCTTGTCCTGGGCATCGGCCAGGCGGAAAGCGAAGGGGGTGGTCGTTTCCTTGGTCTGCTTCATGTCGAACTCTCCTGCGGTGGTGATGAATGCGCAGGGCAGCGATTGCCGCCATGCGCGGGGGGAACCTGATACGGGGAATGCGGGATGGCGATCAGCACCAGACGCCGTTGTCGCGGCCGAACGTGGTGCTGTAGCGGTAGTCGCCCTGCCGGGTCGGATCGGTGCAGCCGGCGGCGGCGACGTCGTCGCGCATCGTCCACGCGGTCTGCTCGCTCGCGGTGTCGCGGGCATCGGCCAGGCGGAAGGCGAAGGGGGCGCGTTGGGTGTCCATGGTCCTGTGTCCTTGTCGTTGACGAAGCGGGCGTCACGCGCCCGCGGCGGTGGATCGGAGTGACGGGATTGCGTCGGCGAAGACCGCGCGGGCGGACGTCGCCTCGATGCGGGGCGGTGCGATCAGCACCAGATGCCGTTTTCGGCGCCCCAGATCGTCGTCGCGCGGTAGTCGTCGGCCTTCTTCACGTAGGTGCAGCCGGCGATGGCGACGCCGTCGCGGATCGCCCACGGGGCTTGCGCGGCATCCGCGGGGGCGGTGTTCTCGCGCTCGGCAAGCCGGAAGGCGAAGGTCCTGGTTTCCATGTGCATGTCCTTTCGTTTCGATGATCGAAGCACTGATGGCGCGCCGATCGGTGCAGGCACCGGATCGACGCGACCATCACTAGCACGCATGGATCGATAGCGTCAATCGCACGGCGACCGCCGGCGCTGCGCACATGCGATGTGCCGCGCCGAATGCGACCGCCGTTCCGGAAAACGCCATGCGCAGGCGTAGGGTCGGGCCGCGCCGCGCGGTTGACGCGCTGCGTCGCAACAGGTTAATGTGATAGCGCATTAATACACGACGACATCCGCCGCGCCGCACCCCATGAAGCAACGTCCGCAGCCACTGCCCGATCGCGATGCCCGAGCCGGGCTCGACGCGCTGGCCGACACCCTGGCCGGCCTGCGCCGGCCGGAGGACGTGCGGGCGTTTCTCGAGGACCTGTGCACGCCTGCCGAACTGGAGGCGATGGCCGATCGCTGGAAGGTGGTGCCGCTGCTGGTCGAAGGCATGCCCTACCGCGAGATCCACGACCGCACCCTGGTCAGCGTGACCACCATCGGCCGGGTCGCGCGCACGCTCGAACGCGGTGCCGGCGGTTACCGGCTCGCCATCCGTCGTTCCCTGCGCGGCCCGCGCCGTGCCGCCGACGCCACCTGAAGGATCCACCGCCCATGCAACGTCCCGCCGCCGGCCCCACGCGCGATCGCCTGCGCATCGCCATCCAGAAGAGCGGCCGGCTCAGCGAACCCGCGCTGGCGCTGCTCGCCGCCGCCGGCCTGAGCTGGCAGGAGAGCCGCGACAAGCTGTTCTACTACGGCGAATCGCTGCCGGTCGACCTGCTGCTGGTCCGCGACGACGACATCCCCGGGCTGATCGCCGACGGCGTCTGCGATCTCGGCATGGTCGGCCGCAACGTGCTGCTGGAGCAGGGCTGCGAGCGCTCGGCCCGCGGCGCGCCGGTGCCGTTCGAGGAATGGCGCGCGCTGGGGTTCGGCCGCTGCCGGCTGATGTTCGGCATCCCCGACACCTGGGACTGGGACCCGCAGGCGCAGCTGCCCGGCACCCGCATCGCCACCAGCTACCCGGCGCTGCTGTCGCGCTGGCTGGCCGAGCGCGGCATCACGGCCACGCCGGTGACGATGTCCGGCTCGGTCGAGCTGGCACCGCGGCTGGGCCAGGCCGACCTGGTCTGCGATCTGGTGTCCAGCGGCGCGACCCTGGCGTCCAACCGGCTCAAGCCGATCGAGGTGGTGCTGGACAGCGAGGCCGTGCTGGCCGGCCCGGTCGAGCCCTTCGTCGACATCCGCGCGGGAATCGCCGAACTGCTGCTGCGGCGTCTCGACGGTGTGATGAAGATTCGCGACAGCAAGCTGCTCATGCTGCAAGCTCCGCGGTCGATCCTGCCGCAAGTCATGCAACTGCTGCCCGACGCCGAACCGCCCACCGTCATGCCCCTCGACGGCTCGGCGGGCGGCGACGTGGCGGTGCAGGCGCTGTGCCACGGCGCCATGACCTGGCAGCGGCTGGAGGAACTCAAACGCGCCGGTGCGCGCGGCCTCATGGTGTTGCCCGTGGAGAGAATGCTGGCATGAACACGTCGACGAAGGCGCCGCTGGCGAGCCGGATCGATCTCAACCTCCTGACCTGGACCGGCCTCGACGAGGCCGGCCGCCGCGCCGCGCTGCGCCGGCCGACGCAGGATTCCGCCGCCGCCGTGCGGCTGGGCGTGGGCAAGATCATCGCCCGCGTCCGCGGCGACGGCGACGCCGCGCTGCGCAAGTACACGCGGCTGCTCGACCACGCGCTGCTCGAGGACTTCGCGGTCTCCGAGGCGGAGTTCGACGCCGCCGAGGCCGCGCTCGATCCCGCGCTGCGCGCCGCGATCGTCGACGCCGCGTCGCGCATCGAGGCCTTCCACCGCGAGGGCGGGGTGCGCGAGTACGCGGTCGACACCGCCGACGGCGTGCGCTGCTCGCGCATCGTGCGCCCGATCGCCCGCGTCGGCCTGTACATCCCCGCCGGCAGTGCGCCGCTGCCGTCGACCATGCTGATGCTGGGCGTGCCCGCGCGCTTGGCCGGCTGCGAGGAAGTGATCGTCTGCACGCCGCCGCGTCCCGACGGCAGCGCCGATCCCACCGTGCTGTTCGCCGCGCGCCACTGTGGCGCCAGCCGCGTGTTCAAGCTCGGCGGCGCGCAGGCGATCGCGGCGATGGCGGTCGGTACCGAAAGCGTGCCCGCCTGCGACAAGCTGTTCGGCCCCGGCAACGCCTGGGTGACCGAGGCCAAGCGCCAGGTGTCGACCGTCGAGGGCGGCCCCGCGATCGACATGCCGGCCGGCCCGTCGGAACTGCTGATCATCGCCGACGGCGGCGCCACGCCCGCCTTCGTCGCCGCCGACCTGCTGTCGCAGGCCGAGCACGGCGCCGATTCGCAGGTGATCCTGCTGTCGGATTCCGCGCCGCTGATGGCGCGGGTCGCCGCGGAACTGCCCGGCCAGCTGTCGCGCCTGCCGCGCGCCGACATCGCGCGCCGCGCGCTGGCGAAGTCGCGGCTGATCCTCGTGCCGTCGCTGGAAACCGCGTTCGAGGTCAGCAACCGCTACGCGCCGGAGCACCTCATCCTCGCGCTGCGCGATGCCGAGCCGTGGCTGGGCCACGTGCGCTGCGCGGGTTCGGTGTTCCTCGGCGACTACGCCGCCGAAGCGCTGGGCGACTACTGCAGCGGCACCAACCACGTGCTGCCGACCGGCGGCGCCGCGCGCGCCTGGAGCGGCCTGTCGGTGTCGAGCTTCCAGACCGCGATCAGCGTGCAGCACGTGACTGCCGACGGCCTGCGCACCATCGGCCCGTCCGCCGTGCGCCTGGCCGAGGCCGAAAGCCTGCAGGCCCACGCCACCGCGGTGACGATGCGCCTCGCCGCACTGGATGCCGCGAAGTGAGCGCAGCCACGCCCGATGCGCGCCGCAGCCGCGTGCTCGACCTCGTGCGCGAGGACCTGCGCGCCTTCGCCGGCTATTCGTCCGCGCGCAGCCACGCCGTCGACGGCACGGTCTGGCTCAACGCCAACGAATCGCCGTGGAACAACGATGCCGATCCCGACGGCGCGCTGCGCCGCTATCCCGCGCCGCAGCCGGAGGCGCTGCGCGCGCAGCTCGCGGCGCTGTGGGGCGCGCGTCCCGAGCAACTGCTGATCGGCCGCGGCAGCGACGAGGCCATCGACCTGCTGGTGCGCGCACTGTGCCGCGCCGAGCGCGACCCGGTGGTGATCGCGCCGCCGGTGTTCGGCATGTACGCGGTCTGCGCACGGCTGCAGGGCGCGCCGATCGTCGAGGCGCCGATGCGCGACCATCCCGACGGCTGGGTCACCGACCTCGCCGGCATGCGCGACCTCGCCACCGCGCGCCGCGCGAAGATCGTGTTCCTGTGCTCGCCCGGTAATCCCAGCGGCGAGTTCATCCCGCTGGTCGCGATCCGCGCGCTGGCGGAGGCGTTGAAGGACCACGCGCTGGTCGTGGTCGATGAAGCGTATCTCGACTACGCCGACGCACCGTCGGCGGTGTCGCTGGTCGACGAATACCCGAACGTCGCCGTGCTGCGTACGCTGTCGAAGCTGCACGCGCTGGCCGGCGCGCGCATCGGCGGCGTGATCGCCGATCCGGAACTGATCGCCGTGCTGCGCCGCTGCCAGGCGCCGTATCCGGTGCCCGAGCCCTGCGCCGCGCTCGCGCTGCGCGCGCTCACGCCCGAAGCGCTGGCGCAGGCGCGCGAACGCGCCGCGGTCGTGCGCGTGCAGCGCACGCGGGTGTTCGAGGCGCTGTCGACGCTGCCCGGCGTGCGCCGGGTCTATCCGAGCGCCGGCAATTTCCTGCTCGCGCGTTTCGACGATGCCGAAGGCGTGTATCGCCGGCTTCTGGCCGCGGGCGTGGTCGTGCGTGACATGCGCGCGACGCCGGGCCTCGGCGATGCGCTGCGGATCACGATCGGTTCGCCCGAGGAGAACGACGCGGTGTTCGCCGCGCTGCGTCCGGTGGAGGCCGCGGCGTGAGCGCGAAGCGTCCGATCCTGTTCGTCGATCGCGACGGCACCCTGATCCGCGAGCCGGCCGATTTCCAGATCGACCGCTTCGAGAAGCTGGCCTTCGTCGACGGCGTGATCCCGGCGATGCTGAAACTGCGCGACGCCGGCTACGAGTTCGTGATGGTCACCAACCAGGACGGCCTCGGCACCGACGCCTTCCCGCAGACCGATTTCGACGGCCCGCACGCGCTGATGGTGCAGATCTTCGAGAGCCAGGGCATCGTCTTCCGCGACACGCTGATCGACCGCAGTTTCCCGCACGAGAACGCGCCGACGCGCAAGCCGCGACTCGGGCTGGTGCAGCCGCTGCTGCGCGACCACGGCATCGACTGGGCGCGCTCGGCGATGGTCGGCGACCGCGAGACCGACATCGTATTCGCGGTGAACCTCGGCATCCGCGGCTTCAAGCTGAAGTCGCCGCAGTTCGGCGACGGCGTCGACTGGGCGGAGATCGCGCACGTCCTCGCCGACGTGCCGCGTACCGCAAAGGTCGTGCGCCGCACGAAGGAAACGAAGATCGAGGTCGAGGTCGATCTCGACCGCGAGGCCGATCCGGACGTGAAGACCGGCCTCGGCTTCTACGACCACATGCTGGAACAGCTCGGCAAGCACGGCGGTTTCGCGCTGCGCCTGCACTGCGACGGCGACCTGCACATCGACGAGCACCACACCGTCGAGGATTGCGCGCTCGCGCTCGGCCAGGCCCTGCGCGAGGCGCTGGGCGACAAGCGCGGCATCGCGCGCTACGGCTTCACGCTGCCGATGGACGAGGCGCTGGCGACCGCGGCGCTGGATTGGTCGGGGCGGCCGTACTGCGTGTTCGAGGGCACGTTCGAGCGCGAGATGGTCGGCGGGCTCGCCACCGAACTCGTGCCGCACGTGTTCCGCTCGCTGTGCGAGACCGCGGGTCTCAACCTGCACCTCAGCGTGCGCGGCGACAACGACCACCACAAGATCGAGGCCTGCTTCAAGGCGGTAGCGCGCGCGCTGCGGCAGTCGTTCCGCCGCGAAGGCGACGCGCTGCCGAGCACCAAGGGGGCGCTGTGAGCGCACGCCCGAACGGCGGCGACTTGGCGTTGATCGACGCCGGCGGCGCCAATCTCGGCTCGGTACTGTACGCGCTGCGCCGCATCGGCGCCGCGCCACGGCTGGTGCGCGATGCCGATGCGCTCGGCACGCCCGAACGCATCATCCTGCCCGGTGTCGGCGCCGCGGCGCCGTCGATGGCGCTGCTGCGCGCACGCGGGCTCGACGCTGCGCTGCGTGAGAGCGAAGCGCCGCTGCTCGGCGTCTGCGTCGGCCTGCAGTTGCTGTTCGAAGGCTCGGAGGAGGGCGACGTCGACTGTCTCGGCCTGCTGCCCGGCCGCGTGTGCAAGCTCGCCGGCGGTCCCGGGCTCCGCATCCCGCACATGGGCTGGAACACGCTGCGCTTCCGCGCGCCGGTGTCGCCGTTGCTCGCAGGCATCGACGACGGCGCGCACGCCTACTTCGTGCACAGCTTCGCCGTGCCCGCGGACGAGGCCGGCGATGTCGTGCTCGCCGACACCGACCACGGCGCGCGCTTCGCCGCGGTGGTCGGGCAGGGCCGCCGCTTCGGCGCGCAGTTCCATCCCGAGCGTTCGTCGGCCACCGGCCTGCGCCTGCTCGACAACTTCCTGAAGCTTCCGGCCTGACCTCGCCCGCATGACCTCCGCCGATTTCACCGCCTATCCCGCGATCGACGTGCGCGACGGCCACGTCGTGCGCCTGCTGCAGGGCGACTACGATCGCGAGACGCGCTACGCCGACGATCCGTTCGCGGTCGCGATGCGCTACGCCGATGCCGGCGCGCAGTGGCTGCATCTGGTCGACCTCGATGCCGCGCGCGCCGGCGGCTACACGCTCGCGCCGCTGCTGCGCAAGATCGCCGACGACGGTCGTCTGCGTGTGCAGACCGGCGGCGGCGTGCGCGCCGAGGCCGCGGTCGCGGCGATGCTCGATGCCGGCGCGTCGCGCGTCGTCATCGGCTCGCTCGCGGTGCGCGAACCGGAGCGCGTCGTCGCCTGGCTCGCGCGCTTCGGCGCCGAGCGGCTGACGATCGCGCTCGACACGCGCTGCGACGAGGCGGGCAACTGGCGCCTGCCGGTGCACGGCTGGACCGAACATGCTTCACGCGATCTCGATGCGTGCCTCGCTCTCTATCGTGATGCCGGCGCGCGTCATCTGCTGTGCACCGACATCGCCCGCGACGGCATGCTGCAGGGGCCGAACCTCGATCTCTATCGCATGATTCTCGCCCGCGGCGACGGCTTCGCGCTGCAGGCCAGCGGCGGCGTGCGCGACGTCGCCGACGTGGCCGCGGCGCGCGATGCCGGCTGCGCCGGCGCGGTGCTCGGCAAGGCGCTGCTCGAAGGCCGGATGACGGTCGCGGAGGCACTCGCATGCTGAGCCGCCGCATCGTGCCCTGCCTCGACGTGCGCGACGGCCGCGTGGTCAAGGGCGTGCGCTTCCGCGACCACGTCGACATGGGCGACATCGTCGACCTCGCCTGCCGCTACCGCGATGCCGGCGCCGACGAACTGGTGTTCTACGACATCTCCGCCAGCCCCGACGGTCGCTCGGTCGACGTCGGCTGGGTCGAGCGCGTGTCGTCGGTGATCGATATCCCGTTCTGCGTCGCCGGCGGCATCCGCACGCTGGAAACGGCGACGCGCGTGCTGTTCGCCGGCGCCGACAAGGTGTCGATCAACACGCCGGCGCTGGAGCGCCCGGAGCTGATCACCGAGATCGCCGACGCCTACGGCCGCCAGTGCGTAGTGGTCGGCATCGATTCGATCCGCGAGCCCGACGGCGTCTGGCGCGTGCGCACGCACACCGGCGATCCCGACCGCGCGCGTGCGCCCGGCCGCACCACGCTCGACTGGGTGCGCGAGGCGCAGGAACGCGGCGCGGGCGAGATCGTGCTCAACTGCATGGACAGCGACGGCGTGCGCCGCGGCTACGACATCGCGCAGTTGCAGGCGGTGCGCGCGCTCTGCGACGTGCCGCTGGTGGCGTCCGGCGGCGCGGGCACCGTGCAGCATTTCGTCGACGCCTTCCGCGACGCCGACGTCGACGCCGCGCTGGCCGCCAGCGTGTTCCATTCCGGCGCCATCGCCATTCCCGACCTCAAGCGCGACCTGCGCGCCGCGGGCATCGAGGTGCGTCCATGACCGAATCGTCTTCCATCGCCGCGACGCTCGATGCCATCGCAATCGACATCGATGCGCTCGCCTGGGACAAGCAGGACGGCCTGCTGCCCGCCGTCGTGCAGGACGCGGAAACCTACCGCGTGCTGATGCTCGGCTACATGAACCGCGAGGCGCTGGCGAAAACGCTGGAAACGGGTCAGGTCACGTTCTTCAGCCGCAGCAAGGGCCGGCTGTGGACGAAGGGCGAGAGCAGCGGCCACGTGCTGTCGCTGGTGGCGATCGAGACCGATTGCGACGCCGACACGCTGCTGGTGCAGGCGCGCCCGCACGGTCCGACCTGCCATCTCGGCACGACCAGCTGTTTCCCGAACGCGCCGGGCGACGTGCTCGGCGAACTCGATGCGTTGATCCGTCGCCGCGAGGCCGAGCGCCCGCCCGGCAGCTACACGACCAAGCTGTTCGAGAGCGGCATCAAGCGCATGGCGCAGAAGGTCGGCGAGGAGGGCGTGGAAACCGCACTCGGCGCGCTGGCCGACGACGACGACGGCTTCCTCGGCGAGGCCGGCGATTTGCTGTACCACCTGATCGTGCTGCTGCGCGCGCGCGGCTTCTCGCTGGAAGACGCCAAGCGCGTGCTGAAGCAACGCCGCGGCTGATCGCTTTTCGTAGAGCGGAGCAAAGCTCCGCTGCGATCTCTCCGGAGACAGGGCAGCGGAGCTTTGCTCCGCTCTACGGGGCGTTTGCGGAGAAGACGGCACGGCCGCATGGGCCATCGGTCATGCGGCGGTACGCGCATCGCGCCTGCTAGATTGCGCGCGACGGCCGCCGTCCCGGCGGCATGCCCCCAGGAGTTCCACGTGTTCAAGAAGCTTGCCGCGGAAGCGCTCGGCATCAGCGACATCGGCGTCATCGTCTCCCCGTCCGATTACGACAAGGTCGATGCGGACGACTACCTGTTCCACGAGGACGGCGAACGCATCTTCTTCCTGATCAAGTCGAAGAAGGACGAATACTGTTTCACCAACCTCGCCCTGATCCACGTCGACGGCGATTCCGCGGTGTCGAGCAAGCGCATGATCAAGCGCTACGAGTACGTGAACCAGCGCGTCGGCTACGTCGCGATCGAGACCGCCGGTACCATCGACATGGACGTGGAGCTGAAGTTCTCGCTCGGCGATTCCGCCTTCAGCATCGACATCCGCAAGAACTTCATCGAGCAGCTGAAGGACATCTACAAGGCGCTGATCGCCATCGGCCGCCAGCAGGCGCGCGACGGCATCGCCCGCGAGAACGCGATCCGCACGCTGGACGCGATGGGCGGGATGCTCAAGCTCAACAATCTCGGCGGCGAGGCCGGCGTGGTGTCGCACTACAACGCCGTGCTGGACAACCTCAACGCCGCGGTGCTGGATCGCCATACCACGCGCGACTACACCCGCGTGTTCGAGCGCTACATCCACAACATCACGACGACCTCGGCGCCGCCGCCGCTGCCGGGCGCCTGATCGGCGCCGTCCGGTTCCGTGAAAGGGAAGGGGGCTGCATCAGGCCCTTCCCTTCGTGACGCGTGGCGGTGATGTCGGCGCGATCCATGGCGTAGAGCGGAGCGAAGCTCCGCTGCCCCGTCTCCGGAGAGATTGCAGCGGAGCTTTTCTCCGCTCTACAGATCGTCCGCGAAGATGTGCGTCGCTTACGCCGCGGTGATCGACGTCCGCACGCAGTCGCGGCCGTGGGCCTTCGCGGCGTACAGCGCCTGGTCGGCGACCGACAGCGCGGCGTCGGAATCGACCTCCATGCCGGCGTCGACGGTGTGCACGCCGATGCTCGCCGACACCCGCAGCCGGTGTTCGCCGGTGGGGCAGAGCTCCTCGACCAGCCGCTTGCGCAGCGATTCTGCCACGCCGACCGCGCTGCCGAGGTCGTGCCCGGGCAGCACCACCACGAACTCCTCGCCGCCGAAGCGCGCCAGCAGCGAGGTCTCGTGTGTGCGCAGGGCCTGGCCGATGCGTTGCGCGGCCCAGCGCAGGCAGTCGTCGCCGGCGAGGTGGCCGTAGCGGTCGTTGATCGACTTGAAGTGGTCGAGGTCGATCATCAGCAGTGACACCGGCTGCTGCTGTTCGCGGCCTTCGCGCAGCAGCACCTGGAAGGTCTCGTGGAAGTGCGTGCGGTTGTAGAGGCCGGTGAGGCCGTCGCGCCGGCTGGAATCGCGCAGGCGGCGATGCGCGTCCTCCAGCTGCATCAGCGTGCTGCGCACTTCCTGCGTGCGCTGCGCGACCTTGCGTTCCAGCTTCTGGTTGGCCTCGGCGGCGATGCGCTCGTTCTCGTTGCGCAGCGCGGCGTAGCGATGGCTGAGCGCGATCGACAGCAGCAGCATCTCCATCGCCGAGCCGATCTGCACGCCGTACTCGGTCAGGATGTTCTTCGGCAGGATGCCGAAGGCCAGCGCCGCGATCATCGCGGTGCCGGAGAGGAACAGCGCCCACGCCAGCAGGAACAGCCGCGCCGGCATGTAGCCGCGGCGCACGCCCACGATCGCCGCGGCCACCACCCACAGCACGCCCACGATCACGCTGCGCGTGGCCCACGGCGTGGCGACGCTGTAGGGGATCCACAGCGACGCCAGCCCGAGCAGCGAGCACACGACGATGAGCGCGATGCTGACCCGGTTGCCGCGCGGGAAGCGCGCGGGCATCTCCAGGAAGGCGCGCGCGAACTGCTGCATGCCGATCATCGCCAGGCAGATCGACGCCGGTACCGCGACGTTGGCCAGCCACGGATCGTGCGGCCAGAAATATTCGAAGCTGTAGCCGTTGAGCGTGAACAGCACCAGGCCGAAGGCGGTGATGTGGAACAGGTACCAGAAGTAGTTGCGGTCGCGCAGCGTGATCCACAGCACGAGGTTGTAGACGAACAGCGCGATCAGGATGCCGTAGTACAGGCCCATCACGAACTGGGCGTCGCGCGAGATCGAGGTGAAGGCTTCCGGCGTGTACAGGTCCAGCGGCACCTGCATCGAGCTTTCGCTCTGGGTGCGTACCAGCAACTGCACGGTTTCGCCGGGCGGCAGGTCGAGGCGGAAGTTGGGATGGCGGTACGGGATGCTGCGCGCGGAGAACGGCAGGCGATCGCCGCTGGCCAGGTGCACGACGCGGCCGTCCTGGTAGCGCACGTACACGTCGACGCGATCGAGCAGCGCGAAGCTCTGCACCAGCATCCAGTACGGTTGCTCGCGGTCGCGGTTGTCGATGACGGCATGGAACCAGAATGCGCCGGGCTGGAAGCCGAACGCGGTCTTGCCCGCGGGCACCGGCTTGAACTTGCCGGCGTCGTTGAGCCGCCACGCGTCGTCGGCGTCGTCGACGGCGCTGGCGTCGTGGTAGTAGCTGAGGTAGGGCGTGAGCGAGAGCGACGGCGTGCGGGCATCGAGCACCGCCGGCGGCGGCGCGCGCTCCACGGCCGCACAGGCAAGCCCGGACAGGGTCAACAGGACCAGCGCCAGCAGGACCGGCATCGCGATCACGCGGCACCAGACGCCTCGGAACGGCATCCCTTTCCCCCATCGACGGTTCAGGCGCGATCTTACTGCACGGCGCCGGGCCGCGGGTGCCTCTGGGGCCGCGATCGGTGCGGCATAATCCTGTACCGGTCCGGACAGAAATGAGGCGGAAATGCGAACGGCTATCGGGCTGACGCTGTCGTGGCTTGTCTCCGTCGTGGCCTGTGCGTCGGGCCCGGCCCGTGCGGACACGGCGTCCGCGGTAGCGCCTGCCGCAACGATGCTGGCCGGCACGGTTTACGAGGATCGCGACGGCGACGGTCGACGCGATCGCGACGAACCGGGCGTGGCGGACGTCGCCGTCTCCAACGGCCGCGATCTCGTCGTCACCGATGCCGGCGGTCGGTATCGCATCGGCGTGGCGCCGGGGCAGACCGTGTTCGTGATCAAGCCCGCGGGCTGGCGGCTGCCCGGCGACGATCCCGCGCGTCCGCACGTCTGGCGCAACGCGCCCGTGCGCGGGCCGGCGCCGAAATACGGCGGGCTCGGCACCGCGCCGCTGCCGTCGCGGTTCGATGTCGGCCTGCGTCGTGCCGCCGCCGCCGCGGGGCCGCTGTCGGTGCGTGTGTTCGCCGATCCGCAGCCGAAGTCGCAGGTCGACGTCGGGTATTACGGCCGCGACATCGTCGACAGCGTGCGCAGCGAGTCGCGCGCGGGCATGCCGCCGCCGGCGCAGCTCGGCGCGAGTCTCGGCGACATCGTCAACGACGATCTCGCGCTGTACCTGGCGATGAACGCGCAGACGCGGCGCATCGGCGTGCCGTGGCTGCACGTGCCCGGCAACCACGATCTCGATTTCGACGTCGCCGGTGACGAGGCCTCGCTGCAGAGCTGGCGGCGCACGTTCGGCCCCGACACCTTTGCCTGGGAAGAACCGCAGGCGACGTTCATCGGGCTCGACGACGTGATCTACCGGCCCGGGCCGCCGCAGGGCTACATCGGCGGTTTCCGCGAGGACCAGTTCGCGTTCCTGCAGGCGTACCTGCCGCGCGTGGCGAAGGACCGGCTGCTGGTGCTGATGGTGCACATCCCGCTGTTCGAGGCGGAGGCGAAGGACACGTTCCGCGACGCCGACCGCGAACGCCTGTTCGCGCTGCTGCGCGATTTCCCGCACGTGCTGTTGCTGAGCGGGCACATGCACACGCAGCAGCACTGGCGGCACGACGCGAAGACCGACTGGCACGGCACCGCGCCGCTGCACGAATACAACGTCGGCGCGGCCTGCGGCGCGTACTGGAGCGGCGTGAAGGACGCCGCCGGCATTCCCGACGCGACGATGCCCGACGGCACGCCGAACGGGTATGCGAGTCTGGTGATCGATGCCGGCGGCACGTACGCGCTGCGCTGGCACGCGGCCCGCGCGCCGGGCGATGCCGCGATCGGCCTGCATGCACCGAAGGTGTTGCGTCGTGGCGCGTATCCCGCGTGGGCCGTCTACGCCAACGTGTGGATGGGCCAGGATGGCGACCGCGTCGAGTTCCGCATCGACGGCGGCGACTGGGCGCCGATGCGTCAGGTGCTGGCGCCCGATCCCGCGCTGGCGACCGAGAACGCCCGCGACGACCTGGCCGACGCGCTGCGCGGCTACGATCGTTCGCCCGAGGCGACGCCGTCGACGCATCTGTGGCGCGGCGCGCTGCCGACGAACCTCGCCGTCGGCACGCATCGCATCGAAGTGCGCGCGTTCGACGCCTGGCGCGGCGAACTGCATGCCGAGACGATTTATCGCCTGGAGGAGGCTGCGCCATGACCGCCGTGCCCGACGACCTGCCGGTGCTGCCGTTCGCCGATGCCGACGCCTGGGAGGCATGGCTGGTCGCGAACGCCGACGCGAAAGGCGTGTGGCTGAAGATCGCGAAGAAGGACAGCGGCCACGCCACCGTCACCTACGCCGAAGCGCTGGACGTCGCGCTGTGCCACGGCTGGATCGACGGTCAGAAGCGCGGCTTCGACGCGGCGTGGTTCCTGCAGCGCTTCACGCCGCGACGCGCGAAGAGCCTGTGGTCGAAGATCAACGTCGGCCATGTCGCGCGTCTGACCGCCGCCGGCCGCATGCGCGCCGGCGGCCTGCGCGAGGTCGAAGCCGCGAAGGCCGATGGCCGCTGGGACGCGGCCTACGACGGCGGGCGCAACATGGAAGTGCCGCCCGAACTCGCGAAGGCGCTGTCGCTGGCGAAGAACCGCAAGGCGAAGGCGTTCTTCGAGACGCTCAACGCCGCCAATCGCTATGCCGTGTGCTGGCGCGTGCAGACCGCGAAGAAGCCGGAGACGAAGGCGAAGCGGGTGGAGACGCTGGTGGCGATGCTCGCCCGTGGCGAGAAGCTGCACTGAGGTCGCAGGCGCTCAGCGCTTGTGACGCTTGCGGTGCGTCTGCGGCTTGGCGTTCGACTGCGGCGGTTCCGCCGCCGCCGGCGTCTCGGTCACGAGCGGTGCGGACACCGGCGGGGCGTAGGCGATCACCGGGCCAGGCACCAGCTGCGCGCGCCACGCCGCGAGCTTCGGCGCGATGCGGTCGCCCATCTCCATCTGCGGCCGTGACGGCTTGAAGTTGCCTTCGCGCTCGCGTTCGGCGATGCGCAGCTTGGCCTGCTCGAACGCGGCCGCGAAGTCGGTGGTCGCGTTGAGGCCTTCGATCAGCCACGCGCGGCCGAAGTAGGTCGCGTCCGAATCCGCGCCGCACCCGAACGAGGTCCGGCTGCGGTGCGCGGCGGTCAGGATCAGGGTGTCGTCGTTTTCCAGCCGCGGGATGAAGCCGCCGGCATAGCAGGCGGAGATCACCAGCACGCGGTTGCGGATACCGGCGTCGTCCAGCGCCTTGCGCAGCCAGTCGGGATCGATCAGGTCGACGTACTTCGGCGCCATGCGCAGCAGCAGCTGGTGCTGCGCCGTGCCGTGCATCGTCAGGAACAGCAGCAGGATGTCCTGCTCGGGATCCATGCGCTTGCCCACCGCCGCCAGCGCCGCGCGCAGGTTGCCGGGCGTGGCCAGCGGATGCGGCGACGGGCCCAGGCTGTCGGCGTGGTTGATCAGCGCGATCGTGCGGCCCTGGGCGCCGAAGCGCTCGTTCATCAGTCGCTCGAAATACGCCGCCTCGTTGCGGAAGACGTTCTCCTCGCTGTCGCCGCCGAAACCGATCGCGTACAGGTCGGGCTGCCCCGGTCGCTCGGGCGCCAGCGCGTCCAGTGCCGCCGCCAGCCGTTGGCGATCGCGTTCGCGCAGGTCGGGGTCGGGCAGCTCGCGCGCCTGCGCGAGACCGGTGAGGCAGAGCGAGAGCAGCAAGGCAACGAGCGGCAGGGGACGCATGGCGGCGCTACGGGGCTTCGGGGTCGATGGCGTCGAAACGCTCGACGCGGCGGTGGCCGTGGGTCGCCTCGCCGAGGCGGGGCGTCGGATAGTCGTCGAGGCGATCGACCAGCACCGTGCGCATGCCGGCGTCGCGGGCGGCGTCCAGTTCCTCGACCACGTCGGACAGGAACACGATCGTGTCGGGCGCGCGCGCCAGCCGCTGCGCGATGGTGCGGTAGCTGCCGGCGTCGCGCTTGTGGCCGACCTCGGTGTCGAACCAGCCGCCGAACAGCCCGGTGAGGTCGCCGGCGTCGGTGTGGCCGAAGAACAGCTTCTGCGCCGGCACCGAACCCGACGAATACACCGCGAGCGGCAGCCCGGCGTCATGCCACGCGCGCAGCTGCGTCGCGGCGTCGGGATAGATGTGCGCGGTGAAGTCGGCGCTGCGGTAGCCGTCACTCCAGATCATGCCCTGCAGCGCCTTCAGCGCCGTGTGCTTGCGGTCCTCGTCGATCCAGCCCTGCAGGATCTCGACGATCACGCCGTCGTCGCAGACCGCGCCGTGCTCGGTCGCGACCGCGTCCAGCCAGCGCCGCACGTCGGGTTCCTGCCCATGCTCGCGCACGAATCCCGGCAGCGCGCGCCGCGCATACGGGAACAGCACGTCCTTCACGAACGAGATGGAGGAGGTGGTGCCTTCGATGTCGGTGAGGATGAGCATGTCGAATGTCTGTGTGGCGGGGTGTCAGGAAACGTAGCGCACGAGCGTGTGGTCTTCGCCGCTCAGTGCCGTGTCGATGATCGGTGCGATTTCGCTCCAGTCACCGCCTGCAAGCCCGGCGCCGATCAGGGGATAACCGATCCGCTTGCCGCCGAACGTGCGTTTGACCGACTGCATCGCCGATCCGACGGCATCGTAATCCACCTTCTTCCCCGATCCGCGCCAGTCGTATTGCGTGTAGGCGTTCACCACCACGAGCGAATGATGCGGGCGTTCGATCTCCGCGAACGAGATCGTTCCGAGCTTGTTGCGGTCGCCTTTCGTTGTCGCGAGGTCCGCCGCATAGGCTTCCGGAAAGCGTGCCTTGATCGACTTCGCGATGCCGGCGCCCATCGTGCAGTGGCAGTTGCAGCCATGCACGATCACGTCGAACTCGCCGGCCAGGGCGAGTTCGAGCAGGTCGCCGTCGATGACGCGCATGGCGTGCTTTCCTGTCGTCCGTTTATGCCCCGACCTCATACCGCGGAAACCGCTGCGCGATGTCGGTGCCGGTGAAGTGGCCGACCCAGCCGTCGGGCTGCTGGAAGAAGCGGATGGCGACGAAGCTCGGTTCCGGGCCCATGTCGAACCAGTGGGTCGCGCCGTCGGGCACGGAGATCAGGTCGCCGGCTTCGCACAGCACTTCGTAGACCTTGCCGTCGACGTGCAGGTCGAACAGGCCCGAGCCGGCGACGAAGAAGCGGACCTCGTCTTCCTTGTGCACGTGCTCGTCGAGGAACTTGGCGCGCATCGCCTCGCGGTTCGGGTTGTCCGGGGCGATGCTGACCACGTCGATGGTGACGAAGTGGCGCTCGGCGCTGATGCGGTCGATGTCGGCGCGGTAGGCGGCGATGATCGTCTCCGGCGCGTCGCCCGGGGCGATCGGCTGCGCGGCGTCCCAGCGCTCGAAATCGACGCCGATCTTCGCCAGTTCGGTGGCGATGCCGGCGTGGTCGTGGATGACCGACAGCGGGGCGTCGGGGCGGTCGTCGGCGAAGAGGCGCAGGCGGCTCATGGCGGTCCGGGGGCGGCGTGGGGGTGCGCCATGATGCGGCGCAGCGCGGGGGGGATCAACGCCGTCCGCGGGATGTTTTGGCGCGCGGATCGGGTCATTCGGGGCCGGCCCGGCCCGTCGGTTCAGCGGCGGAGCAGCAGCAGGTCCAGCTCGCAGGTGATCAGGAACTCGAAGGCGTCCAGATGGCGCCGGGCCTCGGCCATGTCGCGGCCCCAGGCATACAGGCCGTGGCCGTCGATCAGGTAGCCCCAGAGCGGGCCGGCGTCGAGCAGCGCCTCGACCTGCGCCGCCAGCGCCGGCATGTCCTGCGTGTTCGGCAGCACCGGCAGGTCCAGCGCGGTCTCGTGCGTGGTGTTGCCGGCGAAGGCCTTCAGCAGCTCGTAGCCTTCCAGACGGATGCGGCCGGCCTGGCCGAACAGCCGCGAGGCAACGGTCTGGTGGCGCGAATGGGTGTGCAGCACGCAGCCGATCTCCGGGAAACGCCGGTAGAGCTGGGTGTGCAGCAGGGTCTCGGCCGACGGCCGGCGCGTGGTCGCCACGGGCTGGCCGTCGAAGTCGACGACCATGATGTCGTCGCGCGTCAGCCGGCCCTTGTCGCGGCCGGAGACGGTGATCGCGGCGTGGCGGTCGTCCAGTCGCAGCGAGAAATTGCTGCTGGTGGCGGGCGTCCAGCCGAGCTGGGCCAGCTCGCGGACATTGGCGATGAGATCGTCGGCGAGCACCCGCAGGCGGTCGGCGTCGTAGGGCAGGGTCGTCATGCGCGCAGTGTAAGGGAAGCGCTCGCCGGCGCGGCGGCAAATGCGAACGATTCGCGTTGAAAGACGTTCGAAAAGCGGCTGTTACCATGCGTTTCCGTCGAATCCCGATGCGGCAGCGCAACCCGCTTGATCAAGCCACTTGGTCCATCCACTTGATCCAGCGCAAGGCCATCGCCGGAACCGCTCCGGATACTGACGTCCTTCTTCCTTCCTCCACCGATACGGTCACCGCCATGTCCCACGATGTCTCCCGCCGTCGTTTCCTGACCATCGCCGTCGTCGCCGCCGCCACCGCCCCGGTCGCGCTGCGTTCGATGAACGCCGAAGCCGCCGCGCCGGCAGCCCCGGCCGCCCTGCCGAAGCTGGCGCCCACCGATGCCACCGCGAAGGCGCTGGGCTACGTCGAGGACGCCACCAAGGCCAAGCACGCCGCGTTCAAGCCGGGCAGCAGCTGCGCCAACTGCAATTTCTTCAAGGGCGCGAAGGGCGCTGCTTCGGGCCCCTGCACGATCTTCCCGAAGAACTCGGTCGTCGCGAAGGGCTGGTGCAGCGCCTACGCCAAGAAGCCCTGATCGATCCGCGGCTTCCTCGGCACGAAAAAAAACGGCGCGGGAGACCGCGCCGTTTTCGTTTGCCCGCGAGGGGCGACCGTCACGGGCCCGAGCTGGGGCCTTCGTGCGCGGTCGGTTCCGGCGCCAGCGGGGCGTCGCCCGAGTGGGCGTGCAGCTTGTGCTCGTTGCCCGGTGCCAGATGGCTGCGGCCACGGGCGTAGAGGAAGTACACGATCAGGCCGAGGATCGCCCAGCCGCAGAAGAACTTGATCGTCGGGTTCCAGCCGAGGCTGAAGAACAGCAGCACGCAGCCGGCCATCGCCAGCGGGCCGACGACCCAGACCATCGGGGTCCTGAACGGACGGGCGCGGCCCGGATCGGTCTTGCGCAGGATCATCACGCCCGCCGCGACCATGAAGAACGCGAACAGGGTGCCGGCGTTGGAGATGTCGGCCAGGATATCGACCGGGAACAGCGCGGCGAAGAACGCCACGAAGATGCCGGTGATCCAGGTGACGACATGCGGGGTGTGGAACTTCGGATGGATCTTGGCCAGGCCTTCGGGCAGCAGGCCGTCGCGCGACATCGTGAACAGGATGCGGGTCTGGCCGAACATCATCATCAGCACCACCGACGGCAGCGCGATGATCGCCGCCGCGGCGACCGCGTCGCCGACCTTCGGCCAGCCGATCTCGCGCAGCACGAAGGCCAGCGGTTCATGCGACTGCGACAGGGGGCCGCCCGGCTGGGCGCCCATCGAACCGACGGCGGCGTAGGCGACCAGCAGGTAGAAGATGGTGCAGATGCCGAGCGAGCCGATCAGGCCGATCGGGATGTTGCGGTTCGGGTTCTTGGTTTCCTCGGCCGCGGTGGAGACCGCGTCGAAGCCCACGTAGGCGAAGAAGATCGATGCGGCGGCGCCCAGCACGCCCACGCCGGACAGCGGCGTGCCCCAGCCGTTCGGCAGCATCGGTTCGAAGTTGGCCTGGTTGACCGCCGGGAAGGCGAGGAACACGAAAGCGGTCAGGGCGACGATCTTCACCATCACCAGCACCGCGGTGACCTTGGCCGACTTCGAGGTGCCGAGCACCAGCAGCACCGTGACCAGCAGCGAGAGCAGGAAGGCGATCAGGTTGAAGCCGCCCTTGTGGGTGACGCCGTCGACCATGTGGATATTGGCGCCGTCCTTCAGCTGCTCGACCCAGAACGGACCGGCGGTGAGGAAATCCGGTAGTCCCAATCCGTGGTGCGCGAGGAATCCGTTGGCGTAGCCGGACCACCCGACCGACACCGCGCCGGCCGCGACCGCGTATTCGAGGATCAGCGCCCAGCCGACCATCCAGGCGATGATCTCGCCCAGCACGGCATAGGAATAGGTGTAGGCGGAGCCGGAGACCGGCACCATCGCCGCGATCTCGGAGTAGATCAGCGCGGTGAGCGCGCAGACGATGCCGGCGATCACGAACGAGTACATCATGCCGGGGCCGGCCTTGTTGGCGGCCACCGCGGTCAGCACGAAGATGCCGGTGCCGATGACCGCGCCGATGCCCAGCATGGTCAGGTCGAAGGCGCCCAACTGGCGCGTCAGCGACCGCTTGGCGGCGGTCTCGAGAATCAGGTCGAGCGGCTTTCTTCGCTGGAACAGCATCTGGAACTCCCCGGAATGGCTGCGACGATGACCGGCGCGGGACGCCGGCGCGACAACCCGGCGACCATACCCGGCCCGCCCGCGGTGCACAAGCGCGGGTCCGGGCGGTTCGGCGGCCGGTGCGGCGGCAGGGACGGCGGGCGATAATCCCTCGCCCCATCGATGATGCGTCGCACCATGAACGAGTCGATCTCCGGCGAATCGATCGCCGACACCGCCCCGCTGCGCGACGCCTTCCGCGCCTATGCCGCGCGCTGGCCGGGCGAAGCGGACGTCGCCGACGCGTTCCTGGCGTTGCTGGACGACGTGCAGGATCCCTTCGTCCGCGCGCGGCTCGCCGGCCATTTCACGGCGTCGGCGTGGCTGGTCGACCGCGCGGGCGAGCGCCTGCTGATGACCCACCACCGCAAGCTCGACCGCTGGCTGCAGCTCGGCGGCCATGCCGACGGCGATCGCGACCTCGCCGCGGTGGCGCTGAAGGAAGCGGAAGAGGAGTCGGGACTGACCGATCTGGTCGTCGAGCCCGCGTTGTTCGATCTCGATCGCCACTGGATCCCCGAACGCGGCGACGTGCCCGGTCATTGGCACTACGACGCGCGTTACGTCGTGCGCGCGACCGGCAGCGAGGATTTCGCGGTCAGCGACGAATCGCACGCGCTGGCGTGGCGACCGATCGCCGCGCTGCTCGATGAACCGGGCCTCGACCCGTCGATCGTGCGCATGGCGAGGAAATGGGTGAGCGGACACGTGTAGGGCGGGCCCTTGGCCCGCCGTCGTGGCGTTGCTCGTGACAGGCGTGGTGATCGAAGCCCTTTCGATCATCGTCCGGCGTGATCGGTCGTCTCGTGATGGCGGGCCAGGGCCCGCCCTACAAGATCACGTTGGCAGGGCAGGGCGATCGGAATGAGGTGGTCGTTGCGCCATGGACGGCATCGCGGCGCATTGCCGGCCCGCAAAACTCGATGCGTAGGGCGGGCCCTGGCCCGCCGTCATGGCGTCGCAGGCGGCAGGCGTGGTGATCGAAGCCGCTTCGATCATCGTCCGGCGTGATCGGTCGTCTCGTGATGGCGGGCCAGGGCCCGCCCTACGAAATCACGTCGGCCGCGATCACTCGATGTCGTCCTCGAAGTCCGCCAGCGCTGCGGTCACCGCCGCGTCTTTGCGGTAGCGGGCCCTCAGTCGCGCGAGTTCGGCGTCGGTGCCGGTGCAGAGCTTCGCGAGCGCGGACGCGATCTGTTTCCGGCGTGTGCCCTCGGGATCGTCCTCGGGCTCGGGCACCGGTTCGCCGCGGAAGTGGTCGCAGCCTTCGCGGCGTTCGATGAAGTCGCGGACCTCGCGCGGCAACGGCTTCGAATCGCCCGCGGCAGACGCGCAGGGCGTGCCGCCGAGCAGGACGATCGCGAGGCCGGCCGTGATCGCGAGGCGCATCGTGCTTACTCCGCGCGGCCGCCGAATTCGCCGGTGGTGGTGTTCACCCACACCTTCTCGCCGTTGGCGATGTATTCCGGCACCTGGATCTCGATGCCGGTGTTGAGCTTCGCCGGCTTCGGGCGCTTGGTGGCGGTGCCGCCCTTGAGTTCCGGCGGCGTCTCGACCACTTCCAGCACCACGCTCTGCGGCAGTTGCAGGCCGACCGGCGCGTCGTCGATCACCTGCACGTAGCAGCCGGTCAGGCCGTCGGTGATGTAGCCGGCGCCGTCGCCGACGACATCGGCGTCGAGCGTGTACGGCGTGAAGTCCTCGTCGTCCATGAACACGAACGCGTCGCCGTCCTTGTACGAGAACGTGGCCTGGCGGCGGGCGAGATCGACTTCCTTGAGGTCGTCGTCGCCGCCGACGCTGATGTCCAGCTTGTTGCCGCCGGGCACGCTGTACATGGTGAAGCGGTACTTCACGTTGCCGCCGCGGCCCTGCGGCGAGCTGCGTTCGATGTCGCGGATCTGGTACGCGCCGCCGTTGTATTCGACGACGTTGCCCTTCTTGATGTCGTAAGCCTTCATGTGGGTTTCTCTGTAGGGTGGGCCTTGGCCCACCATCGCGACGGTTCGGTCGAAGGTCGCAATGATCGTGGTGGTTTCGTGGGAGGTCCGGAGCGACCGGATGCGTCGTGATGGCGGGCCAAAGCCCGCCCTACGCAAGCCGGATCATTTCGGAGCGAGGCGCGTGGCGCCGTCGAGGCGGATGGTCTCGCCGTTGAGGTACACGTTGCCGAGGATGTAGGCCACGAGGTCGGCGAATTCCTCCGGCTTGCCCAGGCGCGAGGGGAACGGGATCGACGCCGACAGCGACTGCTGCACGCTCTCGGGCATGCCGTCGACCATCGGGGTCCAGAAGATGCCGGGGGCGACGGTCATCACGCGGATGCCGAAGCGTGAGAGCTCGCGCGCCATCGGCAGGGTCATGCCGACCACGCCGCCCTTCGACGCCGAATAGGCCGCCTGGCCGATCTGGCCTTCGTAGGCCGCGACCGACGCGGTGTTGACGATCACGCCGCGCTCGCCGTCGGCGTTGGCATCGTTGGCCTGCATCAGCTGCGCGGCGGCCTTGGCGACGTTGAAGCTGCCGACCAGGTTCACCATCACAGTGGTCTGGAACTGCGACAGCGGCATCGGGCCTTCCTTGCCCAGCACGCGGCCGGCGCCGAGGATGCCGGCGCAGTTGATCGCGGCGTTGAGGCCGCCGAGGAAGTCCTTCGCCGCCGCGACGTTGGCGACGACGCCGGCTTCGTCGGTGACGTCGGTGCGGAAGTAGCGGGCGTTGGCCTCGCCCAGTTCGGCGACCGCGGTGGCGCCCTTGTCGTCGTTGACGTCGAACAGGGCGACCTTGCCGCCGTGGGCGACGAGGTGCTTCGCCACCGCGAAACCGAGGCCGGAAACGCCGCCGGTGACGAGGGCGCGGGTGTCGGAAAGCTGCATGCGCATGGTCCGTGAATGCGAAAGGCGGGATTTTAGCGCACCGGCCCGAGAGGTCGGCCGGGGGACAGCCGGGGCGCGGCCGTCGGCGGCGCCCGCCCGGGACAGGTGCCGGGCCGGCGTGGTATACCTGTCGGGCATGTTCCGGCCTCGACCGGCACGTCGACAATTCCGTTTTCCAGTCGTATCCCTTCAGAGACGCGTCATGGCTGATACGAGACTGCCGGCAGTGGCCACTGCCGGATGCCACGGGCGCCCGCGTGCGTCCGCGCCTGCCGCGCATCGCGCCGGGCGCTGCCGATCGGCCCGCCGGGCCGGCCCTCCGCAGGCCCCCGCGTGCCTGCCGTTCCTGCTTTCCACGCCGGTTTCCACACCCGTTCCCACGCTTTACGGGGCCGCCCGCTCCCCCACAGCCGTTGCGCCTGTCCGTCTCCCCCGAGTCCACGGCGGCGCGGCGGTTCTGCCCTGTCCGCGGGCGCGTTCCCGTTTTCTTGCAGCGCACGCCGCAGGCCGGAGGTGCGCATGACCGCGCCCGTCGACCGCCCGGGGCGTGCGGCCCCGTTCACCCGCGCCGCCGCAGCGCTGGCCCTGCTGCTGGCGCTCGCCGGTTGCCGGCAGGCGCCCGCACCGGCGGCGCCTGCGCCGGCCACCTCGCCCACACCGGCTGCCTCGCCCGCACCTGACGCCGCGGCCACGCCCGCGGCCGCCTCCCAGGGGAAGACACAGATGACGGAACTCGACGCTCTCCTCGCGCTGTACGTGACGGACGCGGGGGCGCAATGGCGCGCCTACGACGGTCTCGCGCAGGTCCACTGGAACGATGCCGCACCGGTCGAGAACGATGCAGTCGCCGATCCGGCGCTGCGCTTCTCGCGCAGCGGCCGCGTGCTGCTGACCGGCTTCGGCGAGGCCGCGCTGCCCGACGGCAACGCCGGCGCCGATGCCGGGGTGCGCATGGGCAACGAAGGCGAGGCCGGGTTGACGCTCAACGGCGACGCCGACCGCGTGAACGAGATCGCGGTCGTGAAGTTCTACCCCAGCGACGACTACGAAAAGGTGCTCGCCGCGCAGTTCCCGGCTGCCGCGGTGGCGCCGGTCGCCGACCAGTGCACGGTCGATGCCTACGGCGGCGAGAACGTCCAGCACAACGCGTTCTACCGCATCGACCTGGGCGGCGAGCGCGCGGTCTTCGTCGAGGCCTACGTCGACGAGGACGGCGGTCCCGCCGGCCCCGGTTCCACCACGTTCGTGTTCACCCGCGACAAACCCGCTGCGCGCATCGCGTCGATGCGTTGCCGCGAACGCTGACCGGCGCCGCGCCGGTTCCTTTCCACCACGTCGATATCCACTCGAGGGGCAACACCATGGCTGATGATCGACAGCGGGCAGTGGCCACTGCCAATGCGTACCACCAGGGCAACATCGCCGGACTCGATCAGGCCGAAACCCGGCGCCTGGTCGCGTCCACGGTACTGACCGAGAGCAGCGGCGGCGACCTCGCCGTCACCAACAAACAGGGTTACGTCGGCCGCTACCAGGCCGGCGCCGGCTGGCTGGTCGAGGCGGGTCTGGTCGACCGCGAGAAGTACGAGAAGGCGTTCAAGGCGTCGGGCGCCCGCACCGAATGGGAGTGGGCGAGCAACGGCGGCATGACCCGCTTCCTGCACGAGGACGGCAACTGGAAGAACGGCCTGAGCCTGGAGAAGTACAAGGCCTCGGCCGACATCCAGGACAAGGCGTTCAAGACCAATTGCGACAAGCTGTACGCCCGCGCCGTGCGCGAGCACGTGCTCGACGAGAACAGCCCGCCCGAGCGTGTCGCCGGCTACCTCAAGGCGGCGCACCTCGGCGGCTACGGCGCCGGCAAGGCGGTGCTGGAAGGGCGTCCGGTGCATGCCGACGCCAATGGCACCACGCCGTACAAGTACTACAACGACATCGCCCGCAACGGCGACAACCTCGACCAGCTCATGGCCCGTGGCGGTCGCGACCATGCGCCCGTGCGCACGGCCGACGCGCAGGTACCGTCGCCCGCGCGCACGGCCGCCGCGCCCGAGCCGTTCGCGGCCAGCGCGTTCCTGCGCCAGCAGACGCCGGAAACGCGTGCCTACCTCGATCTGGTCGCGTGGAAGGAAGTCGGGCATTCGCTCAACGCCGACGGCTCGCCGTCCGGCTACCGCGAGCGCAACGGCGTGCCCGGCAGTCGCGGACTGATGCCGGAATCGGCGATCGCCGACAACGGCACGCTGCCGCGCGACGAGCTGCGCTACAACGTCGGCCGCTACCAGATGAAGCTGGTCGACGTCGAGGACATGCGCAATCGCTACGATCGCAAGATCGACGACTTCTCGCCGGAAAGCCAGGACCGCATCGCGGTGGCGAAGATGCGTGACCGCGGCGTCATGCGCGAGCTGGAGCAGGGCGACATCCGCGGCGCGATCGAACGTGGCGGCAAGGAATGGGCATCGCTGCCCGGTTCGCCCTACGGCCAGGTGCAGCGCGGCTACACGGTCGAGAAGGCCGTCGATTACTACGAGCAGCGGCTCGCGTTCCATCGCGCGCTGGACCGCGGCCAGCCGCCGCCGGCGCAGACCGAGACGCCCGCGGCGTCGCGCGATGCCATGGCCGACGGCGTGCTCAAGCACGGTGAGCGCGGCGATGCGGTGAAGCACCTGCAGGAAGCGCTGAACAAGGCCGGCATCCGCGACGACAAGGGCCAGCCGCTGCCGACCACCGGCTACTACGGCGACATGACCGAAGCCGCGGTGCGCAAGTACCAGACGCAGCACGGGCTGTCGGTCGACGGCAAGGCCGGCCACGACACGCTGGGCGCACTGGGCCTGCCGCAGAAGCCGGGCCAGGAACGCGCGCCGACGCCCGCACAGCAGGCGCATCCGCAGCAGGCGCCCTCGCAGCAGCCGCATCCGCAGCAGCAGCCGCCTCAACAGCAGGCTCCGCAGCAGCAGGCTCCGCAGCAGCAGGCTCCGCAGCAGCAGGCGCCCGCGCATCCGGGCGAATCCCATCCGTCGCCGCCGCGCAGCGATGCCGGTGCGCCGCCGCCGCCGAAGTCGGATGCACCGAAGCCCGACGCGCCGGCGCACGGCGGCGGGCAGCCGTCGATCGCCGATCCGAAGCACCCGGATCACCGGCTGTACGAGCAGGCGATGGCGAACCTGCAGCAGCTCGGCCCCAGCGGTGGCTTCAAGTCGCAGGACGAACTGGCGAAGGCGGCCGCGGCTGTCGCTGCCGACGCGAAGGCGAGCGGGCTGGGCTCGATCGACCACGTCAGCAAGGCGAACACGCCGAACGGGCAGACGCTGCTGATCGCGGTCGAGGGCAATCCGGCGAATCCCGCGTCGAAGAACTCGTACATCGACTACACGCAGGCGACCACGCAGACGGTCGAGCAGAGCAGTCGCATGGCCGAAGCGGTGAAGCCGGCCGAGGCGCAGGTCGCGCAGGAGCAGGCCCGGAGCGTGTCCGGCCGCTGAGGCCGGCGTCGGGCAGGCAGCGGGGCCGCGTCCGCGCGGCCCTGCCAGCGGCGGGTCAGGCCAGCAGCGTCGCGATCAGGTCGCGGTGGCGCACGATCTGCGCTTCGCGGCGCAGGCGGCTGGCGGTGAAGATCGCGCACATCTCGTCGACCGCGGTCTCGAACGTCTCGTTGACGATGACGTACTCGAATTCGTCGTGGTGCGACATCTCCTCGCGCGCGTTCGCCAGCCGGCGCGCGATGGTGTCCTCGCTGTCCTGGCCGCGCTTGCGCATGCGCTCTTCCAGCGCTTCACGCGACGGCGGCAGGATGAACACGCCCACCGCGTCCGGCACGTGCAGGCGCACCTGCTGCGCGCCCTGCCAGTCGATTTCCAGCAGCACATCGTGGCCGGCGGCCAGCTGCGGCTCCACCGACTGCCGCGCGGTGCCCTTGAGGTCGCCGTGGACGTTCGCCCACTCGAAGAAGTCGCCGGCGTCGATCATTCGCCGGAACTCGTCCTCGCTGACGAAGTGGTAGTGCTGCGCATGGCGCTCGCCCGGGCGCATGCCGCGCGAGGTGAACGAGATCGACAGCGCGATGTCCGGGAAGCGCGCCAGGCAGGCGTTGACGATGCTGGACTTGCCGGCGCCGGACGGGGCCGCGACGATGAAGAGGGTTCCGCGCATGTTCGCTTTCGCAGGCTCGATTCGTTGTTCCGGCGGGCCTGGCGGCGACAGGCCGCCCGGGCCGGGGGGAGGGGAGTGTACCCCGTTCCCCGGCCGGCGACCGGCCGCCGGTCGCGGCGGGCCGGCCCGTGCGCCGGAGTCACTCGATGTTCTGGGCCTGCTCGCGGATCTGGTCGATCAGCACCTTCAGCTCCACCGCCAGCGCGGAAGTGCGCGCGTCCACCGACTTCGAGCCGAAGGTATTCGCCTCGCGGTTGAACTCCTGCAGCAGGAAGTCGAGCCGGCGGCCCACCGCCTCCTTCTGCTTCAGCGCGCGGCGCAGTTCGGCGATGTGGCTGTCGAGGCGATCCAGCTCCTCGTCCACGTCCAGCTTCTGCAGCGCGAGGACCAGCTCCTGCTCGAAGCGGCCCGGATCCAGCGGCTGCGGCAGGTCGGCGAGGCGGTTCTCCAGCTTCTGGCGCTGGCCGGCACGGATCGCGGGCATCAGCGTGCGTGCGTCGGCGGCGTGCTGGGCGATCGCGTCCACGCGCTCCAGGATCACCGTCGCCAGCTTGCCGCCCTCGCGTTCGCGGGCCTCGACGAACTGCGCCAGCGTCTCGTCCAGCAGCGACAGCGCCTCGGCGTGCAGCGCGGCCGGATCGTCGGCGTGCGACTGCAGCACGCCGGGGAATTTCAGCAGATCGGTCATCTCGACCTGCATCGTCGGGAAGTGCTCCTGCAGGTTGCGGCCCAGCGCCGCCAGCTGCGCCACGCGCGCGGCGTTGAGCTGCAGCGCGTCGTCGCGCTCGTCGGTGCGCAGGCGCATCGTCAGGTCGAGCTTGCCGCGCGAGATCCGCGCCGCGATGCGTTCGCGCAGCGCCGGCTCGGCCGCGCGCAGGTCGTCGGGCAGGCGGGTGCCGATTTCGAGGAAGCGGTGGTTCACCGCGCGCAGCTCGCAGCCGAGCGTGCCCCAGGGCGTGCTCCGCTCGGCGGCGGCGAAGGCGGTCATGCTGCGGATCATCGGAAGTCCTGGCCGGGCGCCGGAGTCGGCGGGGGCGTCATTGTCCGCCATCCGGCGGGCGGGTTGGGATGCATCGTTCCCGGGCGGGGGCGCCGCGGCCCCGGTGCTAGACTGCGCCGCCCGCACGCCGAGCCCTCCGCATGACCATCGCCCGTCCCAGTGGCCGCCGCCCCGACCAGCTGCGCCCGGTCCGCATCGAACGCGGCCACACCCGCCACGCCGAGGGCTCGGTCCTCGTCTGCTTCGGCGAGACCCGCGTGCTGTGCACGGCCAGCGTCGAGAACAAGGTGCCCGGCTTCCTGCGCGGCAAGGGCGAGGGCTGGATCACCGCCGAATACGGCATGCTGCCGCGCGCCACCCACACCCGCAGCGACCGCGAGGCCGCCCGCGGCAAGCAGGGCGGGCGCACGCTGGAGATCCAGCGCCTGATCGGCCGCGCGCTGCGCGCCTGCGTCGACCGCAACGCGCTGGGCGAACGCACCATCACCCTCGACTGCGACGTGCTGCAGGCCGACGGCGGCACCCGCACCGCGGCGATCACCGGCGCCTACGTCGCGCTGGTCGATGCGGTGCGCTGGCTGCAGACGCGCAAGGACTACGTGCCGCCGAAGGGCGGGCGCGACCCGATCCACGGCGCGGTCGCCGCGGTGTCGGTCGGCGTGTACCGCGGCGTGCCGGTGCTGGACCTCGACTACGCCGAGGACAGCGACTGCGACACCGACATGAACGTGGTGATGAACGACGGCGGCGGCTTCATCGAACTGCAGGGCACGGCCGAAGGCCATGCCTTCCGTCGCGACGAACTCGACGCGCTGCTGGCACTGGCCGAGCAGGGCATCGGCGAACTGCTCGCGGCGCAGCGCGCGGCGCTGGCGGAGTGAGCATGGCCGCGCGCAAGCACATCGCCTGTTTCGCGCTGGTGGTCGACGACTACGACCGCGCGATCGATTTCTACGTCAACGCGCTCGGCTTCGAACTGCGCGAGGACCGCCTGCTCGGCGCGGTGCCGGGCAACGCGGCGAAGCGCTGGGTGGTGGTCGCACCCGTCGGCGCCGAGACCGGTGTGCTGCTGGCGCAGGCGGCGAACGACGCCCAGCGCGCGAGCATTGGTCGCCAGACCGGCGGCCGCGTCGGCTTCTTCCTGCATACCGATGACTTCCGCCGCGACCACGCCGCGATGCTCGCCAAGGGCGTGCACTTCGTCGAGGCGCCGCGCGAGGAGGCCTACGGCACCGTGGTGGTGTTCGAGGACCCGTACGGCAACCGCTGGGACCTGGTGGAACCGCGCGGATGAAGCTCGTCCTCGCCAGCGGCAACGCCGGCAAGCTCGCCGAACTGCGCGACCTGCTGGGCGATCTCGACGTGGAGTTGCACGCGCAGTCCGAATTCGGCGTCGAGGACGCCGACGAGACCGGCCTGACCTTCGTCGAGAACGCGATCCTCAAGGCGCGGCATGCCGCGCGCGCCACCGGCCTGCCCGCACTGGGCGACGATTCGGGCATCTGCGTCGACGTGCTCGACGGCGCGCCGGGCCTGTACAGCGCGCGCTACAGCGGCGTGCACGGCGACGCCGCGGCGAACATCGCGAAACTGCTCGACGCCCTGCGTGACGTGCCCGACGAACGTCGCACCGCGCGCTTCGTCTGCGTGCTGGCGCTGCTGCGCCACGCCGACGATCCGCAGCCGCTGATCGCCGAAGGCGTCTGGGAAGGCCGCGTGCTGCATGCGCCGCGCGGCGCCGGCGGCTTCGGCTACGACCCGGTGTTCTTCGACCCGGAACGCGGGCAGGGCGCGGCCGAACTCGACGCCGCGTTGAAGAACCGCATCAGCCATCGCGGCCGCGCGCTGGACGTGCTGCGCGCGCGCCTGCTGCGCGATGGCGCCTGACGCTGCACAGAGGCGAGTCCGGACGCGTGCCGGACTCGCGCCTGGCCCGGACGGGCCGGTGGATCGTCAGGGACAGCCGCCCGGACGCGGGCACCACGTCAGATCGTGGTCGTCGGTCGGCGGCGACCCCATCGCCACGGGCGACAGCGACAGCGCGAGCAGCAGCACCAGCATGACTTTCCTGCGAAGTTTCATCGTCATTCTCCCTATGATGTCCAGTGGCCCGCCGGCGGCAGGCGCATCGATCCTCACACACGGTCGGGAGGGCTGCAAATGACGTTCCCGCCGCTTTCGCTCTACGTCCACCTGCCGTGGTGCGTGCGCAAGTGCCCGTACTGCGACTTCAACTCGCACGAGTACCGCGACGGCGCCGGCGGCCCGCCGCCGTTCGCCGCCTACGTCGATGCGCTGATCGCCGATCTCGACTTTGACCTGCCGCTGGCCTGGGGCCGCACCGTGCACAGCGTGTTCTTCGGCGGCGGCACGCCCAGCCTGTTCCCGGCCGAGGCCATCGACCGCTTCCTGCAGGCGGCGAGCGCGCGGCTGCGCTTCGCGCCCGGCTGCGAGATCACGCTGGAGACCAATCCCGGCACCGCCGAGCACGGCCGCTTCGGCGATTACCTGCGCGCCGGCGTCAACCGCGTGTCGTTCGGCATCCAGAGTTTCGACGACGGCTGCCTGCGGCGGCTGGGCCGCATCCACGACAGCGCGCAGGCCGAGGCGGCGGTGAAGCTGGCGCAGGACGCGGGCCTCGACAACCTCAATCTCGACCTGATGTACGCGCTGCCCGGGCAGACACTGCCGATGGCACTGCACGACCTCGAGCGCGCGTTCGCGCTGGCGCCGGCGCACATCAGCCATTACCAGCTGACGCTGGAGCCGAACACCGTGTTCGCCGCGCGCCCGCCCGAGCACCTGCCCGACGAGGACCTCGCCTGGGACATGCAGGAGCAGGGCCAGGCGCGGCTCGCCGCTGCCGGTTACGCGCAGTACGAGATCAGCGCCTACGCGCAGCCCGGCCGCCAGTGCGCGCACAACCTCAACTACTGGCGCTTCGGCGACTATCTCGGGATCGGCGCCGGCGCGCACGGCAAACTCACGCTGCCGGCCGGGGTCGAAGACGGGGGCGAGGGCGGCGACGGCCGGATCCTGCGGCGCTGGAAGCTCAAGCATCCGGCTGCCTATCTGGCGCAGGCCGGCACCGCGGCGGCGATCGGCGGCGACACCGACATCGCGCCGGCGCAGCGCCCGTTCGAGTACATGCTGAACCTGCTGCGGCTGCGCGAGGGCTTCGCGCTGGCGGCGTTCGAGGCGCGCGCCGGGCTGCCGCGCGCGGCGATCGCCGCGCCGCTGGCGGAGGCGGTGGACGCCGGCTGGCTGGTCGTCGAGGACGAGCGCGTGCGGCCGACGGAAACCGGCCTGCGCTTCGCGAACGACGTGATCGCGCGGTTCCTGCCCGACGACGCGGCGCCCGCGCCGACGGTCTTGCCGGTGGGCTCGGGGCCGTCGGCATGACGCGTTTCGCCGACCTTCCATGCGGTCCGGTGTGGTCCGGCAGTTGGCTCGCCATGGCCGGACATGTTAAGAAATGCGGCTACCGTCGCACTTCGACAGGTTGAGATGGCAGCGCCGACAGACCCGCAGGACCAAGCGCCGAAGACCCTGGCCACCGCCGGGCTTCCCCGCCGCGTGCGGCGCAGCCTCGACCGCACGCTGGCGCTGGTCAGCGAGGAACTGGAGAAGAACCTCGTCGCGGCCATCTCCGATTTCGAGGAAGAACTCTTCCGGCTGGCCGAGCGCGGCGGCACCACCGGCGGCGGTGGCGGCACCGACTACATGCACATCCTGCGCGTGGTGCGGCTGAACCGGCACGACCTGGTGCCGCGCTTCATGCAGTTGCTGGAAGCCGGCCTCGCCGGCCTGCGCAAGCCCGGCCTGCCGCCCGGCCTGTCGCGGTCGCCGTCCACGCCGCCGCAGCCGCTCAATTTCCGCAACCTCAGCCTCGTCGACGAATCGATGATGGACGAGGGTGCGGTGCTGCACGAGATCGCGTCGCGCCAGGAATCGCGCACCAACCTCGTGCTGCACCTGCTGGGCCAGCGCTTCGCGGTGCTGGCCGCCGCGCCGGCCTTCGACGGCGAACGCATCCCGCTGGGCCCGCAGGCGCTGTGCCGCGCCATTCGCCACTCGGTCGAACCGCTGCAGCTCGACCACGGCGCGCGGCTGCTGTTCTACCGCACGTTCGACCGCCGGGTGATGTCGCAGTACCCCGGGTTGTGCGAGAAGCTCGACGCGCTGCTGCTGGAGGAGGGCGTGCTGCCCGGCCTCAGCTACGTGCCGATGCGGTCGCGCAGCGGGGCCGGCGACGAGGACGCGCCGAACGTGCGCACGGTCGAGGAGCCCGCACCGAAGCGTACGCCCGGACAGGCCGGTGCCGCGCCGTCGCCGCATGGCGGTGCCCGGTCGGACGGTGCGCCCGGCGGCGGGCCGGCCGGCGCGGGGACCCGCGGCGGCGGGCCGATGGGCGGTTTCGGCGGTCATGCGGCCGGTCCGTCGGGCAGCGGCGCGCAGGCGCCCGGTCCTTCCGGTGCGCCCGGCGGCGGCGACGCCCCGTACGACGCCAACCGCCCGCACACCGTGTGGCTGGGGCAGGCGATGCCGCAGGCCGAAGTCAACGAGATGCAGGCGTTCCGCGAGCTGCACCAGTTGCTCAGCCAGCGCCGGCTGCAGAACGAGCGCCTGAATCCGGTCCCGCCCGGCGCGCGCAGCGAGACCCCCATCACCACCCGCGACCTGCTGCAGACGCTGGGGCGGATGGACGCCGAGCCGACCATGCCCGGCGGCGCGGCGACCATCGAGGACATCAAGCAGTCGCTGCTGGCGCAGGCCCGCCAGCAGTACGGCAAGCCGGTGGCGCTGGCCCCGGCCGACAACGACACCTTCGATCTGCTCGGCCTGCTGTACAACCACCTGCAGAAGGAGATCCGCGACGACGCCCCGGCCGCGGCGCTGGTCAAGCGCCTGCAGGTCACCTTGCTGCGCGTGGCGTTGCAGGACCGCGCCTTCTTCGTCCGCCCGAACCATCCGGCGCGCCAGTTGCTGGGCACGGTGTCGGAAACCGCGGCGAAATGGCTGGGCGACGACGACATCGATCCGTCGCTGCTGACGCCGCTGCAGGAGGCCGTCACCCACGCCGTCAAGAACTTCGATGGCGACGTCGCCGTCTTCGAGCAGAGCAACCAGCAGCTGAAGACCCACATCGACGCGCAGGCCAGGCGCGCCGAGACGCTCGAAAAGCGCCACGTCGAGGCCGCGCGCGGCAAGGAAAAGCTCGAGGCCGCCAAGCAGCGCGCCGAGCAGGTGCTGGCCGAGGTGATGGGCGATGCGTCGCTGCCCAAGTTCACCCGCGCCCTGCTCAACCAGTCGTGGGCCGACGTGCTCACGCTCACCTTCCTGCGCCACGGCGAAGGCTCGGAGGAGTGGAAGCGCCAGCTTGAGGCCACGCGCCAGGTCGTCGCCGCCTGCACCCATCGCGACACCGATGCCGAACACCCGGCGCTGAAGACGCACGTCGAGAGCGCGCTCAAGCAGGTCGGCTACCACGACGAGGAAGCCGACGTCATCGCCCGCCGGCTGTCGAGCAGCCTCCGCGAGGACGAGGACGGCGAGTCCCGCACCGAACTGACGATGAAGCTCAAGGCGCGCGTGCGCCTGGGCGAGGAAGCGGCGCAGAAGGCGCGCAAGCCCGACCTGCCGACGCGCAGCGAACACGAGCAGGAGTGCTACGAACAGCTGCGCCTGCTGCCGTTCGGCACATGGCTGGAATTCGTCACCAACCAGCAGGGCGACGTCATCCGCCGCCGCATGTCGTGGTTCAGCCCGGTCACCGGCAACGCGCTGTTCGTCAACCAGCGCGGCCAGCGCGTCGGCGAGCACTCGCTCGACAGCCTCGCGCGGATGATGGCCAAGGACCAGGTGCGCATCGTCACCGCGCAGCGCGCCGGCCTGGTCGATCGTGCCTGGCACGCCGCCATCAACGCCCTGCGCACCCTCACCGGCACGCGTCGCGAAGGCGCCGAGGACGAAGCCGCCGCGCCGCCGGCCGACATCGCCGTGCGCTCCGTCCCGGCCGCGCCCGTGGTGCCGCCGGAAAGCGCCGCCGCGCGATCGGTCGCCACCGCCGTGCCGCCACCGCTGCGCACCGTCGAACCCTACCCGGGCCTGATCGGTGACGAATCCGCGCCGCCGCCGAAGGGAGACACGCCATGACCGCCCGCGAACACCGGCGTTCCCCGCGGCGCAAGGTCGCCGAGACCGTGCGCGTCGCCGACGTCATGACCGAAGAGATCGTCGGCCGCGTCGGCAACCTGTCCGAAGGCGGCATGCTGCTGATCGCCAGCGTGCCGCTGACCGAGGACGCGCTGTACCAGTTCCGCTTCCGCCTGCCGGGCGACGGCGCCACCGACATCGAGGCCGGCATGCACCTGCTGTGGCTGGACCGCGCCAGTTCGCCGGGGCAGTCGTGGGCCGGCTTCCGGTTCATCTCGATGAGCGACGCCCATCGCGACGCGCTGCATGCGTGGGTCGAAGCGCCTGGTGCGCATTACGATTAGAGCGTGTCATGCACTTTTCCATGCGCCGCGAAGCCCGTCCGCGGGCGCGAGCCAAGGCTGCGCCACTGACCTTGCCTCGGCGGCCCGGGGACGCAACGCGGTGCATGGAAAAGTGCATGACACGCTCTGAGCGTCCGGCCGGCCCGTGGGCGCGGTCGTTTTCCCCACTTCCCGCGAGCCTGCCATGACCGCCGATCCGTCCCGCCTGTATGCCGATCACCTCGCCGTCGTCCGCGCCCGCGCCGATGCGGCGCTGGCGCGCGGCGGCTTCGACCACCTCGTGGTGCCCAGCGGCACGCTGCACTACCAGCTGTTCGACGACCGCGACTATCCCTACGCGGTCAATCCGCAGTTCAAGGCGTGGCTGCCGGTCACGCACGCGCCGGGCAGCTGGCTGGTGCATACGCCGGGCCAGCGCCCGCAGCTGATCTTCCTGCAGCCGCACGACTACTGGCACGTGGTGCCGCAGGCGCCCAGCGGCGAATGGGTCGAGCACTTCGACATCCACGTCATCCGCGAGGCCGACGACGCGAAGCACCTGCTGCCGAAGAACGCCGCGCGCTGCGCGATCCTCGGCGAGGCGCAGAGCGCGCTCGGCGCGTACGGCGCCTATGCGCCGAACAACCCGCAGGCGGTGCTCGACTACCTGCACTACCACCGCGCGTACAAGACGCCGTACGAGATCGCGATGATGCGCGAAGCCACGCGCTGGGGCGTGCGCGGGCACCGCGCCGCCGAGCGTGCGTTCCGCGCCGGTGCCAGCGAGTTCGGCATCCACCTGGCCTACTGCCAGGGCGCGCGCCAGGACGCGCACGACCTGCCGTACACCAACATCGTCTGCCTCGACGCACACGCCGCGGTGCTGCACTACACCGATCGCGACCGCACCGCGCCCGCGCACGCGCGCAGCTTCCTGATCGACGCCGGCGCCAGCCATCGCGGCTACGCCTGCGACATCACCCGCACCTATGCCGCGGACACCGGCGGCGAATTCCAGGCGATGATCGACGCCGTCGACGCCGCGCAGCAGCGCATGTGCGCGCAGGTCCGCGCCGGCACCGACTACCGCCAGATCCACCTCGACGCGCACCTCTCGCTGGCCCGCATCCTCAAGTATTTCGAGCTGATCCACGTTTCACCCGAAGTCGCGGTGGAAACCGGCGTCAGCAGCGCCTTCTTCCCGCACGGCATCGGCCACGGCATCGGCCTGCAGGTGCACGACGTCGCCGGCTTCGCCGCCTCCGACGCCGGCGGCACGATCCCGAAACCCGACGGCCATCCGTACCTGCGCCTCACCCGCACCCTCGAACCCGGCATGGTCGTCACCATCGAACCGGGGATCTATTTCATCGACATGCTCCTCGACGCACTCAAGGACAAGGGCCTCGGCCCGAGCATCAACTGGGACCGCGTCGCGCAGTTCAAGCCTTTCGGCGGCATCCGCATCGAGGACGATGTCGTGTGCACCGAAGGCGATGCGGTGAACCTGACGCGGGAAGGGTTTGCGGCGGGGTGATGCGCTTGTAGGAGCGCCGGAAGGCGCGACGCGTGAGCCCAAAGTCGATCCGGCCGCGCTGGTACGTACCGATCGCGGTGCTGTGCGCGCCCATGCTGGTGCTTCTGCCGCTGTATGGTGCTGACGAACCTTTTCGTATCGTACTCATCGCCGGCCATCTGCTCGGGATCGTGTCGAGCATCGTCTGGCTGCGATCGATTCGCCATGTGCGGCAACGTATTGGCGTGTGCGTGTTGCTCGCGTGGTATCTGCTTCCTGCGCTGAGTCTTGCGCTTGGCGTGATCGGGCGGTGAGGCTTGCGAATCTCCAGGCGTGGCGGCCATCGTTTCCCGTGGCCGCGCGCAGCAGGGAGGTTGACCCGTCGGCGGCGCAAGCGCAGGCTCGACATCATGGCCCTGTTCCCGGGCCGGCGCCGATCCCTTGTCATGTCGTGTGTCCTTCGCGCCGCGGGTGAACATTTCGATGTCGATCTGTTCCTGGCCGGCGGTGGCCTTGGACCGGACAGGGTTTGGCTAAAAGGCGAAGCGACGCTGTCGAAGCGTCATCCGTCCAGAACGTCCGGTCTCTCCTTCGTCGTCAGCACGGCCGATTTTTCGGAGTTGGAAACCCAGTCCGACGACGCGCTGGCGTTCCTTTCCCGGAATGACGCTTTCGTGCGCGGGCTTGTGGCCTTTCCCGGCGTGGAAATGGTCGTGCTCGATTTCGCTGCCGAGATTCGCGATCTATTCTTTACGTCCTTCGACTTTCCCCCGGAATTGCTCTCTGCCATGGGGCGCCTCGGCGTGCGTCTGACGCTGTCCACCTATCCCGCATCTGACCGCTGACCTGCCTCCGAACGTCTTCTTCGGTGATCGGAAAAGCGGGGAGCGACGCGCCGCCAACAGCAGATCCCTCCGCGGGCTTCGCCCGCGTTCGGGATGACAATCCGGGAGGCTGCCGTGTCCGTTAGCGTAGGTGGGCGCTTCGTTCGATGTGCGGTGCGATCGGATCAGCCGCAATGGTGGGCCAGGGCCCACCCTACGCCTTCGCTTTTCGTAGGAGCGACGTGAATCGCGACGCGGCGAGCGCATCGGGTCGCGACTCACGTCGCTCCTACAAAGAGCGTCGATGCCCTGCGCGACGACGGGATCGTCCCGTCGTCGCACGCGTTGGTTCACGGGCCGGTGACGTACAACTGCGCCTGGCCGGCGTTGCCGGAAACGCCATTGCCGTTCGAGCCCGGCGTCGGCGTATTGCCGTTGTCGCCCCACTGCGGCTGCGGTCCCGGATTGGGGCAGTCGCTGCTCGACGAGAACACGCCGGTGGTCGCACCGTCGTCGCCCGGCGCGCCGCCGTTGCCCGGTGTCCCCGCGACGCCGCCCTGGCCGCCGGAGCCCGCGCTGGCATCGAGCGGCGGCGAATTGCCGAGCGTGGCATCGACCTTGACCGTGACCGCGATGCTGCCGCCGTTGCCGCCGGGGCCGCCCTGGCCGCCGCGCCCGCTGTCGCCGCCGCGTCCGCCATTGCCGCCGGTGCGACCGAACTCGCAGTCGTCGCCGTCGCCGCCCTTGCCGCCCTTGCCGCCGTTGCCGCCGTTGCCGCCGCGACCGCCGGCCCCGCCGTTGCCGCCGCGCGCCTGGATCGACACGCCCGGGAGCAGCGTGTTCGCTTCCAGGATGATGGTGCCGCCGTGGCCGCCGGGCCCGCCCGGGCCGCCTTCGCCGCCCGGTGTCCCGTTGCCGCCCGGGCCGCCGCGCGTCGCGCAGTCGTCGTCGATCCAGTTGCAGTTCGCTTTCTGTCCGTTGTTGCCGGCGCCGCCGCCGTTGCCGTCCGCGCCCTGGAAGCCGGTCGGTCCGGTGGGGCCGTTCATGATGATGTTCGCCATGGTGTTCGTCCTTTTCGTTGATGAGCGTCGCCGCGCGCCGCTGGCGCGTCAGGCGATGTTTCCCTGGATCGAGGCGCACTTGATCTTGAGGTAGGCGCCGGAAGAGCGGATGGTGCCGCCGACGTGGATGCGGATGTCGTTCGCCCACAGCAGCTTTGCGGAGGGCGACACCGACAGCGTCCCGTTCTTGCCCACGATGATGTCGTGCAGCAGGAACACGCCGATCTCGAACCCCGGCCGCACCCGCAGGCGCTCCCACCAGCGGTAGGCGTGGACGGCGAGCAGATCGTCCCACGCGATGTCGCGGCGATAGACCTCGGTCAGGCTGCGCGCCAGATGCGGATGGCACTGCCCGCGCAGGCGGCCGTAGTGCGCGCGGAACGCATCCGCGGGACGCACCTCGCCGCCGCCACTGCAGGCGCAGGCGTGCGCGTCCTGGCGGAAGGTATGGCGCGCGTTCTGCATCGCTTCGTCGTCGTCGGCGCGGATCGCTTCCGCGAGCCGCTTCTCGTCGAGCCCCTCGGGCAGGAACGACATCCGCTTGAGGTCGTCGATGGACGCCAGGCGTACGCGGGCGTGCGCCGCGGACGACGCGTCGAGTTCGACGGTCTTCTTCGCCCCGATCTCGAGGTCGCGACGGGTCGATTTCGCGGCTTCCGCCGCGCTGAGGACGCTGCGATCGCGCGATGCGGCAGCGGTCTTGGTCTTTTGCATGTCCACACTCCATGTTGGTGGCCGGAAGAGGGGCGCGTTCCGAGAATGGTGCGCATCCTGCGGCCGTCGTGCCCATGCCAGTCAACGCGCATGCGGCGGATTCGCGGCCAATCCTGCGCGGGATTTCGCGTGATACGCCGCGATGGCCGCATCGGTGCGTGCCATCGCGTTTGTCTTCAGCTTGGGCCTGCGATCGCGCAGCGGCCGTTCAAGGCGTGGCGCCGCGCTTCTCCCGCGCTGCGCGATGCGCGGTTTCCGCCATCACCCTGAACTGGCGTTCGCGCTTGAGCCACAGCTCGTGGCCGTCCAGCGCTTCCTGCACGATGCCGACGTCTTCCTCGAGGTCGGTCTTCGGGATCTGGCCGAAGGCGATGCGCATCGGCGCGGCCTTCTCGGCGAGCGCGTGCTGCATCGCGCCGAAGTACAGCGCGTTGTTGCCGTAGCGCTGGTTGATCTTGTCGAGCACCGCGCTCATCTCGCGGCTGCGGTGGCGTTCGGGCATGAGTTCGCCGCTGATCGCGCCGCGCGGTTCGAGGTGCACCAGCGTCACCGACACCGACAGCGGCGGATGGCGACGCTCCTTCCAGCGCCCGTTCGCGAGGGCGCGTTCCAGCGGTCGCAGGCTGTCGCCGAGCAATTTCAGGAAGGTCGGGGTGTCGTCGATCGGCGCGAACGCCAGGTCGCGCTCGAAGCGTTCGTCGCGGCCGACGAAGCGCATGCGGATGGCGAGGCCGCCGGCGAGGAACCCTTCGTGGCGCAGGCGCATCGCTGCCTTCGCCAGCAGCTTGAACAGCACCGAGCGCGCGCCGTCGTAGCTGCGCAGTTCCGGCCCCAGCACGTGCGAGTGCCCGACCGAGCCGCGTTCGCTCTTGCGCGCGGGCAGCTCGAAGCCGCGCAACTGCAGCCAGTAGCGTTCGCCCTCGATGCTGCCCCAGGCCGCGCGCAGGTGTTCGCGGGTCGCGGCGCAGAGTTGCTCGACCGTGTGGATGCCCGCGCGCTTCAGGCGCTTCTCCATCGATGGCCCGATGCCGCAGAAATCGCGCAGTTCCAGCGCGTGCAGGCGATGCGGCAGGTCGTCCTGTTCCAGCACGGTCAGGCCGTCCGGTTTCTGCATGTCGGACGCGGTCTTGGCGAGGAACTTGTTCGGCGCGATGCCGATGGAGCAGCCGATGGCGTCGAAGCCGCGGTCGAGGATCGTGCGCTTGATGCGTCCGGCGATTTCGATCGCGTTCTCGCGCACGCGCTCGCGGCCGATCAGCCAGCAGGGCACTTCGTCGATGGATTCCGGCGTGCCGTGCGGGATGCAGTCCTGGATCGCGTCCATCAGCGCGTGGTGCACCTCGACGTAGCGTGCGGGCCGCGCCTGGCGCAGCACGATGTCCGGGCAGCGCTGCTTCGCCTCCCACACCGGCGTGCCGGTCTTCACCCCGAAGGCCTTGGCCTCGTAGCTGGCGGCGATGCAGCAGGTGGTGTCGGCCATCACCGGCACCACGCCCACGGGCCGGCCGCGCAGGCGCAGGTCGTCCTGCTGCTCGACCGAGGCGAAGTACGAATTGAAGTCGACGAAGAGACAGCGCAGGGTCATGGGGCGGGTCGCAGGAAGGCTGCGGCACGTCCGCCCCAACGGGCGTGCGGGTGGTTCGGTGGGGAGGTCCCCGGGCCCGGTCGCCGGACCGGGAAGGCGATTATGGCACCGCCGGCCGGCCATCGACGCCGACCCGACCGGCGGCCGAGCATGAACGGCGGGCAGGGCGTGACCGTTGCCGGCTGGAGGCCGCTTCGCCGGTGTGGCCATACTCGGCCCTCATCCACGAGAGGGGAGCGTGCCATGTCCAGGGGCTTGCGTGCGGTCGTGCTGACGGTGGGGCTGCTGGCGGCGGGTGCCGCCGCGGCGAGCGGCATCAACGGGATCAACGGCGGGATGCCCAACCGCATCTCCATGAACGTGACGGTGCCGAAGCAGACCCAGGGCGCCACCTTCGGCGAGAAGGTCAACGCGGGCCTGCATGCCGCCGGCAGCGCGGTGTCCCAGGGCGCCAGCCTGACGATCACCTGCGGCCCCGCGACCTGCACCGTGGCGCTCCCCGACGGCAGCGGTTACCGCGCCGATCTGGATGCCATGACCCTGGCGCCGCTGACGCCCGGGCAAGGCAGGGCGGCGATGGCAGGCGGCGCCGTCCCCGGCGCCGGCATCGTGTCGGCCGCGGTGTCGTCGGTCGGCAATCTCTCCGGTGGCAGTGGCGCCGCGGCCGCGTCGTACGCGCGCACGGCCGCGCCGGCAGCGCTGGCCAGCCAGCGCCGCGCCAACGGCGATGTCGACGTCACCGAGCCGCTGGGCGACGGCGATTACGTGCTGAGCGTCGTGGTCGAGAAGGCGACCAGCGGCCTCAAGGACACGCTGAAGACGCAGGTGCGCATGGCCGCACCGCAGCGCATCCGCATCGACCTGGCCTTCGCTGTGGAAGGCGGCGTGCTGAAGGCGCGCCACGACACCGCGAAGAACACGATCGGCAACATCCGCTGAGCAGCGTCGCCGATCGTCACCGAAGCGCAGTCGCTCCGGACGTTACAGCATCACCAGCGGCTCTCCGCCGACGATCACCACGTCGGCGGGGCGGCGCGCGAACAGGCCGACGCTGACCACGCCGGGGATCTGGTTCAGGTCGCGCTCCATGCAGACCGGGTCGGTGATGGCGAGGCCGTGCACGTCGAGGATCCAGTTGCCGTTGTCGGTGACGACGTCGTCGCGCCACACCGGCTGGCCGCCGGTGATGCGCAGGATCTCGCGCGCCACCAGGCTGCGCGCCATCGGGATCACTTCCACCGGCAGCGGGAAGCGGCCGAGGATGCCGACCTGCTTGCTCGGGTCGATGATGCAGACGAACTTCGCGCTGGCCTCGGCGATGATCTTCTCGCGGGTCAGCGCGGCGCCGCCGCCCTTGATCAGGCGCCTGTGGCCGTCGCATTCGTCGGCGCCGTCCACGTACAGGGCCAGCGGGCCGGTGGCGTTGAGTTCGAGCACGTCGATGCCGTGGCCGCGCAACTGCGCGGTGCTCTGCTCGGAGCTGGAGACCGCGCCCTGGATGCGGTCCTTCATCCGGGCGAGGCCGTCGATGAAATAGGCGACCGTGGAACCGGTGCCGACGCCGACGATCATGCCGTCCTCGACGTAGTCGAGGGCTTTCTCGGCGGCCAGGCGTTTCGCTTCGGACATGGAATGGGGCACTTATTCGAGGGAAAGGATGGTTTTCCACTGCGCGGTGGTCACCGGCAGCACGGAAAGGCGGTTGCCCTTGCGGATCAACGCGAAGTCCTCGCCGAGGCGGTCGGCCTGCGCGCGGATCTCGTCGAGCGGGATGCCGCGGCCGAGGGTGCGCACGTGGCGCACGTCGACCAGGTCCCAGCGCGGCTGCTCGCGCGTGGATTTCTCGTCGAAGTACTTCGACTTGCGGTCGAACTGGGTGGGATCGGGATACGCCGCGGTGGCGACCTCGGCGACGCCGTACACGCCGGGCACGTCGGCGTTGGAGTGGTAGAACAGCACGCCGTCGCCGACCTGCATCTGGCGCATGAAGTTGCGCGCCTGGTAGTTGCGCACGCCGGTCCACGGCTCGACCTTGACCCGGGCGAGATCGTCGATGGAAAAGTCCTCGGGTTCGGACTTCATCAGCCAGTGGCGGATGCGGCTCATGCGGGCGTCGTGTGCGGAAGGAACGTGTCGGTGTCGGTGCAGACCGCGTCCAGCGGGACATCCCAGGCCTCGGCGGGCAGCGCGTCCACGCGCTGCACCGTGAAACCCGCGCCCACCAGCCAGGGCGGCGCGGCGGCGGCGTGGCGGAAGGCGAGGGTGCGATCGTACCAGCCGCCGCCCATGCCCAACCGGTGGCCGGCGGCGTCGAAGCCGACCAGCGGGGTGACGATCAGGGCCATGGCGCTGGCCGGCAGCGGGGTCGCGACCGGTTCGGGGATGCCGAAGCGGTTGGCGACCAGCGCCTCGCCCGGGCGCCAGGGCGCGAAGCCGAGCCGGCCGTCGTCGCCCAGCACGGGCAGGCAGTACTGCACCGCCGACGGCAGCCGCAGCTGCCAGACGTGCAGCGCGATCTCGCCGTCCATCGCCCAGTAGCCGGCGACGTGGCCGGCCTGCGGCGCGAACGGCAGCGCCAGCAGCCGCGCGGCGAGCGCTTCGGCGGCGGCGATGCGCGTCGCGGGCGCGAGGGCGCGGCGGGCGTCGCGCAGCGTGCGGCGCAGGGTGTCGCGCGCCGGATCGTGGGCATCGTTCATCGACGGAAGCAGAGGGCGCGAAGGGGGAAGTCGGAGGCGCATTGTGCGCCATGCGTCACATGGACATCAAAGCGATGCGGCGATGGCGGGCGGCGTGGCGGCAGCGTGCCGTGCATCCGTCGTGCATTCGTCATGTCGCGGAAACGAAAAGGCCCGCGTCGCGCGACGCGGGCCCTGTCGTGCGCGTGCGCGGCGCGCCGGGAAATCGAAGGCATCCTCCGCCATGTCGATGCGTGCGAAACGACCTTGAACCCGGGGTTCAAGTGGGAACGCTTGGCTTCCATCGGGCTTCCCGCTGCGAAGGCGGACATGCACACCCGGATTCCGTTGCGCCCCCGTGGTCGTCATTAAGGGACAAGGCGAATGTTTGCGCACACCGTCGGTCACGGCAGAGGACGCAGACGCAGTATAGGCGCGTCGCCGACGATGGCAAGCGCCATGCGTCGCGAAAGCGCGCGGCGTGCATGTGCGCATCGCGTGGAACATCGAATGCCGTGTTTCCCGCATGTTTCCCGCGCATCGCGCGGCGATGCGGCTCAGTCCGTCGACGGCAGTGCGTCGAGCCTGCGGTTCAGGTCGGCGAGCGTCTGCGCGAGTTCGCGATCGCGCACGCGCTGGCTTTCGCGCAGGAGTTCCAGTTCGTGCGCGAGGTTCAGCGCCGCGAGCACCGCGACGCGGTCGACGGCCGCCATGCGGTTGCCGCCGCGCACTTCGCGCATCTTCGTCTCGAGCAGCCGCGCCGCGGCGAGCAGGCTTTCGCGCTGCTCCGGATCGACGCCGACGGTGTACTCGCGGTCGAGGATCCGGATGTTAACCGCTTCGCTCATGGGCGGTGGCTCACGTGTGCTGTTCCAGCGACTTCAGCCGCGCGATCATCGCTTCCACGCGCGAACGCGCCTGTTCGTTCTTCGCCAGCAGCTGCGAGCGTTCGCTGGCCATCTGCTCCTGCTGCAGGCGCAGGCTGCGGTTCTCTTCGCTCAGGCGCTGCACGCGCTGGGCGAGGGCGTCGACCCGGGCGGCGAGGGCGCGCAGTTCGGCGATGGCGTCGGCGGTCTGCATCCGGGCACGATAGGCAGGCGCCCGCCGGGGGTCAAGCGTGGCCGGTGCCGGCCGGCACCGGGATCCCGCCGGCTGCCGCGACCGCCGCCGAGGTGGCCGCGGGCGACCACTCGCGGATGAACCGCTGGCAGGTCTCCGCATCGACCGGGCGGGACAGCCAGTAGCCCTGGATCTCGTCGCAGCGGAAGTGGTCGAGGAACCGCAGCTGGGTCTCGGTCTCCACGCCCTCGGCGACCACGGTCAGGCCCAGCGAGTGGGCCATGGTGATCACGGTGGTGGTGATCGCGGTGTCGTCCGGGTCGCGGTTCAGGTCGGTGATGAAGGTCTTGTCGATCTTCAGCGTGGTGATCGGCAGGCGCTTGAGGTAGGCCAGCGACGAATAGCCGGTGCCGAAGTCGTCGATCGCCAGCGACACGCCCATCTCGCGCAGCGCCTGCAGCTTGGCCGCGGACTGCTCGGCGTTCGCCATCAGCACGCTTTCGGTCAGTTCCAGTTCCAGCGCGTGCGGCGGGATGCCGGTGTCGACCAGCGCCTGCCGCACGATCTCGGTGAAGTCGCCGCGCAGCAGTTGCAGCACCGACACGTTGACCGCCATCGTCAGCCCGGTCTGGCCGGCGTCGTGCCAGCGGCGCAGCGTGCGGCAGGCCTCGCGCAGCACCCACTCGCCGATCTCCAGGATCAGGCCGCTTTCCTCGGCCAGCGGGATGAACTGGACCGGCGGCACTTCGCCGAAGTCCTCGCTGGTCCAGCGCAGCAGCGCCTCGACGCCGGTGATGCGGCGGGCGACGAGCGACATGCGCGGCTGGAACACCAGCCGCAGTTCGCCGCGGTCCAGCACCTTGTTCAGCGCGCTCGACAGCTGCGCGCGCCGGCGGTTGGCGATCTCCATGTGGTCGTCGTAGCGCACGAAGGTACGGCGGCCCGCGGCCTTGGCCTGGTACATCGCAGTGTCGGCCTGCTTCAGCAGTTCGGTCGGCACCTGGCCGTGGTCCGGGTACAGGCTGATGCCGATCGACGGCGAGATCACCACTTCCTGGCGGTCGTCGAGCACCAGCGGCGCCTCGAAGGCGGTGATGATCTCGCGCGCGACCTTGTCGGCGTCGGCGGGTTCGCTCAGGTTCTCCAGCACCACGGTGAATTCGTCGCCGCCGAGGCGGGCGACGGTCTGGTGCTCGCCCACGGTTTCCTGCAGGCGCATCGCCGCCGCGCGCAGGATGCGGTCGCCGGCGGTGTGGCCCAGCGAATCGTTGATGTCCTTGAACCGGTCCAGGTCGAGAAATAGTACTGCGATGCGGTGGTCCTGCCGGCGCGCACGCACGATCGCCCGCGACAGCCGTTCCGACAGCATCGCGCGGTTGGGCAGGTTGGTCAGGGTGTCGAAATTGGCGAGGTAGCGCAGTTCCTGTTCGGCGCGCTTCTGCTGGGTGATGTCGGTGATCACCGCGATGTAGATGCGGTGCTCGCCGTGGATGCTCTCGGTCGCATTGGACTCGATCTGGCACAGGAATTCCTGGCCGTTCTTGCGCCGCTGCCACATCTCGCCGGCCCAGTGGCCCTCGTTGGCCAGGCGCTGGCGGATGCGGTTGTAGAAGGCGACGTCGTGCTGGTTGCTGTCGAGCAGGCTGGCGTTCTGGGCCAGCACCTCGCGCTCGGCGTAGCCGGTGGTGCGGGTGAAGGCCGGGTTGATCGAGATGAAGTTGAAGTCGCGGTCCAGCACCATCACCGCTTCGTTCATGCTGCGCAGCACGGCGATCGCGATCCGGCGTTCGCGTTCGGCCTGGCGCACGCGGGTGATGTCGCGGGCGGTGCCGGCGATCCGGCGCACGCGGTTGTCGCCGTTGGCGGGAGCGGTGTCGACCGCGCGGCCGCGGGCGCGGACCCAGACCCATTCGCCGCGCTGGTCGAGGATGCGGTGCTCGGAGATGAACAGCTCGGCCTCGCCGCGCAGGTGGGCGCGCAGCTTGGCGTCGACCTGCGGCCGGTCGTCCGGATGGATGTTGTGGTCGCTTTCGGTGATGGTGCGGACGTGCAGGTCGCCGTGGCCGCGCGTCTCCACCCACATGCGGTGCATGTGCCCGCTCTTGAGGTCGTAGTCCCAGTACTGCTCGGAGGACGCCCACAGCGCGAGCTTCAGCCGTTCCTCGCGGTCGCGCAGTTGGGCGGAGTAGCGCTTCTCGGCGCGTGCGCGGCGGCCCAGCGCGAACACCAGCACCAGCAGCACCGCGCCGGCCACGGCCAGTGCGACGTACAACTGCAGGTTCGCGGTATCCGGCATGAGGCCCCCCGGCGCCCCCGGCGAAGCGCCCAGTGTACGGGCTCCGGGGGCGCTTGCCGAGCGAGGCCGCGCGGCGGGCCGTTGTACACTGCGCCACCGCCGAAGGACGCCGACGACCGCCGATGATGTCCGCCCAGCCCATGCCGGAACTGCCCGATCTCGACGCGGTGGACGGCGCGATCCGCGCCCGCGGCCTCGGCGTCGCCGCCTCCGAGCTGCACGGTGCGCTCTGCGGCTGGCTCGCCGGCGGCGGCCAGGATTCCCCGCGCTGGCTGGCGCAGGTCCTCGCCGACGACGCCCTGGCCGCACCGGTCGCCGGCGACGCCCTCGACCGCCTGCGCGCCGCCAGCGTCGCGCAGATGGAGGACCGCGACTTCGGCTTCACGCTGCTGGTGCCGGGCGCCGAAGCGCCGCTGGTGGAGCGCAGTGGTGCCCTGTTCGACTGGTGCCGGGGCTTCCTCGGCGGCTTCGGTCTGGCGGCCGGGCAGCACCCGCCGCTGGGCGAGGACAGCCGCGAGGCGCTGGCGGATCTGGCGAAGCTCGCCGCCGCCACCGCGCAGGAGGAAGGCGACGAGGACGACGAGGACGCGCTGGTCGAGATCGAGGAGTTCGTCCGCGTCGCCGCGCTGCTGCTGCACGGCGACTGCGCGATGGGCGCCCGCCATCGCCGCCAGCTTCACTGATCCCGTCCCACTGATCTCGTCCTGCTGACCCCGGTTCCACTGTCCCGCCCCGACGCATGGCCACCCAGACCGGCATTTCCGCCCAGACCTACGTCCGCCGCCGCCGCCAGCTGATGCGCATGGCCGGCGACGACGCCATCGTGGTGATCCCGTCGGCGCCGGAGCGCATCCGCAGCCGCGACACGCACTACCCGTACCGGCAGGATTCCGACCTCTGGTATCTCTGCGGCTTCGCCGAGCCCGAGGCGGTGCTGGTGCTGATTCCCGGCCGCAAGCACGGCGAGTCGCTGCTGTTCTGCCGCGAGCGCGACCCCGATCGCGAAGGCTGGGACGGCCCGCGCGTGGGCCCGGAAGGCGCGGTCGACGCGCTGGGCATGGACGACGCCTACCCGATCGACGACCTTGACGAGATCCTGCCCGGGCTGCTGGAAGGCCGCTCGCGCGTCTACTACCACTTCGGCCGCGACACCGAGTTCGACCTCAAGCTGATCGGCTGGGTCAACCGGGTGCGGGCACAGGTGCGGATGGGCGCGCAGCCGCCGCACGAATTCCTCGAACTCGGGCACCTGCTCGACGAGATGCGGCTGTTCAAGGACCGCGAGGAACTGCGGCTGATGCAGCGCGCCGCCGACATCAGCATCGAGGCGCACCAGGCCGCGATGCGCGTCGCGCGCGCGGGCATCCACGAATACGAACTGCAGGCGGAGATCGAGCGCGTGTTCCGCCGCCACGACGCCGAGCCGGCCTACGGCAGCATCGTCGGTGCCGGCGAGAACGCCTGCGTGCTGCACTACCGCGCCAACCGTGCGCAGGCGCAGGACGGCGCGCTGGTGCTGGTCGACGCCGGCGCCGAATACCGCGGCTACGCGGCCGACATCACCCGCACCTTCCCGGTCAGCGGCCGTTTCACGCCTGCGCAGCGCGCGCTGCACGACCTGGTGGGCGCGGCCCAGCGCGCGGCGCTTGCACAGGCGCAGCCGGGCGTGCCCTACGAGGTCGGCCACGTCGCCGCGGTGGAGACGCTGACCGAAGGCCTGCTGAAGCTCGGCCTGCTCAAGGGAACGCTGGAGAAGAACCTCGCCGAGGGGCACTACAAGCGTTTCTACCGGCACAAGACCGGGCACTGGCTGGGCCTGGACGTGCACGACGTCGGCGAATACCGTCTCGACGGCGAATCGCGCCTGCTCGAACCGGGCATGGTGTTCACCATCGAACCGGGCCTGTACGTGTCCGCGGACGACAAGTCGGTGGACGCGCGCTGGCGCGGCATCGGCATCCGCACCGAGGACGACATCCTGGTGACGAAGGACGGCCACGTCGTGCTCACCGACGGTCTCGCCCGCAGCGCGGACGAGATCGAGGATTTCATGGCGGGCGGGTGAGCCGCTGAAGCGGTTCCCGTAGAGCGGATCGCAGATCCGCTGTCCCGTGTCCGCAGACCTGCGCCGATGCCGCGTCTTCGACCTCGTCGATCCGGGACGAGTGGCAGCGGATCTGCGATCCGCTCTACGAGAGGGGCGGATGAAGCCTCAGTCCGGATGCCGGCACAGCCGGTCCACCGCTTTCAGCAGCGTCGGCAGGCGATGCGCGCCGTGCATCGCGCGGACGTGCGCCTGCGCTTCCGCGAGCGGCAGCCCGGCGGCGGTGACGTAGAGCGGCCGCATGCTGTCGCCGCGCAGCACCGCATGGTCCGCGCCGATGCCGACGAACGCGGTCTTGGCCACGCCGATCACGGGCACGCGGCCGTCGAGCGCGTCGAACAGATGCTTGCCCAACCCCGGGCGACCCGCATCGTCGAGGAACACATGCCCGTCGACGATGACGATCTCGGGCTGCAGGTCATGTTCGCGCAGCAGGCCGAGCAGGCAGGGCAGCTCGCGCCGGTAGAACGCGCCGGGCACGTAGGCCTCGACGGTGTCGAAGCGGCTGGTCACGGCGCGCTGCGGTGTTGCGGCGCACCAGTCGTCGAACAGCACGCCCGCGGCGACCGCGCCGGCGTCGGCGTAGTGCACGTCGGTGGCGAGGATCCGCAAGCCGCTGGTGTCGCGAGGCGATCGCGTCGTCACCGACTCACGCCGCCGGCGAGCCGTCCGGGTTGCGGTCGATCATCCACAGCCCGCCCCAGAGTTTGAGGTCGAGTTCGTAGCCTTCGCGCTGCTTCGCCACCAGCCAGGCCGGGGCTTCGGCGCGCGGCACGGTGTGCACGGTGATGTCCTCGCCGTCGACGCCGCCGCCGTCGCCCACGCGCACCAGTCCGCTGGCGCGCACGAAGGCGATGCGTTCGCTGCTCATGCCCGAGGACGTGGGGCCGATCAGCAGCACTTCGACCTTCTCCGGATGCCAGCCGGTTTCCTCGGCGAGTTCGCGCTGTGCGGCGCGTTCCAGCGTGTCCTCCGCACCGTCGCCGTGGACGAGGTCGCCGACCAGCCCGGCCGGCATCTCGATGGTGCGCGCGCCCAGCGGCACGCGGTACTGCTCGACGAACAGCACCTCGTCGTCCGGCGTCACCGCGACGATGATCACCGCCATGCCGTCGCGGCCGTGGGTGCGTTCGCAGTATTCCCAAGTGCCGCGCCGCTTCAGGCGCAGCCAGCGGCCTTCGTACACGGTTTCTTCGTGATCGGTCATGCGGTCCTCGTCGGTTTGCAGCCCTACCGATATTCGTCTTCGAATGGTGCGGCCGCCGGTGCGAAATCCAGCCCGCCCGCGGCGTACAGCCGGCGCCGGGTCATCGGCCCGAAGCGCAGGTGTTCGCACAGCGGGCCGAGCGTGGCGGCGTCGGCGGGGCCGCGATGGAAGCGCGGTGCGGTGTCGCCGACCGGCGCGTCGCAGGCGATCGTCGTCAGCTGCCGGAACAGGCGCGCGGCGTCGCGGTGCTCGCGCAGCTTGGCCGCGGCCTGCGCGGCGCCGCGCAGGCGCAGGAACGGCACCTCGTCGACCCGCGCCAGCAGGCTGTCGAGGTCGCCGAAATGCGCCAGCAGCACCGCGGCCGTCTTCGGGCCGATGCCGGGCACGCCGGGGATGTTGTCGACGGCGTCGCCGGACAGCGCGAGGTAGTCGGCGATCTGGTGCGCTTCCACGCCGTGGCGCGCCTTCACCCCGTGCACGCCCCAGCGCTGGTTGCGGGCGTAGTCCCACTGTTCGTCGCCGAGGTGCAGCAGCTGCGACAGATCCTTGTCGGCGGACAGGACGATGCCGCGATGCCCCGCGGCGCGCGCCTGCACCAGCGCGCTGCCGATCAGGTCGTCGGCTTCGTAGTCGGGATGGCCCAGCACGGTCAGGCCCAGCGCCGCGCAGACCGCGCGGCAGTGCGCGAACTGGCGCTTGAGCTCCTCCGGCGCCGGGTCGCGGTTGGCCTTGTAGGCCGGGTACAGCGCGTTGCGGAAGCAGGTGTCCAGCGCCTCGTCGAAGGCGACTGCGATGTGCTTCGGCCGCTCGCGTTCCAGCACGTCGAGGAGGAAGCGCGCGAAGCCGGCGACGGCGTTGGTCGGCCAGCCGTCGGCGTCGGTGAACTCGGCCGGCATCGTGTGCCAGGCGCGGAAGACGTAGATGCTGGCGTCGATCAGGTAGACCGGCGGCTCGCCGGACGGCAGGTCGCGGTCAAGGACGTCCTCGTCCTGCCCGAAGCCGGTCATGCCGGGGTCCAGTCGGTGAGCAGCGCGGCCGGATCGGGCCGCTCGCGTTCGGGCACGTCGCCCTGCGCGGTGCCGATGTGGATGAAGCCGGCGATGACCTCGTCGTCGCCCACGCCGAGCAGCGCGCGGATCTCCGGGTCGTACGTGGCCCAGCCGGTCAGCCACTGCGCGCCGTAGCCCAGCGCCTGCGCGGCCTGGAGCAGCGCGAAGCAGACGCTGCCGGCGGACAGCAGGCGCTCCTGTTCCGGGATCTTCTCGTCCGGGCCGAGCCGGGCGATCACCGTCACCGCCACCGGCGCGAAGCCGAAGCGCATCCGGTCCTTTTCGATCGCGGCCTCGGGCGCCTGCGGGTCGCGGGCGCGGCTGCGCGCGGCCAGGCGCTCGCCCAGCGCGAGGCGGGCGTCGCCGGCGATGCGCAGGAACCGGAAGGGCACGCGCTTGCCGTGGTCGGGCACGCGCACGGCCGACGCCAGCATCCGCAGCAGGGTCGCGTCGTCCGGTCCCGGGGCGCCGAGCTGGCGGCTGGGGACCGACCGTCGGGCATCCAGTACCTGCAATGCGGACGAGGGATGATTTGAGGAGGAAGTCACAGAAGCCGTCCACCCCTTTCGGGGATCGTTGTAGTCTGCATCGTGGCTCCCATTCTCCCCCGAAAGCTCCGCTGACACGACCCCATATGGATGACAACGGCCGGTACGCCGGCGGGTACCCCCCCCATGCCCGCCCGAGCGCTGAAAAAGTGTTCGAGACGGTTCGCCGCGATGCGGTGACCGCGCTCTCGGGCATCCTGGCGGGCTTCTGGGGCGACATCGAGGAACAGGTCCGGCTCGCGTCCATCGCCAGCCCGGACAGCCGCGCGATCTACGACGACCGCCTCGCCATCCGCCTGCTCAGCCAGCGCGCGCTGGAACTCGCCAGCCGCTATCGCGAGGCGCTGGAGACCGCGTTCGACCAGTGGCGCAACCCGCGCCCGCGCGCGGTCGACAACAAGAGCCTGAGCCTGATGTCCGAGGCCCAGCTCGAAGTGCACCTGTCGGGCCAGCAGATCGTCGAACTGCTCGAATACCAGCTGATGCACCCGCTGCACACGCTGCACGAGCGGCTGGACGCGCTGGCGACGTCGCTGGGGCTGCCGCGGCAGGCGCCGGGCACCAACCCGCTGCGCCCGGAAGTGCCGGTGCAGGCGTTCGTGAAGCTGTTCGGCGAGGACGACCTCACCCCCGAACTGCGCCGCCTCATCTTCCTCCAGCTCGAGAAGCGACTGTCGAAGTCGCTGGACGAGCTCTACACCAAGATCAACACCCAGCTCGAACACGGCTTCACCAACCGCGAGGAGGCCGGCCACATGCCGTCTTCCGCGGGCGGCTGGACGCCCGACGGCGGTCTGGTCGAAGGCCGGCCGCAGGGGCAGCAAGGTCCGCAGGGCGCGGTGCCGCAGCAGGGACCGGGCGCGCACGGCGAAGCGCCGCTTCCGCCGGGCTCGGGCGGCATGCTGTCCGACGACCAGCGCCCGCTGCGCTATCGCGAGACCGTGCACCAGCAACTGCGCGCCTGGCGCCAGGCCGTGCTGCGGCGCGGCGGCGGTGCGGTGCCGGGTCCGGGCGGCGGCTCGGTGTCGCCGTTCCCCGGTCAGGCCGGCGCGGGCGGATTCGCAGGCGGCGGCTCCGGTGGCGGCGGGTTCGGCGGAGGTGCCGGCGTCGGCCATCCGGGCGGTCCGGGCGGCGGTGACGCCGGCGGCGCGATGTTCAACGGCATCCGCGTGCTGGGGCCGCAGGAGCTGATGGGCATCGCCAACATCCTGCAGAGCGACGACCCCGAACCCTACGTCCGCGCGCTGACCGACGACGCCGAACGGCCGCTGTCGGCGGTGATACGCGACCAGATCGTCAGCGGCTCGCGGCAGATGGGCCTCGATCCCACCCAGACCCGTTTCAACGAAGTCGACGAGGACGCGATCGACCTGGTCGCGATCCTGCTGCAGACCCTTGCCCGCGGCTACGCGCCGATGCCGCGTTCGCGCGCCATGTACGGCCGCCTCGTCGCGCCGTACCTCAAGCTCGCCTTGAGCGACGACACGCTCTTCGACCAGCGCGGCCATCCCGGCCGGCGCCTGCTGGAAGCGCTGAGCGAAGCCTGCGACGGCAACAACGGCGAGAGTCCGCAGGACCAGCAGACGCTGACCCACGCCGAACTGGCGGTGGACAAGGTCGTCGAGGAATACCGCGACGACAAGACCATCTTCGAGATGGCCGCGTCCGAGTTGCGCGACCACCTCGAGCAGCAGCGCAAGATCCGCGAGGTCGCCGAACAGCGCGCGGCCGAGGCGGTCGGCGGCCGCGAGCGCCTGCACCACGCGCGCCGCACCGTCGACGAACTGCTGGCGGCCAAGCTCGGCCAGCACGCGCTGACCGACGGCATCGCCGAATTCCTCACCGGGCACTGGCGCCATCACCTGGTGCAGACCTGGCTGCGCGAAGGCCCGAGTTCCGCGCAGTACCTGTCTGCGCTGTCGATCGGCGACGGCCTGGTGCAGGCCGACCACGACGCCGCCCGCTGCGAAGGCGGCAAGGTCGCCGACAAGATCCTCGAACTGCAGGGCCCGCTGGGTCGCTGCTACGCCAGCTGCGGCCTCGACGCCTCCGCCGCGCGCGATTCGCTGGCGAAGATCGTCGCTGCGCTGGCGTTCCCGGACCAGCCGCGCCAGCTGCATCCGCTGGCGAACGAGGACGCAGTCCCCGAGGTCAACGACGCCGCGCAATGGGGCGGCCTGCGTCCCGGCGCCGGTGCCGATGCCGATCCGACCCTCGTCGCCAAGATCCGTCGCCTGCGCGTGGGCCAGAACCTGCGGCTGGTGGAAGAGGACGGCCGCGAGACTGCGGCCCGCATCGCCTGGACCAGCCCGCTCAGTTCGCGCTACCTCATCGTCAATCGTCGCGGCATGCGCAAGCTGGTGCTGTCGCCCGAGGAAATGGCGGTGCTGGTCGCCCGCGGCCGCATCCTGCTGCGTTCGTCCGAGCCGCCGTTCGACGAAGCCATGCGCGAACTGTGGCAGCAGCTCGACCTGCCCGACCACGCACCGACGTCGTCTTCGTCCACGTCCTGATCGTCGTCGCCGCCGCGCGAATCCGATCCGGGTCCACGCGCCCACGTTCCCGTCGCCGCCCGCCGCATCCCGCGCGCGGGCGGCGCGCGTGTCGATGACGCCCGCGCATGCCCGCACCTGCTAGGATGCGGACAACCGGTGAGGAGCGATGGGGAGACGGGCGATGGCGGAAACGGTGGAAGCGGCGGCGCAGCAGGCGGCAGCCCCGAAAGTGATCGTCGGCGCGGTGCGCGAACATGCGCCGGGCGAGCGACGCGTGGCGCTGACGCCCGAAACCTGCAAGAAGTACGTCGCCGCCGGTGCGCGGGTCGCGATCGAACGCGGCCTCGGCGAAGGCGCGAACCAGCCCGATGCCGCCTACGCCGATGCCGGCGCCGAACTGCATGACGATGCGGCCGTGGTGCTCGCCGCCGCCGACATCCTCGTCTGCGTGCAGCCACCGGCCGCCGACGCCATCGCCGCGATGAAGCCCGGCGCCGTGCTCGTCGGCATGCTCCAGCCGCAGGCCGACGCCGCCCGCGGCGAAGCGCTGCAGGCGCGCGGCATCGTCGCGTTCCCGCTGGAACGCCTGCCGCGCACCACGCGCGCGCAGGCCATGGACATCCTCAGCTCGCAGGCCGGCATGGCCGGCTACAAGGCGATGCTGATCGCGGCGCAGCTGGCGCCGAAGTTCTTCCCGATGCTCACCACCGCCGCCGGCACCATCCGCCCGTCGAAGGTGCTGGTGATCGGCGCCGGCGTCGCCGGCCTGCAGGCCATCGCCACCGCCAAGCGCCTCGGCGCGCAGGTCGAGGGCTTCGACGTGCGGCCCGAGACCCGCGAGCAGATCGAATCGCTGGGCGGCAAGTTCCTCGACCTCGGCGTCAGCGCCGCGGGCGAGGGCGGCTACGCCCGCCAGCTCACCGACGAGGAGCGCGCGCTCCAGCAGCAGCGCCTCGCCGAACACCTCAAGGGGGTGGACGTGATCGTCGCCACCGCCGCGGTGCCGGGTCGCCCGGCGCCGAAGATCGTGAGTGCGGCGATGGTGGCCGGCATGAAGCCCGGCAGCGTCATCGTCGACCTGGCCGCCGAGACCGGCGGCAACTGCGAACTGACCCGCCCGGGCGACAACGTCTCGCACGGCGGCGTGCTCGTCTCCGGCCCGCTCAACCTCGCCAGCAGCGGCGCCATGCACGCCAGCGACATGTTCGCCCGCAACGTGCTGAATTTCGTGTCGCTGATGATCGACAAGACCGGCGCCCTGCAGTTCGACTGGAACGACGAACTGCTGGCGAAGACGGTCTGGCCGGAACGCGCCGCCGCCGGCTGAGGCCGGCCTTGGCGGGGCGTGCCCGGGCCGGCCGCGTGCGCCGGCCGGAAATCCGCAGTAAGCTCGGGCCTCCGGCCGGGACGGGACAGGGGCGTCCGTCGGCACCCGCAGGAGACCCACCATGAGCGAACGCTTCCCGAACCAGACGTCCGGTGCACCCGGCCATGAGGAAGCCCCCCGGGCCGTCGGCGCGCACGGCGTCGCCCCGCCCGATCTGGAACGCAGCGGCCCGATGCTGCAGACCCCGCCCAAGCGCCAGGAGCTGGAGATGAATCCGGCCGAGCGGCAGCTGTTCGAGCGGGCGATGAACCTGGTCCAGAACAAGACCGGCATGACCGAGGACGACGCGAAGAAGGTCGCCACCGACGTGGTGCTGACCGCGCGGCACACGCCCGGCCTGTCGGAGAAGCCCGAGTACATGGACGTGCGTAACGGCCACGTGATGATGGCCGAGAAGGTCGGCAAGGAGCCGATCTTCAACGGCTACGTGAACGTCGAGCAGTCGCAGCGCCAGACCCAGGAACAACTGCACGACAAGGTCGCGACGCAGAACCAGCAGCGCGAGCAGCAGGCCGAGGCCGATCGCAGGCTGCGCGAGCCGGAGAAGCGCAACGCGTTCCAGGTCACCGAGGACGCACTCGCCTGGAAGGCGTCCGCGCACCGCACGCTCTGACGTTTTCCCGACGTCACCGCAGACACGAAAACGGCGCCGAAAGGCGCCGTTTCCGCATCACGCATGGCTACCGCGTTCAGTGCGCGGGCGCACCGGCCGCAGGCGGCGGATTCGCCTTCATCATCGCGTCGCGGGCGGCGCGGAAGGGATTGCCGGTGAACCAGTTCGGCCAGCCTTCGCCGTTCGCCAGCGTTTCGCCGACCTGGTAGACCGCGGCCAGGTCCTCCATCGCGCCGTCCAGTTTCCACGTCGCCGCGTCGTACTGGTCGCCGGGCTTGTGGTAGCGGTGCTCGTTGTAGTCCTTGCCTGCCGCCTCGCCGGCCGCGGTGCCGCCTTCCAGCAGGTCGGTGCCGCCATCGATGTACAGCGCCGGCACGCCGGCCTTGGCGAAGTTGAAGTGATCGGAGCGGAAGTAGTGGCCGGCTTCCGGCGTCGACTCCTGCACGAGGTGGCGACCCTGCTGCTCGACGATCGGCTTGAGCACGTCCTCGAGTTCGGAGTTGCCCATGCCGACCACGGTCAGGTCGTGCGCGCGGCCGGCGACGCTCATCGCGTCGAGGTTGATCACGCCGACGGTGCGGTCCAGCGGGATCGTCGGGTGCGCGACGTAGTACTTCGAGCCGAGCAGGCCGGATTCCTCCAGCGTCACCGCGGCGAACAGCACCGAGCGCTTCGGCTTGCCCTGCTTCGCGAACCGTTCGGCCAGTTCGAGGATGCCGGCCACGCCGGTCGCGTTGTCGACCGCGCCGTTGTAGATGTTGTCGCCGGTCTCGTCGGGATGCTTGCCGAGGTGGTCCCAGTGCGCCATGTAGACCACGGCCTCGTCGGGGCGCTCGGTGCCCGGCAGCACGCCGAGGACGTTGCGCGATTCCTTCTCGACGATCGTGCTCTTGAGCGTGACCGTGAGCTTTGCCGGCAGCGGCATCGCCTTGAAGCCGCGCTTGTTGGCGGCGGCGCGCAGCGCGTCGAGATCGAGCCCGGCGTCGGCGAACAGCGCCTTCGCCTGGTCGCCGGTGATCCAGCCCTGCAGCGGCACGCGCGGGGCCGGGTCGTCGGCCACGCGCAGGTCGTACTGCGCGCCGGACCACGAGTTCTTCACCACGTCCCAGCCGTACGACGCGCCGGGCGTGTCGTGGATGATCAGCGCGGCGGCGGCGCCCTTGCGCGCGGCTTCCTCGAACTTGTAGGTCCAGCGCCCGTAGTAGGTCATGCGCTTGCCTTCGAACAGCGTCGCGTCGTTGGCGTGGAAGCCCGGGTCGTTGACGAACATGACCACGGTCTTGCCCTTCACGTCGACGCCGGCGTAGTCGTTCCACTTCTGCTCCGGCGCGTCCACGCCGTAGCCGACGAACACCAGGTCGCTGTTCTCGACCTTCACTTCCGGCTGGCCGGTGCGCGTGCCGATCACCATGTCGGTGCCGAACTTCAGCGCGTGCGGCTTGCCCTTCACGTCGATCGACGCGGTGGTCGATTCGTCCGCGGTGGTCTCCATCATCGGCACGGTCTGGAACCAGCTGTCACCGTTGCCGGGCCGCAGGCCGATGCGCTCGAACTGCGCCTTGATGTAGTCGACGGTCTTCTGCTCGCCGGGCGTGCCCGGGCCGCGGCCCTCGAAGTCATCCGAAGCGAGCGTCTTCACGTGCTCGGCGAAATCGCCGGCATCGATCGCGTCCTTGAAGGCGTAGGCGGCCGGCTTTGCCGGTTCGGCGGCGGCCGGGGCGGGCGCTTCGGCATCGCGCTTGCAGGCGGTCAGCGCCGCCGCCGCGGCCAGCGCCAGCAGCAGCCCGCGCGAGGCGGGTACGGGAGAGAAACGGGACATCGGGAACTCCGGAGGTGCGGAATCCCCGAGTGTACGGGCTGCGGCCCGCCCGGGCGCCTGCCGGAAGTCCGGGCGGGTGGGGCGGCCGTGGGGGTCAGTCGCCCGGCGCCGTCGGGCCGTCGAACGGGATCGCGGTGGCGCCGGTGATCGCGCCGGTGCGGGCGGTCTTGTGCACGTAGAGCTTCACTTCGCGCTTGAACACCAGCGGGCCGTCGACCACGGCGCCGGGGCCGATCACTACGCGCGGGATGCGCGGCTTGAAGCTCAGGCCCATGCCGTTCTGGCGCGGCTTCTCGATGGTGAGGCCGCCGTGCACGTGCGAGTCGATGCCGATGGTGACGTTGCCGTTGACCGTCTCGACGCTGCCGCCGACGTCGGTGTCGACCAGGCCGATCGCGCCGTTCACGGTCTGCACGCCGTGGGCCACGTCGCTGCCGCGGCCGGTGAAGATGCTGCCGTTCACCGTCTCGATGCTGGTGACGCGGTTGCGGCCTTCGATGCGGATGCCGCCGTTGACGGTCTCCAGCGAGCCGGCGGTGGCGTCGACATCGGCTTTGATGCCGCCGTTGACGGTCTGCACGTCGCCGACCTTCGCGCCGGCTTCCAGCTCCACGCTGCCGTTCACGGTGGTGGCATCGCCGGCGACGGCCTTGGCCTCGACGTGGATGCTGCCGTTGACGGTCTCCAGGTCGCCGTACGAGGTGCCCGCGTGGGCGGTGATGCTGCCCATGACCTTCTCGACATCCTGGGCGGCGTGGGCCGCGGCCGGCAGCAGGGCGAAGGCGAGGGCAGCGGCGAGGACGGACCTGGACAGGGACATGGGGCGATCTCCGGGAAAACGGGCGGCCCGTGCGGGCCAGGGGGGACAGTCGGCCGGGTGGGCGACGGGAAGCAGGATGCGACCGCTTCGCTACAATCGCACCTGCCCGAAGTCACTGCCCCGAAGGTCACATGCCTGCCCCGAAACCCGCGGTCCCCAAGCCCGTCGTGCTGATGATCCTGGACGGCTGGGGCCATCGCGAGGATCCCGCCGACAACGCGCTGGCGCTGGCCGACCTGCCGCACTGGCGCCGGCTGCTCGCGCAGCGCCCGCACACGCTGATCCACACCGAAGGCCGCCACGTCGGCCTGCCGGACGGGCAGATGGGCAACTCCGAGGTCGGCCACATGAACCTCGGCGCCGGCCGCATCGTCTACCAGGACCTCACCCGGATCGACGCCGCGATCGAGGACGGCAGCTTCTTCGCCAACGCCGAGCTGCGCGCCGCCTGCGCCGCGGCGAAGGCGGCCGGCGGCACGCTCCACGTCATGGGCCTGCTCTCGCCCGGTGGCGTTCACAGTCATGAACAGCACATCTTCGCGATGCTCGACCTCGCCGCGCGCGAAGGCGTGGCGCGGGTCGCCGTGCATGCTTTCCTCGACGGTCGCGATACGCCGCCGCGTTCGGCCGAACCCAGCCTGCGCGCGCTGGAAGCCAAATGCACCGGGCTCGGCAACGCGTCCATCGCGACCGTCGGTGGACGCTACTTCGCGATGGACCGCGACAAGCGCTGGGATCGCGTGTGTCGCGCCTGGGACGCGATCGTCGACGCGCAGTCCGACGTGCGCGCGTCCGATGCGCTGGCCGCGCTCGCGGGTGCGTACGCGCGCGGCGAGAACGACGAATTCGTCGCGCCCACGGTGCTGGATGGCGCGCAGCCGATGCGCGACGGCGATGCCATCGTCTTCATGAATTTCCGCGCCGACCGCGCGCGCCAGATCACCGCGGCGTTCGTCGATCCCGGCTTCGACGGTTTCGACGCGCGCCGCCCGGCGCTGTCGCGGTTCGTGTGCCTCAGCGAATACGACGCGAAGCTGCCGGCGCCGGTCGCCTTCCCGCCGGACGACCTGCGCGACACGCTCGGCGAGATCCTCGCTGCGCACGGCCTCACCCAACTGCGCATCGCCGAGACCGAGAAGTACGCACACGTCACCTTCTTCTTCAGCGGCGGACGCGAGGACGCCTACGCCGGGGAGGAACGCGTCCTCGTGCCCAGCCCCAAAGTCGCGACCTACGACCTGCAGCCGGAAATGAGCTGCCCCGAAGTCACTGCGAAGCTGGTCGACGCGATCGACTCCGGCCGCTTCGACGTGATCGTCTGCAACATCGCGAACCCGGACATGGTCGGCCATACCGGTGACCTCGCCGCGGCGATCAAGGCCGCCGAAGCCGTCGACATCGCGATCGGTGCGGTCGAGGCCGCGGTGCGCGCGGCCGGCGGCGCGCTGCTGGTCACCGCCGACCACGGCAACCTCGAAATGATGCGCGACCCGGAGACCGGGCAGCCGCACACCGCGCACACCGTCGGCCCGGTGCCGTTCGTGCTGGTCGCCGACGGCCGCCCCGGCGCGACCCTGCGCGCGGGCGGCGCGCTGCGCGACGTCGCGCCGACCATCCTCGATCTGCTCGGCCTGCCGGCCCCGGCGGCGATGAGCGGCCGCAGCCTGATCGCGGCCGGATGAGGCATCGCGCGCGATCGGCGTCGGTGTGGGCGGTGCGGTTCGCCACCGCGCTGCTGCTGGCGGCGACGACGCTGTCCGCCGCGCCCGCGCCGTCGAAGGACGCGCCGTCCGGAAGCGCGACGCCCGAAAGCCGCCGCGAAGCGCAGCGCCGGCTCGACGCCATCCGCCGCGAACTGCGCGACGTCGCCACCGAACGGCGTCGCCTCGAAGGCGCGCGCGGCGAGGCCAGCCGCGCCCTGCGCGCCGCGGACGAGCGCGTCGCCGCGTCCAGCCGCGCGCTGCACGACACCGACGCCCGCCTCGTCGAAACGCAGGCCGCGCTCGACACGCTCACCGCGCGCCGCGCCGCGTTGCAGGGCCAGCAGGCCGAGCAGCGTCGCGAACTCGCTGCGCTGCTGCGCGCCGCCTATGCCCGCGGCGACGCCGCGCCGCTGAAGCTGGTGCTGGCGCAGGACCGCGTCGCCGACGCCCAGCGCCAGCTCGCCTACGACCGCTATCTCCAGCGCCAGCGGCTGGTCCGCACCCGCGCGCTGGCCGCCGAGCTGGCCGAACTGGACCGCGTCGAGGCCGACATCGCCGCGCGCCGTACCGAGCTGGACGCCGCGCGCGCGCAGCGCCAGAGTCAGCTCGCCGCGCTGGCCCGCGACCGTCGCGCGCAGGCGCAGACGGTGGGCGAACTCGACGCGCGCTACCAGGATCGCCGGCAACGCGAGCAGGCGCTGGGCAGCGATGCGAAGGCGCTGCAGGACGTGCTCGCCAGGCTGCGCGCCGCCGCCGCGAAGGCCGAGGCCGAACGCCTGGCCGCCGTCCGCGCCGCCGAGGCGCAGGCGCGGGCCGAGGCCGCGCGCAATGCCGCCGGCCACGGCGCCGCGCCGCGTCCGCCGAAGCCGCCGCGGCAGGTCGCCAACGCCACGCCGGTGCGCGTGGGCGGCTTCGGCTGGCCGCTGTCGGGCGCACTGCTGGCCGGCTACGGCGGCCGCATGCCCGACGGCCGCCCCAGCAGCGGCCTGCTGATCGCCGCCCCCGCCGGCACGCCGGTGCGCGCGGTCGCCGACGGCACCGTCGTGTTCTCCGAATGGATGACCGGCTACGGCCTGATCCTGATCGTCGACCACGGCAACGGCACGCTCAGCCTCTACGCCCACAACGAAAGCCTGCTGAAGGAGGCCGGCGCCAGCGTGAAGCGCGGCGACGCGGTCGCCCGCGTCGGCGATTCCGGCGGCCTGTCGCAGCCGGCGCTGTACTTCGAACTGCGCCGCAACGGCCAGCCGGTCGATCCCGGCAGCTGGCTGCGCCGCCAGTGAACGGCTACGGTACCGGGAGCCGGCCCGGTGAACCCGCGGCCATCGCCGCGGTCCCAAGCCCCGGCCCTTCGCCGTCCCCCGCTCCGGAGTTCCCGATGCCCCTGCTGACGCCGCCGTCCCGCCGCCTCGTGCTCACCCTGATGCTCGCCCTCGGTGCCGCGCCCGCCTTCGCGCAGGACGGCGGGGCCAAGGACAGCGGGGCGAAAGACAGCGGCCCCGCGACCGCCGGCGATGCCGTGAACGCGACTGCGAAGGACGACGGCAGCAAGATCCCGCTGGAGGAGATCCGCCGCTACGTCGGCGTCTACAACACGGTGAAGCAGGCCTACGTCGAGCCGGTCGACGACCGCAAGCTGATGCAGGCGGCGATCCGCGGCCTGCTGCAGGACCTCGATCCGCACAGCGCCTACCTCGTGCGCAGCGATGCGCAGGCCTTCGACGAGGACGCCAACGGCGCCTACCAGGGCATCGGCGTCGAAGTGCAGCAGCAGCCCGACGGCCCGATCCTCGTCGTGTCGCCGATCGACGACTCGCCCGCCGCGGCCGCGGGCGTGCGTTCGGGCGACCTCATCATCGCCGTCGACGGCAAGCCGCTGACGCCGGAGAGCATCGACGCCAATCCGTTGCGTGGCGAGATCGGCTCCACGGTCAAGCTCACCATCCGCCGCGCCAGCGCGAAGCAGCCGGTGGAACTGGCGGTGAAGCGCGACGTCATCCGCGTCGCCAGCGTGCGCAGCCGCATGCTCGAACCGGGCTACGCCTACCTGCGCATCAGCGCGTTCCAGGCCGACACCGCCAACGACTTCGAACGCAACCTCGACACGCTGCAGGCGAAGGCCGGCGCGCCGGGCCTGCGCGGGCTCGTGCTCGACCTGCGCAGCAATCCCGGCGGCCTGCTGACCTCGGCGGTGCAGATCGCCGACGACCTGCTCGACAAGGGCGACATCGTCAGCACGCGCGGCCGCGATCCGCTGGGCAACACGCTGTTCCGCGCGACGCCGGGCGATCGCCTGCACGGCGCACCGATGGTGGTGCTGGTCGACGCCGGCTCCGCCAGCGCCGCCGAAGTGCTGACCGCGGCGCTGCGCGACAACCAGCGCGCGCAGGTCGTCGGCAGCCGCACCTTCGGCAAGGGCTCGGTGCAGACGGTGCTGCCGCTGGACAACGGCGACGCGATCAAGCTCACCACCGCGCGCTACTTCACCCCCAGCGGCAAGTCGATCCAGGCGCACGGCATCGATCCCGACGTGGTGCTGCGTCCCGACGGCGGCGTGGCGCGCCCGGCGGGCTATTCCGAAGCCGCGTTGTCCGGCCATCTGCGCGGCGACGAGGAAGCCGAGAACGCTGCGGTCGGCGACGTGCTGGAAGGCGAAGCGCCGGTGACCGCCGCGCTGGCCGCACTGAAGAAGCAGGTCGCCACCGCGCTGCCGCCGCCCGACCGGCGCTGAGCGACGCATCGCGCCTGCGATCACGCAGGCGTCTGGTCCGGAAGTCACGGCGACCTTCGTCACGCCGTGCCTTTTGCATGACCAACGGCGGGTCCGGCGGCGCATGAACGCTCCCTAGCATGCGAGCAGCCCGGATTGGCGGGCGCCACCGGGGACCCCGCACATGCTCACCATCCGCGACCTTCGCAAGACGTACGCCAACGGCGTGCGCGCACTCGACGACGTTTCACTCGACATTCCCCGCGGCATGTTCGGCCTGCTCGGCCCGAACGGCGCCGGCAAGTCGTCGCTGATGCGCACCCTGGCCACGCTGCAGGAGGCCGATGCCGGCACCGCGGTGTTCGACGACGGCACCGGCACGCCCATCGACGTGCTGCGCGACAAGGACGCGGTGCGCCGCCGCCTGGGCTATCTGCCGCAGGATTTCGGCGTGTACCCGAAGGTCAGCGCGCTGGACCTGCTGGAACATTTCGCGGTGCTCAAGGGCATCACCGACCGCCGCGTGCGCCGCGAGGTCGTCGACGGCCTGCTGCAGCAGGTGAACCTGTGGGACGTGCGCAAGCGCAAGCTCGGCGGCTTCTCCGGCGGCATGCGCCAGCGCTTCGGCATCGCGCAGGCGCTGCTCGGCGATCCGCGCCTGGTCATCGTCGACGAACCCACCGCGGGCCTCGATCCGGAGGAACGCAACCGCTTCCTCAACCTGCTCGCCTCGATCGGCGAGAACGTCGCGGTGATCCTGTCCACGCACATCGTGCAGGACGTGACCGACCTGTGCCCGAACATGGCGATCATGAACAAGGGGCGCGTGCTGCTGACCGGTCGTCCCGCCGATGCCATCGCCGCGCTCGAATCGCGGATCTGGCGCAAGCGCGTGCCGATGGAGGCGCTGTCGCGCTACCAGCAGGCGTTCGCGGTGCTGTCGACGCGGCTGGTGCAGGGCACGCCCGAGATCCACGTCTACGCCGAGCAGGACCCCGAGGACGGTTTCGAGCTGATCCGTCCGGACCTGGAGGACGTCTACTTCCAGCGCCTGCGCCAGCACGCCGTCGCGGCCTGAGGAGGCGACCATGTTCGAATTCTTCCGTTTCGAGCTGCGCCAGCAGCTGCGATCGCCGGTGCTGTGGCTGCTCGGCGTGCTGTTCGCGCTGATGGCCTTCGCCGCACTGACCACCGACGCCGTGCAGGTGGGCGGCGCCATCGGCAACATCCACCGCAACGCGCCGCGGGTGATCATCGGCATGTCGGTGGCATTCAGCTTCATCGGCATGCTGTTCGTCGCGATGTCGGTGCACGCCGCGCTGCTTCGCGATTTCGAGATGGGTACGGCGGAACTGATCTTCGCCAGCCCGATCCGGCGCCGCGATTTCATGATCGGCCGCATCGCCGCCGCGCTGGCCGCCTGCCTCTGCATCTACGCGCTGCTGGTCGCGACCATGTTCGTCGCACAGTTCATGCCGTGGATCGATCCCGAACGGCTGGGGCCGGTCACGCTGCTGCCGTATGCGTGGAGCCTGCTGGTCATCGTGCTGCCGAACCTGCTGTTCACCGCGGCGCTGCTGTCGATGATGGCAGTGCTCACCCGCAGCATCCTGTGGGTCTACATCGGCGTGCTCGGGTTCTTCGTGCTGTACGGCGTGGGCAGCGCGCTGCTGAGCGATCTCGACAACGTCCGCACCGTCGCGCTGTGGGAGCCGCTGGGGCGGATCGCCTTCGCACGCACGGTCCGCTACTGGTCGGCCGACGAGATGAACACGCTGGTACCGACGCTGGACGGCATGCTGCTCGCCAACCGTGCGCTGTGGACCGGTCTGTCGCTGCTGCTGTTCGGCGCCAGCCTGGCGCTGTTCAAGCCGCAGCGCACCGGCACTGGCCGCGGGCTGTTCCGCCGCAAGGCCGCGCAGGCGACGTCCGTGGCCACGCCCGCGGCGGCTCCCGTGCGGGCCGCGCGCGTGGTCGCGCCGGCGTCGACCGGCGCACGGACCGCGTTCGCGCAGTTCCTCGCGCAATTGCGCTTCGATGCGGCCGGCGTGTTCCGCGGCGTGCCGTTCGTGATCATGCTGCTGTTCGCGCTCGCCAACTTCGTGCCGGGCGCACTGCGCGCCAGCACGCTGTACGACACGCCGGTCCATCCGGTCACCTCGCAGATGCTGCAGGCCCTGCAGGGCGCCTACAGCTTCGTGCTGATCATCATCGTGCTGTTCTACGCCGGTGAAGTGTTCGGCAAGGCGCGCGCGGCGAAGATCCACGAAGTCAGCGATGCGATGCCGGTGCCCGACTGGGTGCCGCTGGCCGCCAAGTTCGGCGCGCTGGTGCTGGTGGTCTTCGGGTTCCAGCTGTTCGGCGGCCTCGCGGCGATGCTCATCCAGCTGGCGAAGGGACACTTCCAGCTCGAACCGATGGTGTACCTGAAGACGCTGACGCTGGACAGCACCGTCTTCGTGCTGATGGCGGGGCTCGCGCTGAGCCTGCAGGCGTACGCCGACAACAAGTTCGTCGGCTACGGGCTGATGGTCCTGTTCCTGGTGCTGCAGGGCGTGATGGGCGCGATGGACTTCACCCACAACCTCTACAGCTACGCCGGTGCGCCGAACGCGCAGTGGTCGGACATGAACGGCTACGGCCACCTGCTCGCGCCGCAGCTGTGGTTCCAGGCGTACTGGGGCCTGTTCATGGCCGCGATGCTGCTGCTGGCGGCGGCGCTGTGGGTGCGCGGCACGGGCGGCGGATGGCGGCAGCGACTGCGCCTCGGTCGCCAGCGCCTGCGCGGCCCGCAGGGCGTGATCCTCACGGTCGTGCTGCTCGCCTGGGCGGGCGTCGGGAGCTTCATCTTCTGGAACACCAACGTCCGCAACCACTACCGCACGCCCGACGAGCAGCTCGACCTGCAGGCCCGCTACGAGCGCGACTACGGCAAGTACCGCAACCTGCCGCAGCCGAAGATCCTGGCGGCCGACATCGACGTTGACCTGCATCCGGAAACGCAGTCGATGGTCGTGGACGGCGTCTACCGCGTGCACAACCCGCACGCCGTGCCGATCGCCGACGTCCACATCGGGATGCAGGACGACGAAACCCTGGCCAGCCTCGATCTCGGCGGCGCCACGCTGCGCCACCACGATGCCGACGCGGGCTACCGCATCTATCGTCTCGCGAAGCCGCTCGCGCCGGGCGAGGAACGCACGTTCCGCTTCCGCATGCGGGTCGCGCCGAAGGGCTTCACCAACGACGGCGTCGACACCCACATCGTCGACAACGGCACGTTCTTCAACAGCACGATCTTTCCGTCGTTCGGCTACAACGAGGAGTACCAGATCACCGATCGCAACGAGCGCCGCAAGCGTGGCCTCGGCGAACCGCAGCGCATGCCGAAGCTGGAGGACGTGGCCGCGCGGCAGAACAATCCGCTCAGCGACGATGCCGACTGGATCGACTTCAAGACCACGATCTGCACCGCGCCGGACCAGACCGCGCTGTCGCCGGGCTACCTGGTCCGCGAATATCGCAACGCCGTGGGCCGCCATTGCTTCCGCTACGCGATGGACCGGCCGATGCTGAACTTCTACGCGTTCCTGTCCGCGCGCTGGCAGGTGCGTCGCGGCGCGTACAAGGGCATCCCGATCGAGATCTACTACGACCCGAAGCACGCCTACAACGTCGACCGCATGATCACGTCGGCGCAGCGTTCGCTCGCGTACTACGAAGCCAACTTCACGCCGTACCAGCATCGCCAGGTGCGGATCGTGGAATTCCCGCAGTACGCGCGCTTCGCGCAGAGCTTCGCCAACACGATCCCGTTCTCGGAGAGCATCGGCTTCATCGCCGACCTCGGCGACGCCGACGGCATCGACTACGTGTCCTACGTGACCGCGCACGAGATCGCGCACCAGTGGTGGGGCCACCAGGTCGTGGGCGCGAACGTGCAGGGCTGGAGCATGCTCATCGAATCGCTGGCGCAGTATTCGGCGCTGATGGTGATGGAGAAGCAGCACGGCCGCGACAAGATGCGCAAGTTCCTGCGCTACGAGCTGGATCGCTATCTCGCCGGTCGCGCCAGCGAAGTGGTCGAGGAACTGCCGCTGTACCGGGTCGAGAACCAGCAGTACCTGCACTACGAGAAGGGATCGCTGGTGTTCTACCGCCTGCGCGAGGAAATCGGTGAAGCGGCGCTGGATCGCGCGCTGAAGAAGTTCCTGCAGGCCAACGCCTTCCAGCAGCCGCCGTACACGACCAGCGCCGCGCTGCTCGACGCCATCCGCGCGGAGGCCGGCCCCGGCCACGAGGCGTTGATCCACGACCTGTTCGAGAAGATCAGCTTCTACGACAACCGGGTCGAAGCCGCGACCGCGAAGAAGCGCGCGGACGGCAAGTACGAGGTCACGCTGGACCTGCGCGCGGCCAAGCGCTACGCCGACGGCAAGGGCCGCGAAACGCCGGGCGTGCTCGACGACTGGATCGAGGTCGGCGTGTACGCGAAGGCGCCATCGGGCAAGGAAGCGGACCAGAAGACCCTGTACCTGCAACGGCACCACATCACCACGGCGCAGCCGAAGCTGACGGTGGTGGTCGATGGCGAACCGTACGAGGCCGGCTTCGATCCGGACAACAAGCTGATCGACCGCGTGTCGGCCGACAATCGCCGGCGCATCGATTTCTGATCGCGCGACGTTTCCGCGGACGGCGGCGCAGACCGCTGTCGTCCGCTCAGCGCGGCTTGGCCGGCACCGGGAACGGCGTGATCACCTTCTCGCCGCTGGCGGCGTCGCGGATCGCGGACGGCCCCTTCTTCTCGACTTCCTCGATGCGGACGATGCTCTGCATCGGCAGGTGCAGCACCTTCGTGCCGGCGAACTCGTCGCGCAGGCGTTCCTCGGTGGGGTCGACCACCAGCCCGTCGTGCACGTCGAACACGAGGTCCGCGACCTCGGTGAATCCCCACAGGCTGCCGCTGCCCACGCGCCCGGCATACAGCTCGTAGATCCGGCCGTGGTTGAGGAAGGTGACCTTGTAGAGCGTCTTCAGCATGGGCGGATGATACCGGTCGTCAGTCGCGGGGCGCGAGGCGGTGGCGGTCGTCAGTAGCCGCGGCTGCGGCGCAGCCGGCGGGCGATCGACGCGCGCGCGGCGATGGCGAACAGCACGCCGAACAGGAAGCCGGCGATGTGCGCGCTCCACGCCACCGCGCCGAACGCCGGGCCGATGTAGGCGAAGCCGACCTGCAACGCCGCCCAGATGCCGATCAGCAGCGACGCCGGCACCCGGATGAATTCGAGGAACAGTCCCAGCGGCAGCACCACGCCGAGCTTGGCGCCGGGGAACAGCGCGAGATACGCGCCGATCACCGCCGACACCGCGCCGCTGGCGCCGATCAACGAACGCTCGGGGCCGCCGATCGCGAACACGGTCGCGAGGTTGGCCGCCGCGCCGCCCAGCAGGAACAGCGCGAGGAACCGCCAGGGGCCCATCGTGCGTTCGGCGGGCAGGCCGAAGATCAGCAGGAACACCAGGTTGCCCAGCAGGTGCGCCCAGTCGGCGTGCAGGAACAGGGCGGTGAACAACTGCACCCAGCGGCCATCGGCCCACAGTGCGCGGAAGGTTTCGGCGGCATCCGGCCCTCCGGTGAGCGCGCCCCAGCCCTGCAGCAGGGCGGCGTGCTCGGGCCCGGGCCGGGTGCTCGCCCACAGATAGGCCAGCCACAACGCCGCGAACACCAGCGGCGTGGCCCAACGCAGACCGCCCCTGCGGCGGACGGGAAGCTGAACGAACATGTCGGAAACGACCGGAAGCACGCTTGAACACGCCATGAAACCACACTCGGCGACGCCATGTGCTTGTTAGCTTTCGGTTAATGGGCGGGTTATAGTACGTACGGCGTCGTACGTCGGGAGGGGGCTTCCGGCAGGAACGGCACGGGCGAGGAACAGCGCCCGGCCGCACGGCGCAGACCCTATCCTGTCCACGGAGACGCAAGCACCATGCACAGCCACACTCGTATCGTCCAGATGTCCGCGCTCGCGCTGGGCATCGCCGGCGCGCTGGCCCTCGGCCAGGCCCATGCCTCCGGCTTCCAGCTGAAGGAAAACAGCGCGAAGGCCCTCGGCCGCGCGTTCGCCGGTTCCGCCGTCGCCCCGGGCGACACCTCGGTCGTCGTCAACAACCCGGCCGCCATGACCCGTTTCTCGGGCACCACCATCCAGGCCGATGTCACCGTCATCGACCTCAACGCCAAGTTCAAGGGCGGCGGCTATGCCGGCTACGGCTTCGGTCCGATCGCGGCGCCGCTCACCGGTGGCGACGGCGGCGAAGCCGGCGACGTGACCCCGGTGCCGGCCATGTCGATCATCCACAAGTTCGACAACGGCCTGGCCGTCGGCGCCATGGTCAGCGCGCCCTTCGGCCTGAAGACCGAATACGACGCCAACTGGGTCGGTCGCTACTCGGCCATCAAGTCGGAAGTGAAGACGGTCGACCTGACCGTGTCCGCCGCCTATGAAATCGTCCCGGACCGTTTCTCGGTCGGCGCCGGCATCGTCTACGAGCGCGGCGAAGCCGAGCTGTCGAAGGCGGTCGACTTCGGTACCGCGCTGTTCGCCAACCCGGCGACCCGCCCGCTGCCCTTCGCCCGTCCGCAGCTGCGCGACGGCAAGGCCGTCGTGACCGGCGACGACTCCGCCTTCGGCTGGATCGTCGGCATGACCTTCCGTCCGACCGACAGCCTGTCGTTCGGCCTGTCTCACCGCTCCGAGATCGACCATGAGCTCGACGGCAAGGTCGACTGGACCGTGCCGGCCGACGTCGCCACGATCTTCGGCTCCAGCCCCACCACCTCCCCGCTGTTCAAGGACGGCGGTGCGGTCGCCAAGCTGACCACGCCGAGCATCACCACGTTCAGCGCCATGTGGCAGGTGAACGACAAGCTCGCGCTGATGGGCGACTACACGCAGACCGACTGGCACTCGCTGCGCGAAGTGCGCATCGACTTCAAGAATCCCGATGCGGATTCGGTCGAGCCGTTCAACTGGGGTGACACCGTGTTCTGGTCGGTCGGTGCCGAGTACAAGCTGTCCGATACCCTCACCCTGCGCGGCGGCTACGCCTACGACGAGACCCCGACCACGTTCGCCACGCGCACGCCGCGCCTGCCCGACGAGGATCGCCGCTGGTACTCGCTGGGCGTGACCTGGGACATGAGCGACAAGATCGAGCTCAACGCCGGCTACACGCGCATCCAGCCGGATACGCCGAAGATCGGCATCTTCGATTCCTCGCGCCATGTGCTGTTCGGCAAGTTCAGCAGCGACGTGAACCTGTTCGCCTTCTCGGGCCAGTACAAGTTCTGATCGTCGCCGCGGTTCCGCGACACGGAAAACCCCGCTTCGGCGGGGTTTTTCTTTGCGCGTCCTTCGCCCCGCGGTGGCCTGCGTCCGATCGAGAGCACGCCTCGCGCCATGGTGCACGAAGTGCCATGCCTGCGAGCGGGCAGGGTGCGTCAACGCAACGGCATGTCCGTGCGTTCCCCGCCGTGCTCGACGTGCCGGCGATGAAGGGGTGATATGCATTCGGTGCAGGCTGGTCGCGCGAACACGTGTATTTTCATTTGTATTTACGAGTGTATTCAAGACCGCTGCGAACGGATGCGCGCGTGGTGGATTCCGCGCGTCGCATGCATCGCGTCGCGGTGTGCCGCGGCAGTATCCGCCGAGAATATCCGGTGGAAACGCGCGCGTGACACCGGATTACTTTCGTTAAGAAAAAGTTTTTCTCGGCGATAATCCCGGCGCGGCGACGGCATGACGCGGCCGGTCCGGCGCGGGTTTTCCGTTCGGAGACGGGCCGCATGTACGCGCTTGTGGAATCCCCTGAAAACAAGGGATTTCCGCCCTCGAATCGTCATGTGCGCAGCGTAGGATGGGCCGCGTGGCAAATCGTCGTCGCGATCCGGAAAAGGTTGCAATCGAAACAAATGGTCTCGACGACATTCGAAGTTGTTGATCCGCATTCTCAAGGGATGAGATTCGCGCCATTCGTGCTCGCATTCGGTTGGTCGACTTGATCGTTTAATGCGTCCGCGATAGGATTCATCTGCAGGGAAAGGAAACGGATAGTTATTCAGCGCTTAGGAGATGACCGATGGAAACTGGTGACAATCGCATTCACGCCGTGGTGGTCAACCACGAAGAGCAATACTCGATCTGGCCTGCCGACCGCGAACTTCCGCTGGGTTGGCGCAATGCCGGCAAGACCGGCAGCAAGGAAGAATGTCTCGCGTACATCGACGAAGTGTGGACCGACATGCGTCCACTGAGTCTGCGCCGTGCAATGGAAAGCGTGAACTGACGAGCGACCCCGCTCCTCCTCCGTAACACCAATCCGATCAACGTCCTCTCGGTGCTGGCAGGCACCCGGGATTTTTTTCGTCGCCGCTCGGCGCCCGAAGACGGGCGGCGTGCGTCCGGATGCGCCAGGGAATGCAAAAAGTGACCGACCCGATGCCCTCGACACTGCAAGACGTTCTGCATCGCGCGGCGCGCGAGGCCGCCGCCGTCGAGCTCGCCTTCGTCCGCGCGGACGGCAGCGAACTCAGGCTCACCTACGCCATGCTGCTGGGGCGCGCGCAAGCGCTGCTCGCCAGCCTGCAGGCGGCCGGACTGCGGCCGGGCGATCATTTGTTGACGCAGTTGGGCGGCGGGGAGCAGCAGGTTGAGGCGTTCTGGGCCTGTATCCTCGGCGGCATCGTGCCGGTGCTGCTGCCGAAGACCGGCAGCTGGCGGCGCGAATCGGAACCCGCGCGGCGCATGCGCGCCGTGTCGTCGCTGTTCCCGGGCGCGACGATCCTGATCGATGCCGACCAGGCGGAGGATTACGCGAACGGTTTGCCGGCGCTGGAGGGCGGGCACCGCATCCTCGTCGTCGATCGCCTGCCCGAAGGCGGCGCGGCGGTCGAACACGTCGCCTCGCCGGAGGATCTGGCCTACCTGCAGTTCTCGTCGGGTTCCACCGGCGTGCCCAAGGGCGTGCGGCTCACGCACGCCAACATGGTCACGAACATCCGCGACATGGCGCAGGTCAACGGCTTCCTCGCGTCGCACGGCTTCATCAGCTGGATGCCGTACTACCACGACATGGGGCTGATCGCGTTCCACCTGGTGCCGACGCTGACGATGGCGCCGCAGGTGAAGCTCGACGCCGCCGATTTCATCGCCGATCCGCTGCTGTGGCTGCGCAAGATCCACGAGCATCGTTCGGCGGTGGCCGGCGGCCCGAACTTCAGCATGCGCCAGGTGCTGGAAAAGCTGGGCGACGACGTGCCGGACGGGCTGGACCTGTCGTCCATCCACATGTGGATGAACGGCGCCGAGCCGGTCTGGGTGAAGACGCTGTCGGATTTCGCGGACAAGCTGGCGCCTTCGGGGCTGTCGCGCAATGCGGTGATGCCGGTCTACGGTCTGGCGGAAGCCAGCGTCGCGGCCGCGTTCCCGCCGATGGGGCAGCCGTGGCGCGTGCATCGCCTCGATCGCCAGGCGCTGCTGCGCGAAGGCATCGCGCGCGACGCGTTGCCGGGCGAGGAGGTCATCGAGTATCCCGACGTCGGCGTTCCGTTGCCGAGCGTGCAGACGCGCATCGTCGGCGAGGACGGCAGCGTGCTGCCGGAGAACCGGCTCGGCGAGATCTGCATCCGTGGCGGCAGCGTCACCGCGGGCTACCACGGTCCGGGACTGTCGGAACGATTGTTCGATGCCGAAGGCTGGCTGCGCACGGGCGACCTCGGTTTCCTGCGCGACGGCCGCCTGACCATCACCGGCCGCTTGAAGGACGTGATCCTGATCAACGGCCGCAACGTGATGGCCGTGGATCTCGAACAGCACCTCAGCCGCGCGTTCGGCCTGAAGACCAGCCGCATCGCGGCTTGCGGCGCGATCGATCCGGCCGACGGCAGCGAATCGGTGCTGCTGTTCGTGGTCGAACGACCGCACAACCCGGACTGGGCCTACCTGCACGAACTGCGCGCCGCGGCCGAGGATTACCTCGGCTATCCGGTGCGCGCCGTCATCCCGGTGCGCCGCATCCCGCACACCAGCAGCGGCAAGATCCAGCGCCACCAGTTCGTGCAGCAGTGGATGCTGGGTGAATTCGCGGAACTCGCGCAGCGCTTCGACGCACATCGTCCCGTCTCCACCGGCGTCATCGATCCGCACGATGCAGTGATGACCGCGATCGCCGGCGCATGGGCGCAGGCGCTGGGGCTGCCGATCACCGACATCGGGCCCGATGCGAGCTTCGTGTCGCTGGGCGGCACGTCGGTCAAGGCCATGCGCATGCTGCTGCTGGCCGAGAACGCGCTGGATCGCAGGCTCGGCACGAAGGCGCTGCTCGAATGCCGCACGATCCGCGAGCTGACGCGCTTCGTCGCCGCGCTCGACGAACGACCCGATGCGGACGCGCCCTCGCTGCCCGCCGCCGCGCGCGAGCGCCAGGTGCCGGTGGCGATCATCGGCATGGCCGGTCGCTTCCCCGGTGCGTCGAGCGTCGAGGATTTCTGGCGCAACCTGCTCGACGGCGTCAGCGCGATCGCGCCGATGTCGGACCGGCGCTGGCCGCAGGCCGAACGTCGCTGGCCGATCGGTGAACTCGACGAGGCGATGGACTTCGCCGCCGCGTTCTTCCACATCGGCGACGACGAAGCCATGCTGATGGACCCGCAGCAGCGCCTGCTGCTGGAAACCGCGCATGCCGCATTGGAAGACGCCGGCTGCCTCGGTGCGCGCATGCCCGCCGGCCGCCACGTGGGCCTCTACGTCGGCGCCAGCTACAACGCGCATCTCGAACAACTCATCGCCTGGCGCGGCCGCGAGGCCGACGCCGCGCTGCTGCGCAGCAGTCAGCTGCTGCCGGCGAACCTGCTGAACATGATCGCGGCGCGGGTCGCGCAGGCGCTGGACCTCAAGGGCCCGTCGCTGGCGCTGGATACCGCGTGCTCGTCGTCGCTGGTCGCGCTGCACTACGCCTGTGCCGACGTGGCCTCGGGCCAGTGCGATCTGGCGCTGGCCGGCGGCGTCAACGTGTTGCCGTCGACGACGATGGTGCAACTGCTGCAGCAGGCCGGCGCGCTGTCGGCCAGCGGTGTCTGCCGCGCGTTCGATCGCGCCGCCGACGGCATGGTGCCCGGCGAGGGCGTCGGCCTGATCGTGCTCAAGCGCCTCGATCGTGCGCTGGCCGACGGCGATCGCATCGATGCGGTCGTCGCCGCCACCGCCATCAACAACGACGGTCGATCGATCGGCATCATGGCGCCGACGCCGGAAGGCCAGGAAGCGGTGGTGCGGCAGGCGCTCGCGCGCGCCGGCATCGCGCCGGGCGACATCGACCACGTCGAGGCGCACGGCACCGGCACGCCGATCGGCGATCCGGTCGAACTGCGCGCGCTGTCGGCCGTGCTGGGCCCGCGCGACGCCGACGTCCGCTGCGGCATCGGCTCGGTGAAGACCAACGTCGGTCACCTGCTGGCCGCGGCCGGCATCGCCGGCGTGATCAAGCAGGTGCTCGCGCTGCGCCACGGCGTGCAGCCGGCCACGCTGAACCTCGCATCGCCGCACGAACAACTGCTGCGCGACGACGCGGTGCTGCGTCCGCTGCTGAAGGCCGAGGCCTGGACCGCGGGTGCGCGCGCCGGCGCCGTGCGCCATGTCGGCATCAGTTCGTTCGGCTTCGGCGGCACCAACGCGCACACCATCCTGCGCAGCGCACCCGTTCGCCGACCGGCGGGCGAACGCGCCGCCGCCGTGTGGCCGCTGTGCCTGTCCGCGCGCGACGAACGCACGCTCGACGCGATGCGCCAGCGCCTGCATCTGCACCTGCAGACGCATCCCGAGCTCGACCTCGCCGACGTCGCCTACACGCTGTGCATGGGCCGCGAGGCGATGCCGGTGCGCCGCTGCGTGCTGGCGGTCGACACCGAGGACGCGATCGCGCGCCTCGACGCCGAACGCGCGTCCGCGGCGCTCGATGCCGCCGTCGTCGCCGATGCCGCACTGCGCGAGGCGGCGTCTCGCTGGGAAGCCGGGCGCGACGTCGACTGGACGCCGTACTTCGCCACCGCCGGTGCGCGGATCGTCGGCCTGCCGACCTATCCCTTCGCGCGACGCACGTTCGCGCTGCCGCTGCCGAAGCCGGCGGCGAGCGACGTCGCGGCACGCGAGTCGGTCGTCGGTCGCCCGGCCTCGGAATGGGCCTACGAGATCGCCTGGGCGAACGCGTCGCTGCCGTCGCCGTCCGATCCGCATCCCGCCGCGCACGTGCTGGTGCTCGGCGCGGACAACGCGATCGGCGAGGCGCTGTGCCATCGCCTGAACGCCACCGGCCGCGGCTTCACCCGCGTGACCGCCGGCGTGCGTTTCCTCGAATCCGCGCCCGGCCGCTGCATGGCCGACATCGCCACCGCGGACGGCATCGGCACGATGCTGCACACGCTGGCCGCGCGCCATGGCGCGCTGGACGTGCTCGACCTGCGCGGCTCGCGCATGCTCGGCGACGGCGGCGCGGGCGAGACCGCGACCCAGGCCGAAGCGCTGCTCGCCGGTGCGCTCGCGCTGGCGCAGGGCGTGCTGGCGCAGCCGCTGTCGGTGCGGCGCCTGCTGTGGGTGACCGCGCACGGCACGTCCGCCGGTGGCGGGGATGAATTCCGTTCGCCGGCCGCGAGCGCGCTGTGGAGCTTCGTGCGCACGGCGTCGCTGGAACTGCCGGCAGGCATGGCCGGCGCGGTCGACCTGGGCCTGCGCGACGGCGCGGCCGCGGCGATCGATGCGCTGGTGGCCGAACTCGACGCCGCCACGCGCGACGCCGCCTTCGCCGCGTGGCGCGAAGCCTGCCGCCTGCAGCCGGTGATCGCCGCCGTGCCGATGCCCGCGGTGCCGCGCACCGTGAGCGGCGACTGCGTGATCGCCGGCGGTCTCGGCGGTCTCGGCCTCGCGCTGGCCGAATGGCTGTCCACGCGCGGTGCGCAGCGCATCGTGCTGATCGGGCGCAAGCTGCGCGACGACGCACGCGATCGCGTTGACGCGCTGCGTGCGCGCGGCGCCGACGTGCACGTGCTGCTCGCCGACATCGCCGATCCCGAATCGATGGCCGTCGCCGGTGTCGAACTCGCGCAGCTGTGCCCGCGCGTCGACACCGTGTTCAACCTCGCCGGCGTGTTGCGCGACGTGCGCCTCGCCGACATGGGCCCGGCCGCATGGAACGACGTGCTGCGCGCCAAGCTCGCGGGCTCGGCGCTGCTGTACGAACACACCGGCATGCTGCAACCGCGGCGGTTCGTGATGTTCTCGTCGCTGGTGGCCGTGACCGGCCACGCCGGCCAGGCGAACCACGCCGCGGCCAACGGGTTCCAGGACGGCTTCGCCGCATGGCTGCGCCAGCGCGGCCAGCAGGCGAGCACGATCAACTGGGGCCTGTGGGGCGAGGACGGCGTGGTCGCGCACGAGCGCACCATCGCGGCGCTCGCGCGCGAAGGCGTGTTCCCGATGGGCACCGGTCGGGCGCTCGACGTCGGTGCTGCCATCTGGCACGCCGATCGCACGCAGACCGTGATCGCGAACGTCGCCGAAGGCTTCTTCCCGAACGCGGGTGCCGCCAAGGCCCCGGCGCAGGCGATCGAGGTGGCGGACGTCGTCGATGCCCGGGTCGCGCGCCTGGCCGACGCCGCGCGCCGCAATGCCTCCGGCGCGGTCGACGAACGCCTGCAACCGGAACTCGACGAGCTGTGCGCCGAACTGGTCGCGCAGTCGCTGCGCGACGTCGATGCGCTGTCGCCGTCGGAACGTCGCGACATCGACGCCATCGCGCATCGCCTGTCGCTGCGCGCCGATCGCCGCGCGCACCTGACGCGCCTGCTGCAGATCGGCCTGCGCGGCGGTCGCGTGGTGGTCGAGCAAGGCGCCTATCGCCTTGACGACGCTGCGGCGTCCGCCGATCCGGCCGCGCGCGCCGCCAGCATCCTCGAGCGCTGGCCGTTCGCGCGCGGTGCGGTGGAGATGCTGCAGCGCTGCATGGTCGCGCTGCCCGAGGTCTGGGCGGGGCGTCGGCAGCCGGTCGAGGTGCTCTTCAGCGGCGGCTCGGTCGACGAACTCGAAACCTTCTACTGCCAGTTCCCGCCGCTGCTGCGTGCGGGTGCGATGGTCGCCGGCGCGGCGCAGGCCGCGGGCGGCTGTGCGCGCGTGCTGGAGATCGGCGCGGGCACCGGTGCGCTCACGCGCGCGCTGCGTCCGGCGCTGCAGGGCGTCGCCGACGAATACGCCTACACCGACGTGGGCCGCCGCTTCCTGATGCACGGGCAGGAGCGCTTCGGCGACTGGCCGGCGCTGCGCACCGCGCTGCTCGATCTCGAACAGGATCCGGTGGCGCAGGGCTTCGGTGCCGGCAGTTACGACCTCGTCGCGGGCGCCAACGTCGTGCACGCGACCGCCGACATCGCGCAGACGCTGCGTTACATGCGCAACGTGCTGCGTCCGGGCGGCATGCTGCTGCTGGTGGAAACGGTGCGCCCGAACGCGTTCGCCGACTGCACCGTCGGCCTGCTCGACGGCTGGTGGGCGTTCCGCGATACCGCGTGGCGTACCGACTATCCGCTGCTCACGTCCGAACAGTGGTGCGCGCTGCTGGGCCAGCACGACTTCGCCGCGACCGTGATCGAGGTCGACCGCGCCGCCGACGGCGGCTCCGGCACCGCGGTGGTCATCGCGGTGGATCGCCGCACCGCTGCCGCGCCCGTCGTCGCGCTGCCGGGCACGGCGACGAAGCCGGCGCCGATGGCGGCCGCGTCGTCCGCTGCCGCCGCGGCGCGCACGCCCGCAGCGACGGCGGCCCCGGCCGGTGTCGTCGATGCGCAGGCCTGGGTCGCGAGCCTGATCGAGGCCGACCTCGTGGCGCAGGGGATCGTCAATGCGACCCACGACACTGCCTTCTCCGCGGTCGGCACCGACTCGCTGGTCGCCGTGCACACCTGCAACAGCCTGCAGCAGGCGCTGGGCGTGGAAGTGCCGCTGTCGCTGTTCTTCGAGTTCGGTTCGATCCGCGCGCTGTCGCAGCACCTGGTGTCGCGCCACGGCGACGTGATCGAGCGCGTGCGCCCGAAGGCGTCGGCCGTGGCTGCGCCGCCGGTCGCACCGACGCTGCGGCCGGTGCCGACGGCGCCGCATTACCCGCTGTCCGCGGCGCAGCGTCGCCTGTGGTTCCTCGCCCAGCTCGAACCGGGCAATCCGTTCTACAACATCCCCGGCGCCATTTCGTTCGACGGTCCGCTGGACCCGGGTGCGCTCGAAGATGCGCTGCGGCGCGTGGTCGATCGCCAGGAATCGCTGCGCACGCGCTTCGTCGAGATCGAGGGCGAGCCGCGGCAGATCATCGATCCGCCGGGCCACTGGCGGGTGCGTCGCATCGACCTGTCGGCGCTGGACGCCGCGGAACAGCAACAGGCGCTGGCGCGCATCCGCACGGAGGAGGGCGCGCAACCGTTCGACCTCGCCGTCGCGCCGCTGATGCGCGCGACGCTGGTGGTGCTGTCGCCGACGCAGCACGTGCTGTCGTACGTGATCCACCACATCGTCGCCGACGGCTGGTCGATCCGCGTGTGGCTGCAGCAGGCCGCGCGCATCTACAACGCCGCGCTGCACGGCGCGGAAGCGCCGCTGCCGCCGCTGCCGGTGCAGTACAAGGACTACACGGTCTGGCAGAACGCGTTGGTCGACCAGGGCCACCTGACCGGGCAGGAAACCTACTGGCTGCATCGCCTCGGCGGCGAACTGCCGGTGCTGTCGCTGCCGACCGAACGCCCGCGTCCCGCGGTGCAGACGTATCGCGGCGCGGTCGCGCACCACAGGTTGCCGCGCGGTCTCGCCGATGCGCTGGTGCAGCTCGGCCGCCATCACGACGCCACGCCGTTCATGGTGCTGCTGTCGGGCCTGGCGGCGCTGTTCCAGCGCATCACGCGCCAGGACGACGTCATCATCGGCAGCCCGATCGCCGGCCGCACCGCGCGCGAACTCGACGATCTCGTCGGCTTCTTCGTCAACGCGATGGCGCTGCGCATCGATCTCGCGGGCGACCCGGATGTCGGTGAACTGCTGCACCGCGCCCGTCGCGTCGCCACCGACGCCTACGCGCACCAGGATTTCCCGTTCGATCGTCTGGTCGAGCTGCTGAATCCGGTGCGCGACCTCGCGCGTTCGCCGATCTTCAGCACGATGCTGATCTACCAGTCGGCGCGGGTCGAAAGCTCGGTCGCGGGCGCGTTCGAGGGCCTGCGCATCCAGCCGCTGCCGAACGAGTGGTTCACCGCGAAGTTCGACCTGCAGTTCTTCGTGAAGGACGCCGACGACGGCCTGCACGTCGCGCTGGAATACAACACCGACCTGTGGGGGCCGTCCAGCGTGCAGCGCATGCTGGAGCAGTGGCAGCAGGTGCTCGCGGCGATGGTCGCGCAGCCCGACGCGACGCTGTCGTCGCTGCCGATGCTGGCCGCGGATCATCGCCGCCAGATCCTCGAGGACTGGAACGCCGTGCCCGCGGTCGCGCCGGCCGCCGACTGCCTGCACACGCTGGTGGAACTCGGCGCGCAGCGTGCGCCCGACGCGCCGGCCGTGGTCGACGGCGCGCGCGTCGTCGACCATCGCAGCCTGCATCGCGCGGCGAACGCGCTGGCGCACCGGCTGGTCGCGCTGGGCGTCGGGCCGGAAACGATGGTCGGCGTCTACGCGCATCGTTCGCCGGAGCTGATCGCCGCGCTGCTGGGCGTGCTCAAGGCCGGCGGCGCCTACGTGCCGCTGGATCCCGCCTATCCGGACGATCGCGTCAGCGCGATGGCCGAGGACAGCGGCGCGCAGATCGTGCTGACCACCGCCGCGCTGGCGCCGCGTTTCCCGGTCCGCGACTGCCGCTTCGTCACGATCGACGACCTGTTCGAGGCCGCGGCCGATGCCTCCGCCGACACGCCGCCGGCGGTGCGCGTGCACGGCGAGAACGTCGCGTACCTGATCTACACCTCCGGCTCCACCGGCCGGCCGAAGGCGGTGGTCATCCGCCATCGCAGCGCCGCGGTGCTGATGGCGTGGGCGCAGTCCGCGTTCGCGCCGGAGGAACTGGAAGGTACGCTGGCGTCGACCTCGATCTGCTTCGACCTGTCGGTGTACGAGATGTTCGCGCCGCTGGCCGCGGGCGCGAGCGTGATCACCGTGCCGGGCAACGTGCTGGACCTGCCGCAGTTGCAGCCCGCGCGCCCGATCACTCTGCTCAACACCGTGCCGTCCGCCGCGCGCAGCCTGCTGCAGCAGGGCGGGATTCCCGCGTCGATCCGCACGATCAACCTCGCCGGCGAACCGTTCACCGAGGACCTGGTGCTGTCGCTGCTGCAGGGCGCGCCCGGCCGTCGCGTGGTGAACCTCTACGGTCCGTCGGAAGACACCACGTATTCCACGGTCAAGGCGCTGGTGCCGGGCGCGAAGATCACGCTCGGCAAGCCGCTGGCGAACACGCGGCTGTACGTGCTCGACGACGCGCTGCAGCCGGTCGACGTGGGCGTGCTGGGCGAGATCTACATCGCCGGCGAAGGCCTGTCGCGCGGCTACTACCGTCGTCAGTCGGGCACCGCCGAACGCTTCCTGCCCGATCCGCACGCGGTCGCGCCCGGACAGCGCATGTACCGCACCGGCGACCTCGGCCGCTGGCGCGCCGACGGTGAAGTCGAATACGCCGGCCGCGTCGACCACCAGGTGAAGGTGCGCGGGTTCCGCATCGAACTGGGCGAGATCGAGACCCGCCTGCGCGCGCATCCGTGGGTGCGCGAGGCCGCGGTCGTGGCGCGCGACGACACCGGCGGCGCGAAGCGGCTGGTCGCCTACGTCTGCACGCCGGACGACGGCGCCGAGGACGCCGCGCACGCGGACGCCGTCGCCGACGAGGCGGTGGATTCCGTGCAGCAATGGCGCACGGTGTTCGAGGACACCTACGCGCAGCTCGAACTGGCGCGAGAAGGCACGCAGGCCGACTTCAACATCGCCGGCTGGACCAGCCGCTACGACGGCAGCCACCTGCCGCAGGTGGACATGCGCGAATGGGTCGACGGCACCGTCGCCCGCCTGCTCGCGCTGAAGCCGCGGCGCGCGCTGGAACTGGGCTGCGGCACCGGCCTGCTGATGTTCCGCGTGGCGCCGTCGGTCGAGCACTACACCGCCACCGACTTCTCGCCGGCCACGCTGCACTACCTGCGCAGCCATCTCGACGCACTGGGCGACAAGGCCGGCTCGGTCGAGCTGCTGGAACGCGCGGCCGACGCGATCGACGACCTGCCCGGCGACTTCGACCTGGTGATCGTCAACTCGGTGGCGCAGTACTTCCCGAGCCTCGCGTACCTGGAACTGGTGATCGAACGCGCGCTGGAACGACTCGCGCCGGGCGGCCATCTGTTCCTCGGCGACCTGCGCAGCCTGTCGCTGCAGTCTGCGTTCGCCGCGTCGCTGGAACTGCATGCGGCGCCGGCGGCCACGCCGCTGACCGCGGCGCACTACGGCGCCTGGCACCAGGCCGCGCTCGACAACGAACTGCTGGTGCATCCGGGCCTGTTCGCCCTGCTGCAGCAGCAGGGCCGCATCGGCGCGGTGCGCGTGCTGCCCAAGGACGCGCGCCGCGTCAACGAGCTGAGCAAGTTCCGCTACGACGTCGTCATCACGCGACGCACGCCGCAGGCCGTGCCGATGGCGTGGTCGGACTGGTCGGGCGACGGCTGGGATCTGGCCAAGCTCGAACGCCGCCTGTGGCAGTCGGGCGTGGTCGCGCTGTCGGGCATCCCGAACGCGCGCGTCGCGGTCGATGCGCACGGTGCGCGCCTGCTGGCCGATCCGGGCGAGCTGAAGACCGTCGGCGAACTGCGCCGCGCGGTCTCCGCGGCCGAACCCGGCATCGATCCGCAGGTGCTGGCCGAACTCGCGGTCGCCAGCGGCCGGCAGATGGAGCTGAGCTGGATCGACGGCGCCGCCGACGGTCGCCTGCGTGCGGTGTTCGCCGCGCCCGGTGCGGCGCTGCCGGAATGGACGCTGCCGCCGCCGGCCGGGCTGACGCTGGCGCAGTGCGCGAGTTCGCCCGCGCAGGCGCTGCAGCGTCGCCAGATCGGCGCGGTGCTGCGCCAGCACCTCGCGCGCGAACTGCCCGAGCACATGGTGCCCGGTGCGTTCGTGTGGCTGCCGCGCTTCCCGCTGACGCCGAACGGCAAGCTCGATCGCAGGGCGCTGCCCGATCCGCAGCGTCCCGGCGCCGCGCACGACTTCATTCCGCCGCGCACGCCGGTGGAACGCGAACTGTGCGGCATCTGGAGCGAAGTGCTGGGCCAGGACCGCATCGGCGTGCACGACGACTTCTTCGCGCTCGGCGGCCATTCGCTGCTGGCGACGCAGGTCGTCACCCGCATCAACCGCGCGTTCGGCACGGCGTTGGCGCTGCGGGCGATGTTCGAGGCGCCGACCGTGGCGCGACTGGCCGACCTGCTGCCGGCGGAAAAGCCCGCGGCCCCGGCCTCGCGCACGCCGGTGATCGCACGACGCGCGCGATCGACGGGCGCGCAGGACCGGCTCAAGGCCGCCCTCGAAACGCTGGCGCAGGCCGGCGACGCGACATGAGTGCCGTCGATCCCTGTGTCTTCGAAGGCCGCGGCCGGGCGCAATCACGCCCGGCCTGACGCCCCCGACTTCATTTCTTCCAAGGATTTCCCGGTATGGATACGCTGGCCTCCCGGCTTGCCGAGCTGACGCCGCAGCAGAAACGCGAACTGCTGACGCGCGCGGCGGAATTCGATCTCTTCCCGCTGTCGCATGGCCAGGAACGCATGTGGTTCCTGGATCGCCTGCGCCCCGGGACGCCGAACTACAACATGCCCGGCCGCGTCGATTTCCGCGGCCGCCTCGACGTGCCCGCGCTCGAACGCGCGCTGCAGGCGGTGGCCGAGCGCCACGAGTCGCTGCGCACCGCATTCGTCGAATTCGAGGGCGTGCCGATGCAGCTCGTGCAGCCGCCGAAGCACCGGCTCGAACGCATCGATCTCGGTGCTTCGCCCGCCGACGTGCGCGAGGCCGAATGCGAGCGCCTGCTGCTGGCCGCGGCGCGCGAGCCGTTCGATCTCGCCGAAGGCCACCTGTTCCGTTCGGTGCTGGTCACGCTCGACGACGACCATCACGTGCTGCTGCTCAACCTGCACCACATCGTCTGCGACGACTGGTCGCACGGCGTGCTGATGCGCGAGATCGCGGCCGGCTACACCGGCGGCGAACTGCCGCCGCTGGAGATCCAGTACGCCGACTACGCCTGTTGGCAGCGCGAACAGCAGCAGGCCGAGGACACCGGACACCTCGCGACCTACTGGAAGCAGCGCCTCGACGGCGCGCCGGGCCTGCTGGCGATGCCGCTGGACCGTGCGCGTCCGCCGGTGCAGAACTTCAACGGCGCGCGCATCGAGTTCGCGCTGGACGCCGACCTCTCGCAGCGCATCGAACGCCTCGCGCGCGAGCGCAACGCGACGCCGTACATGGTGGTGTTCGCCGCGTTCCAGGTGCTGCTGCACCGCTACACCGGCCAGCAGGACATGGTGATCGCCACGCCGATCGCCAACCGGCCGTCGCCGGAACTCGAAGCGCTGGTCGGCCTGTTCTTCAACACCCTGCCGATGCGCGCCGACTGCTCGGGCGATCCGGAGTTCGCCACGCTGCTCGAACGCGTGCGTGATGCCTCGCTGCAGGACTACGCGCACCAGGACATGCCGTTCGTCAAGATCGTCGAACTGCTGCAGCCCGAGCGCGCACTCAGCCACAACCCGCTGGTGCAGGCGATGTTCATCCTGCAGAACGCGCCGCACGAGGCGTTCGAGTTGCCGGGCCTGAGCGCGCGCATGCGCGAGGTCGACAACCGCACCGCGCAGTTCGACCTGATCCTGTCGCTGCGCCGCACCGCCGACGGCATGGCCGGCTACGTGCACTACGACACCGACATCTTCGAAGCGGCGACGATGCAGCGGCTGATCGGCCATTACCGCACGCTGCTTCAGTCGGCCTGCGCCGATCCGTCGCGACGTATCTCGCTGCTGCCGATGCTCACGCCGGCCGAACTGCATCGCGTGCGCTACGACTGGAACGACACCGATCGCCCGCGCGAGGCCGGCGTCTGCCTGCAGCATCTCGTGCAGCGCCGGGTGGCCGCGGCGCCGGACGCGACGGCGGTGATCTTCGGCGACGAGACGCTGACCTACGGTGCGCTCGACGCCCGCGCCAACCAGCTCGCGCACGCGCTGCTCGCACTGGGCGCGACGCCCGGCAGCAACGTCGGTCTCTGCCTGCGTCCCGGGCCGGACATGGTCGCCGCGCTGCTGGCGACGGTGAAGGCCGGCTGCGCCTACGTGCCGCTGGATCCCGCATATCCGGCCGAGCGCATCGCGTTCATGCTGCGCGACGCCGGCATCGCTGCGCTGATCAGCGCCGAGCCGGTGGCGTCGCAACTGCCGGCGGTCGACTGCCCGCTGCTGCTGCTCGACGCCGACAGCGCGCGCGACCAGTCGACCGATGCGCCGCAGGTGAACGTCACCGGCGAGCACCTGGCCTACGTGATCTACACCTCCGGCACCACCGGCCGGCCGAAGGGCGTGATGATCCGCCACGCCGGCATCGTCAACAACCTGCTGGACCTCAACGAGAGCCACGGCGTCGGCCCGGCCGATCGCGTGCTCGCGCTGTCGTCCTTCAGCTTCGACATGTTCGTGTACGAGACCTTCGGCATCCTCGCCGCGGGCGGCGCGGTGGTCATGCCGCAGGGTGACGGCGCGCGCGATCCCGTGCACTGGGCCGAGCTGATCCAGCGCCACAAGGTCACGATCTGGAACTCCGCGCCGGCGCTGCTGGAAATGCTGCTGCGCCACGTCGAGAGCGTGCCGGGCATGACGCTGCCGTCGCTGCGCACCGCGATCATGGGCGGCGACTGGGTGCCGGTGACGATGCCCGACCGCTTCAAGCGCATGGCGCCGGGCGCGCGCTACGACGTGCTCGGCGGCGCCACCGAGGCGTCGATCCACTCGATCACCGAGACCGTGCATCGTGTCGATCCGGAGTGGACCAGCATCCCGTACGGCAAGCCGATGGTGAACCAGCGTGCGCTGGTGCTGGACGCCGAACTCAATCCGGTGCCGGTCGGCGTGCCCGGCGAGCTGTACCTCGGCGGCAAGGGCCTGGGCCACGGCTACTGGGCGCGTCCGTCGCTCACCGCCGAACGCTTCCTGCCCGATCCGCATACCGATGTGCCCGGCGCGCGCATGTACCGCACCGGCGACCTCGCGCGCTGGCGCGAGGACGGCACGATCATCCTGATCGGCCGCATCGACCACCAGGTCAAGATCCGCGGCCATCGCATCGAGCTGGGCGAGATCGAAAGCGCGCTGCGCGAGCATCCGGCGGTGCGCCAGGCCGTGGCCGGCGCGCGTCCCGACGCCACCGGCGAGAAGCGCCTCGTCGCATGGATCGTGTTCCACGAAGGGCAGGCGGTGCCGCTCGACCAGGTGCTCGACGTCGCCCGCGCGCACCTGCCGGCCTACATGGTCCCGGCGGTGGCGATGGAGCTGCAGAAGCTGCCGCTGAGCCCGAACGGCAAGGTCGATCGCTCGGCGATGCCGGCGCCGGACGCCGCGCCGGCAAACGTCGTGCGCGAACTGCCGCAGACGCCGCTGCAGGCGCTGGTCGCGGACCTGTTCTGCGAAGTGCTGGGCCTGCAAGCCGTGGGCCTGCACGACAACTTCTTCGATCTCGGCGGCCACTCGCTGCGCGCCACGCAGCTGGCGGCGCTGGTGCGCGAATGGTTCCAGATCGAACTGCCGCTGCGCCAGTTGCTGCTGGAGCCGACGGTGGCCGCGGTCGCGGACGAACTGCAGAAACTGGCTGCCGAGCGCAGCGTGGATCTCGATGCGTTGCTCGCGGCGATGGAAGCGGGCGACGACGTCACGGAAGAGGAGATGGCCTGACATGAACATGCATGAAAAGAGCACCCATGAACAGGACGCGTTGTCGCACCTGAAGGCGCTGGCCTGCACCGGTCTCGACCGGCTGGCCGCGAAGGACCCGCTGCTGCTCGAACTGCTGGCGCGCGAACGCCAGCGCCAGGACGAGACGCTGACGATGGTGGCCTCGTCCAGCAGCGCCGATCTCTCGGTGCAGGCCTGCCTCGGGCAGGCGCTGGCGAACGTCACCACCGAAGGCTATCCGGGCCGGCGCTACCACGCGGGCTGCGAGATCGTCGACGAGATCGAGACGCTGGCCGCGCAGCGCGCGTGCACCGCGTTCGGCGCGCGCTATGCCAACGTGCAGCCGCACTCGGGTTCCACCGCCAACCAGGTGGTGATGTTCGGCCTGCTGCAGCCGGGCGATTGCATCCTCGGCCTTGACCTCGACAGCGGCGGTCATCTCACCCACGGTTCGCCCGCGAACGTGTCCGGCCGCTATTTCCGCGCCGAGACCTACGGCCTGGGCGCCGACGGCCTGATCGATTACGACCAGGTGCGTGACCAGGCGCTGCGCCATCGCCCGAAGCTGCTGATCTGCGGCGCCAGCGCGTATCCGCGCACGATCGACTTCGCGCGTTTCCGCGCGATCGCCGACGAAGCCGGCGCGCTGCTGCTGGCCGACATCTCGCACATCGCCGGCCTCGTTGCCGCGGGCGTGCATCCCAGCCCGATCGACCACGCGCACTTCACCACCACCAGCACGTACAAGCAGCTGTTCGGCCCGCGTGGCGGCCTGGTGATGTGCGGCCGCGACACCGACACCGTGATCGGCGCGGGCGGCCTGACCTGCTCGAAGCTGGTGCAGCGTTCGCTGTTCCCGATGGTGCAGGGCACGCCCGATCTCGGCGCGGTCGCGGCCAAGGCGCGCGCGCTGGCCGGGCTGACCACGCCGGCCTTCGCCGAACTGGCCAGGCGCATCGTCGCCGACGCGCAGGCGCTGGCCGATGCCTTCGTACAGCGCGGCTGGCGCGTGCTGACCGGCGGCACCGACAACCACATGCTGCTGGTCGACGTCGCCGAGCGCGGCCTCACCGGCCGCGTGGCGGAAGCGTCGCTGGAAGCCTGCGGCATCGTCATCAACAAGAACCGTATCCCGAACGATCGCCACGGCCCGCTGGTGAGCAGTGGCGTGCGCTTCGGCACCAACACGCTGGCGCTGCGCGGCCTGCCGCCGTCGGCGATGGCGCGCTGCGCCGAGCTGGTCGAGGACGTGCTGCTGCACGTCGAGGTGCAGGGCAACACCCAGTGGGCGCTCGATCCGCAGTGGCTGCACCGCGTGCGCGAGGAAGTGCAGGCGATCTGCCGCGAGTACCCGCTGCCGGGCATCGCACCGGGCGCCGCCGACGTGTCCGTTCCTTCTTCCGTGTCCCCGCGCGCGACGGTGCATGCCGATCGCGCCGAACCTGCCGTGACCGACTGATTGCCCCATGAGCGACCTGCCTTCCATTCAAGCGCCCCGTCCCGCCGAAACCGCACGCAAGCGGCTGTTGCAGAAGCTGTTGCGCGGCCAGGGCCTGGTCGCCGACGGCATCCCGCGCGCCGATCGTTCGGCGCCGTTGCCGTTGTCGTTCGCGCAGCAGCGGCTGTGGTTCCTGGATCGCCTGGACCCGGGCAGCAACCTCTACAACATCCCGCTGATGCTGGAGCTGGAAGGCGACGTCGACGCGCAGGCGATCCACGACAGCCTGCTGCAACTGGTGGAACGGCACGACGCCCTGCGCACCACGATCGACGCCGGCAGCGGCGAGCCGGCGCAGCGCGTGCATGACGAAGCGCGCCTGCCGTGGGCGCTGCACGACCTGCGTGATCGTCCCGACGCCGCGCAGGCCGCGCGCGCGCTGGCCGAAGGGATCGCGCTGTCGCCGTTCGATCTGGAAACCGGGCCGCTGCTGCGCACCGCGCTGGTGCGCTACAGCGACCGGAACGCGATCCTCGTGCTGTCGCTGCACCACATCGTCGCCGACGGCTGGTCGCTGGGCGTGCTGATGCGCGAGTTCGCGATGCACTACGGCGAACGCACCGGCGGCATTCCCGCGGTGCCGCCGGCGCAGGCGCCGCTGCAGTATCCCGATTACGCCGCGTGGCAGCGCCAGCGGCTGGACGAGGCGGCGATCGCGCCGCTGCTGGCCTACTGGACGCAGCACCTGTCGCCGCTGCCCGATCCGCTGGCGATGCCGTCCGATCCCGCGCCGGCCGGTGCGATCGATCATGCCGGCGGCCGCGTCGCGCTCGCGCTCGACGGCCCGCGCCTGCAGGCGCTGCGCGATCTCGCGCACCGTGAACGCTGCACCCTGTTCGTGGCGCTGCTGGCCGCGTGGGCGGTGGCGCTGCATCGTTTCTCGGGCCAGACCGACCTGGTGATCGGCGCGCCCGTCGCCGGTCGTGACCGCGCCGACATGTCCGGCTGCGTCGGCCTGTTCGTCAACACGCTGGCGCTGCGCTGCGCGGTCGATGGCGACGCGTCGTTCGTGCAGTTGCTGAATACCCTGCGCCAGTCCACGCAGGACGGCCTCGCGCATGCGGAGCTGCCGTTCGAGCGCCTCGTGCAGACGCTGGCGCCGGACCGCTCCGGCGGCCAGTCGCCGCTGTTCCAGGTCGCGTTCGACTACATCAACACCGACCTGCAGGACATCACCCTGCCGGGCCTGAAGCTGCGGCCGCTGGACCTGGAAAACCCGCCGGCGAAGTTCGATCTCACGCTGGTGATCGGCGAATACCCGGGCGGCGTCAGCGCCGGCATCGAATACGACGCCGGCCGCTTCGGCGCCGCGCGCATGCAGACGCTGGCGCGCGCGTTCGAGCGACTGGTCGACGGTCTCGTCGCGCATCCCGACGCGCCGCTGGGCGACGCGCCGCTGATGTCGCCGGCGGAGCGCCGCAAGGTGCTGCTGGAGTGGAACGCCGATCGCGCCACGCCCGCGACCGACCGGACGCTGGTGTCGCTGCTCGCCGCGCAGGCGGCGAAGATGCCGGACGCGCCGGCGATCGAGACGGCCGACCTGCGGTTGACGCACGCTGAACTCGATCGGCGCGCGAACCGCCTCGCGCACCGGCTGCAGGCGCTCGGCGCCGCGCCGGACACCATGGTCGGCGTGTGCCTGCCGCGCAGCGCGGAGGCCATCGTCGCCTTCCTCGCGGTGATGAAGGCCGGTGCGGCCTACGTGCCGCTGGACCCGACATTCCCCGCCGGCCGCCTCGCGATGATGTGCGAGGATGCGCGCCCGGCGCTGGTGCTCACGCTCGACGCCTTGCGCGACGTGCTGCCGCCGCTCGACGTGGCGGTCGTCTGCCTCGACGACGCGGCCGTCCTCGATGGCATGCCCGACACCGCGCCGGTGGCGGCGCTGCGACCGGACCATGCCGCGTACGTGGTGTTCACCTCGGGCTCGACCGGTCGCCCCAAGGGTGTGGTCGCCACCCATCGCGGCTGCGTGCGCCTGGTGCAGTCGCCCGACTACGCGGCGATCGGTCCGGACAGCCGCGTCCTGCAGTTCTCCACCATCACCTTCGACGCCGCCACCTTCGAGATCTGGGCGCCGCTGGCCGCGGGCGGCTGCGTGGTCGTGGCGCCGCAGGGCAACTTCGCGCCGAGCGAACTGCTCGCCTTCGTGCGTGAGCAGCGCGTCGACACGATGTTCCTGACCACGGCGCTGTTCAACCACGTCGCCGACATGGCGCCGGCGCTGTTCGAGCACGTGCACCAGGTGCTGTTCGGCGGCGAGGCGGTGTCCGCCGCGCACGTCGCGCGCGCGCTGCAGCACGCGCGTCCCGGCGGGCTGGTGCATGTCTACGGCCCGACCGAGACCACCACCTTCGCCACCTTCCATCCGCTGCAAGGCAGCGAAGGCGGCATCCCGATCGGCCGCCCGATCATCGACACCCGCTGCTACGTGCTCGACGCGCGCCTGCAGCCGGTGCCGCCGGGCGTGCCGGGCGAGCTGTACATCGGCGGCGCCGGCCTGGCGCGCGGTTATCTCAACCGCCCCGGCCTGAGCGCCGAACGCTTCCTGCCCGATCCCTTCGACGTGCCCGGCGCGCGCATGTACCGCAGCGGCGACGTCGTCAGCCAGCGCGAGGACGGCAGCCTCGAGTTCGTCGGTCGCGTCGACCACCAGGTCAAGATCCGCGGCTTCCGCATCGAACTGGGCGAGATCGAGGCCGCGCTGCGCGCGCTGCCCGAAGTCGCCGACGTGCGCGTGCTGTGTCGCGAGGACACGCCCGGCGATCGCCGCCTGGCCGCCTACGTGGTGCCGCGCGATCCGCAGACCACCGGTGCCGCACTGCGCGAGGCGCTGCGCGACGAACTGCCCGAATTCATGGTGCCCACGCTGTGGGCGACGCTGCCGGCGCTGCCGCTGACGCCGACCGGCAAGATCGACTGGCGCGCGCTGCCCGCGATCGAGGGCGCCGCGGCCGGGGAGGGCGACCACGAGGCGCCCCGCGACGACACCGAGCGCCTGCTCGCCGACATCTGGCGTGAAGTGCTGGGCGTCGAGCGCGTCGGCATCCGCGACAACTTCTTCGACATCGGCGGCCACTCGCTGGCGGCCATGCAGGTCGCGACCCGCGTCACCCAGGTGTTCGCGATCGACCTGCCGCTGCGCACGCTGTTCGACGCGGTGTCGCTGGCCGACCTCGCCCTCGCGATCGGCCGCCTGCGCGCGGTCGGTGCCCCGGTGGACGCGGCGTCGATCCGTCCCGCGCCGGAGCGCGAGCACCACCCGCTCTCGCACGCGCAGAAGCGGCTGTGGTTCCTCGCGCAGATGGAACCGGACAACCCGTTCTACAACATCCCGTGGGCGATCGAGCTGGAAGGCCGGCTGGACCTGCCCGCGTTCGAGCGCGCGCTCGCCGCCGCGGTGCAGCGCCACGACGCGCTGCGCACGGTGTTCGTGCATCACGACGGCCAGTCGCACCAGCGCGTGCTGGCCGGCATCGACGTGCCGGTGCGCACGGTCGATCTCGCCGCCGCGTCGCCCGAGGAAGCGCGCGCGCATGCCGAAGCGCTGGCCGCCGCGGAAGCGCGCACCGGCTTCGATCTGGAGAACGGCCCGCTGCTACGCTGCACCGTGGTGCACCTGCCGGGCACCCGCGACCTGCTGCTGCTGACCGTCCACCACATCGTCGCCGACGGTTGGTCGATGGGCGTGATGATGGACGAGCTGGGCCGCGTCTACGCGGCCGGCAGCGCTGACGTGCTCGGTCCGCCGACGCTGCGCTACATCGACTACACCCAGTGGCAGAACGAACTGCTGGCCGGCGAACCGCATCGCATCCAGCAGGACTACTGGCTCAACCAGCTCGGCGGCACGCTGCCGCAGCTGAACCTGCCGTCGCGCCGCGTGCGCCCGGCCGTGCAGAGCTATCGCGGCCGCACCCTGCGCCGCCGCTTCGACGCCGCCGAGACCGCGGCGCTGCACCAGCTCGCGCGCCGCCACCAGGCGACGCTGTTCATCACCCTGATGGCGGCGTTCAAGACGCTGCTGTGCCGGATCACCGGCGAGACCGACCTGATCGTCGGCACCCCGATCGCCGGCCGCCGCGATCCCGCGCTGGAGAAGCTGGTCGGCTTCTTCGTCAACACGCTGGCGCTGCGCACGTCGCTGGACGGCGATCCCAGCTTCGGCGACGTGCTCGGCCGCGTGCGCGACACCGCGCTGACGGCCTGGGCGCACCAGGATTACCCGTTCGACCAGCTGGTCGAGAAGCTCAACCCGCCGCGCGACCTCGGCCGCCAGCCGATCTTCACCGTGCTGCTGACCGTGCAGAACGAGATCGAAGCGCTGGCGCGCGACGCCCGCTTCGCCGGGATGGCGGCGAAGGCGTGGACCCACGTCACCAACTTCGCGAAGTTCGACCTGTCGGTGTTCGTCACCGAGGATCGCGACGGCCTGTCGGTGCACCTGGAATACGCGACCGACCTGTTCGACGAGGACGAGATCGACGCGCTGTTCGCGCAGCTGCGCCACGTGGTGTCCGCGGTCGCCGCCGATACGCAGCTACGGCTGAGTGAAGTGCCGCTGCTGAGCGCGGAGCAGTCCGCGGCGATGGTGGCGCTGAGCCCGGCGCGCACATGGCCCGCGATCACGGGCACGCTGCACGGCGATTTCGAGGCCATCGCCGAGCGTCACGCCGACCGCGTCGCGGTGTGGGACGAGCGCGGCGAATGGACCTATGCCGAGTTGCGCGACCGCTCGCGCCGCATCGCGAATGCGCTGCGCGCCCGCGGCGTGGGCCCGGAAGTGCCGGTCGCGCTGTGCATGGACCGCAGCGCCGACCTGGTCGCGGCCGTGCTCGGCGTGCTGCAGGCCGGCGGCGTGTACGTGCCGCTGGATCCGGCGTATCCCGACGATCGCCTGGTCTACTCCGTCGAGGACGCGCGGCCGCTGGTCGTGCTCGCCGACGGCGAGCAGACGCAGCGCCTGCAGGCGCTGGTCGACACGCCGGTGCAGGCGCTGGCCGACCTGCTGGCCGACACCGCGGCCGATGCCGCGTGGACGCCGGTGGCGGGCATGGACCCGGCGCAGGCCGCGTACGTGATCTACACCTCCGGTTCCACCGGCAAGCCCAAGGGCGTGGTGGTCACGCACGGCAACGTGCTGCGCCTGATGCAGGTGACGCGCGAAGGCTTCGACTTCGGCCCCGACGACGCGTGGACGCTGTTCCACTCCTACGCCTTCGACTTCTCGGTGTGGGAAATCTGGGGCGCGCTGCTGTACGGCGGCAAGCTCGTGGTCGTGCCGTACATGGTCTCGCGCAGCCCGCAGGCGTTCCGGCGCCTGCTGATCGACCAGCGCGTGACCGTGCTGAACCAGACGCCGTCGGCGTTCCAGCAGCTGGTCGCGGCTGACGCGGAGGAAACCGACGACGCGCTGCACGGCGTGCTGCGCTATGTCGTCTTCGGCGGCGAAGCGCTGAACGTCGGCGCGCTGGCGCCGTGGTGGAACCGCCACGGCCGCACGCGTCCGCAGCTGATCAACATGTACGGCATCACCGAAACCACGGTGCACGTGACGTACGAAGCGCTGGGCGGCGAGCAGGCCTCGCTGGGCAGCATCGGCCGCGCGCTGGGCGACCTGCGCGTGTACGTGCTCGACGACGCGCTGCAGCCGGTGCCGATGGGCGTGGCCGGCGAACTGTGCGTGTCCGGCGCCGGTCTGGCGCGCGGCTACCTCGGCAAACCGGGCCTGACCGCGAGCCGTTTCGTGCCCGATCCGCACGGTGACGTGCCCGGCGCGCGCATGTACCGCTCCGGCGACCTCGCGCGCTGGAAGCCGGACGGCAGCCTCGAATACCTCGGCCGCATGGACCACCAGGTCAAGGTCCGCGGCTTCCGCATCGAACTCGGCGAAATCGAGGCCGCGCTGCTCACGCACGAGCAGGTGCGCGAGGCCGCGGTGGTGGTGCAGCCGGACGAGTCCGGCGGCCGCCTCGTGGCCTATGTCGCCAGTGCGCAGGAAACGGTGCAGGACGATGCGCCGAGCGAAGCGGACACCCAGCTCGAACAGTGGCAGGCGGTGTTCGAACACGCCTACGGCCAGGAATCCGACGCCGCCGAGGCGGCCGAATCGCAGAATGCCACCGCGGACGACGACGGCGACTTCAACATCGTCGGCTGGACCCGGCGCGTCGACGGCACGCCGATCCCCGCCGAGGAAATGCGGCAGTGGCTGGAAGGCACCGTGCGTCGCCTGCAGGCGATCGGCGCGGGCCGCGTGCTCGAACTCGGCAGCGGCACCGGCATGCTGCTGCTGCGGCTGGCGCCCGGCTGCGAACGCTATGTCGGCCTCGACTTCTCGCAGGAATCGCTGCGCTACGTCGGCACGCAGCTGCGCCGCCGCGGCCTGAACGACGTGCGCCTGCTGCAGCGCGCGGCGCACCAGATCGACGATCTCGAACAGGACTACGAACTCGTCGTCCTCAACTCGGTGGCGCAGTACTTCCCCAGCCCCGCGTATTTCCGCGACGTGGTGAAGGCGGCGCTGCGCCGCCTGCAGCCGGGCGGGCGCCTGTTCCTCGGCGACCTGCGCAACCTCGCGGTGGAGCCGGCGTTCGCCGCCGGCCTGTCGCTGCAGCGCGCCGGCGCCGGCAGCACCGCGGTCGAACTGCGCCACGCGGCGCAGAGCGAGGAAGCGCTGGACGCCGAGCTGCTGCTCGATCCGGCCGCGATCGTGTGGCAGGTCCGGCGCTGGGCGCAGGACATCGGCCTCGCGGTCGATCTCGTGCAGGTGCTGCCGCGCGAAGGCGAGGCGCACAACGAACTCAGCGGCTACCGCTACGACGTCGTGGTGCAGAAGGCCGCGTCGGACGCGGCCGATGCCGTCGCCGAAGCGGCGCCGCTGGCATGGGCGTCGTGGCAGGACGGCTGGACCGTCGATCGCCTGCGCGACGCGCTGCAGGCGCTGGCGCAGGACGACGCGCCGCAGGCCGTGCTCGCGCTGGAAGGCGTGCCGAACGCGCGCGTCAGCGCGGATGCGCACGTCGCGGAATGGCTGCAGGAACTCACCGGCTGGCGTACCGCCGGCGAACTGCGCGCGCGACTCGGGCAGCTCGATCCGCGCGCCGCCATTGACCCGCATGCGCTGCAGACGCTGGCGGAGGACGTCGGCCTCGCGTTCGAGATGAGCTGGGCGCAGGGCGCCGCCGACGGCCGTCTGCGCGTGCTGTTCGCCAAGCCGGGCGCGATCGACGCCGCGAAGCGCCGTGCGCTGCATGCGCCCGCGCCGGAAGGCCGCGAGCGGCCGTGGTCGAGCCAGCCGCCGCAGGCGCAGCGTCGCCGCGAGCTGCCGCAGACCCTGCGCGAACACCTGCAGAAAGAACTGCCGTCGCACATGGTGCCGTCGGCCTACGTGTGGGTGCCGAAACTCCCGCTGACCGGCAACGGCAAGCTCGACCGCAAGGCGCTGCCTCCGGTGCCGGCGTATCGCGTCGAACAGACCGTCGCGTACGAAGCGCCGCAGGACGAGGCGCAGCAGCGCATGGCCGGCATCTGGGCCGAAGTGCTGGGCCTCGCCCGCGTCGGTGCGAAGGACAACTTCTTCGAACTCGGCGGGCACTCGCTGCTCGCCACCCAGGTCGCGTCGCGCGTGCAGAAGGCCCTCGGCGTCGAGATGCCGCTGCGCCTGCTGTTCGAGCATCCGACCGTCGCCGGGCTGTGCGAACGCCTGCAGACGCTGCAGGCCACGCAGGGTCGTGTCGAGGCCATCGCGCGCCTGCCCGAGCGCACGCACTACGCGCTCTCCCACGCGCAGCAGCGCATGTGGCTGCTGGCGCAGCTGGATCCCGAGAGCAGCGAATACCACATGGTGGTCACGCTGGCGCTGGACGGCGCGCTGCGTGTCGACGTGCTGCAGGCCAGCCTCGATGCGCTGCTGCAGCGGCACGAAGCGCTGCGCACCGTGTTCGAGACCGTCGACGGCGAACCGATGCAGCGCATCCTGCCGGCCAGCACCTGGCCGATCGCGCACGACGACCTGAGCGGTGTCGACGCTGCGACGCGCGACGACGCGCTGCTCGCGGCCGCGCGCGCGGAAGCGCAGCGCCCGTTCGACCTTGCGACCGATCTGCCCTGCCGCGGCCGCCTGCTGCGGCTGGACGACGGGCACGCGATGCTGGTGCTGGTGCTGCATCACATCGTGTCCGACGGCTGGTCGATGGACCTGCTGTCCGCCGAACTGGCGCAGGTCTATCGCGCGCTGGCCGAAGGCCGCGATCCGGCGCTGCCGGCGCCAGTCGTGCGCTACATCGACGTGGCCGCGTGGCAGAACGCGCGCCTTCACGACGGCATGCGCGAGCAGCGGCGCTACTGGCTGCAGGCGCTGGCCGAGCTGCCGCCGCCGCTGGACCTGCCGGCCGATCGTGCGCGTCCCGCGCGCCGCAGCGGTCGCGGCGCCACCGTGACCCGCCGCGTCGGCGACGCACAGGCCGAGGCGCTGCGCGCGCTGGCGAAGGCGCACGACGCCACGCTCTACGCGACGTTGCTGGCCGCGTTCCAGGTGCTGCTGTCGCGCCTGTCGGGCTCGAACGACATCGTGCTGGGCACGCCGATCGCCAACCGCCACCATCTCGACGTCGAGGGCGTGGTCGGCTTCTTCGTCAACACGCTGGTGCTGCGCACCCGGCCGCAACCGGCGCAGCGCTTCGATGCGTGGCTGCGCCAGGTGCAGGCCGACGTGCTGCGCGCCATCGCGCACCAGGACTATCCGTTCGACCAGCTGGTCGAGCAGTTGCAGCCCGAGCGCGACCTGTCGCGCACGCCGCTGTTCCAGGTGATGTTCGCCGTGCGCAACCAGGGCGTCGAGCCGCCGGTCGTCGATCTGGGCGACGTGCACGCGCGCGGCGTGCCGCTGCTCGACAACGAGCAGGCGCGCTTCGACCTCAGCGCCACCGTCCGCGACGGCGGCGACGCGATGCACGTCGAGTTCGAATACAGCCTCGACCTGTTCGACGCCGCGACCATCGAGGCGTGGCTCGACCTGTACCTGCGCGTGCTCGACCAGGCCGGTGCCGCGCCGCAGCGCGCGCTGGCGGAACTGGTCGCGCCGGTCGACCTGGCCGCGTGGCGTGCCGCGGGCGAAGGCCCCGCCGCTGAACCGCTGGCGCAGCGCACGCTGGATGCGGCGTGGGTGGTGCAGGCGCTGCGCACGCCGCAGTCGCCGGCGCTGAGCGACGGCCGCATCACGCTGACTTACGCCGATGCCCTGCATCGCAGCAGCGCGATCGCGCACGGCCTGCGCGCGTCCGGTGTGACCTGCGGGCAGTTCGTGGCGGTCGCCGGTGCACGTTCGATCGACACCGTGCTGGCCTACCTCGGTGTGCTGCAGTCGGGCGCGTCGTTCGTCTATCTCGATCCGGCGCTGCCGCTGGCGCGCATGCAGCAGATGCTGCAGGACACCGCGGCGGTGCAGGTGCTGCTGACCGGCGCGGCGACGCTGCCGGACGACGCGCCGCCGGCGCGGCTGCTGGCGGAGGTCGAAGCCGCGGGTGTGGCGCAGGCCGCCTCCGGCGATGCGCCGACGCATGCGCTCGCCGAAGGCGTGGCGCACGTGATCTACACCTCCGGTTCCACCGGCCGTCCCAAGGGCGTGCTGGTCGGCCATCGCAACGTGCTGCGCCTCGCCGCGCAGACGCGAGAACTCGAAGTCCGCCCGCAGCAGCGCGTGCTGCAGGCGGCGACGCTGTCGTTCGACGCCTCCACCTTCGAGATCTGGAACGCACTCCTGCGCGGCGCCGAAGTCGTGGTCGCGACGGATGACGCGGTCGGCGATCCCGAACGCCTGGCGGCGTTCATCGCCGAGCAGCGCATCGACGTCGCCTGGCTGACGTCGTCGCTGTTCAACGCGATCGTCGATCTCGACGCGACGCGTCTGTCCGGTCTGTCGCGCCTGCTGGCCGGCGGCGAAGCGCTGTCGGTCGCGCACATCACCCGCGCGCTCGACGTGCTGGGTCCGGGTCGACTGGTCAACGGTTACGGCCCGACCGAGAACACCACCTTCTCCACCACGCACCTGATCGACGCGATCGCGCCGGGCCAGTCCTCGGTGCCGATCGGCCGCCCGCTGCAGGACAGCAGCGCGCGCGTCCTCGATGCCTTCGGCCAGCCCGTGCCGCCGGGCGTGCCCGGCGAGCTGTACGTTGGCGGCGACGGCGTCGCCTTCGGCTATCTCGGCCAGCCGGCGATGACCGCCGAACGCTTCCTGCCCGATCCGTGGTCCGCGCGCCCCGGCGCGCGCCTGTATCGCACGGGCGATCGCGTGCGCCAGCGCGCCGACGGCACCATCGAATACCTCGGCCGCAACGACACGCAGCTGAAGATCCGCGGTTTCCGCATCGAGCCGGGCGAGATCGAGGCCGCGCTCGCGGCGCATCCGCTGGTCGGCGCGGCCGCGGTGATCGCGCCGCGCGGCCCCGACGGCATGCCGCGGCTGGTCGCCTACGCCAGTGCGCCCGACGGCGCCCGCGACGGACTGTCGCCGCTGCTGCGCGCGCACCTGCGCGAACGCCTGCCCGAGTACATGGTGCCGGCGCAGATCGTCGTGCTCGACGCGCTGCCGCTGACCCGCAACGGCAAGCTCGACGTCGCCGCGCTGCCGGCGCCGGCCGACGAGGCCGCGGGCGCCGACGCGCGCCCGAGCACGCCGCTGCAGCAGATCGTCGCCGCGGTGTGGTCCGACGTGCTGGGCGTGGCCATCGGCACGCTCGGCCTGCACGACGACTTCTTCGAACGCGGCGGCCATTCGCTGCTCGCCGCGCAGGTGGTGTCGCGCCTGCGCGCCGAACTGGCGGTGGAACTGCCGCTGCGCACGCTGTTCGAGGCGCCGACGATCGCCGAACTGTCCGCCGCGCTCGAACCCGCGCTCGCGCAGGGCGACGCGACGGCCATCGCGCCGCCGGTCGTCGCGCTGCATCGCGACGGGCCCGCGCCGCTGTCGCTGTTCCAGCAGCGGTTCTGGTTCCTCGATCGCGCCGGCCAGCCGTATCGCGCGTCGCTGGCTCTGCAGTTGAACGGCGATCTCGACGTCGCCGCGTTCGAACACGCGCTGGCCGAGGTGGTGCGCCGCCACGAAGTGCTGCGCAGCCGCTTCCCGGACGATGACGGCCGGCCGATGCAGCACGTGCTGCCGCTGGACGAAGCGCTGCCGCTGCCGCTGGCGTTGACCGACCTGTCGACGCTGCCGCAGGCGGACGCCGAAGCGGCGCTGCAGCGCCTCGTCACCGAGGAAGCGCAGCGTCCGATCGACCTTGCCCGCGGCCCGGTGCTGCGTGCCGCGCTGGTGCGTAGTGCCGCCGATCGCCACACGCTGCTGCTGACGCTGCACCACATCGTCTACGACGCGTGGTCGCTCGGCATCCTGATGCGCGAACTCGACGCCGGCTACCGTGCCGCGCGCCAGGGCCAGCCGTCGCCGCTGGCGCCGCTGCCGGTGCAGTACGCCGACTTCGCCGCGTGGCAGCACCAGCGCCTGCAGGGCGCGTCGCTGCAGGGCCTGCTGGCCTGGTGGCGCGACAAGCTGCACGACGTGCCGCAGGCGCTGAACCTGCCGACGGACCGTCCGCGCCCGGCCGCGCTGGCGCAGGAAGGCCACACGCTGGAATGCCCGCTGCCCGACGCCCTGTCCGACGGGCTGCAGGCGCTGGCACGCCGCACCGGCAGCACGCTGTTCATGACGATGCTGGCCGCGTTCGACGCACTGCTGCATCGCGTCTGCCGCCAGGACGACCTGTGCGTCGGCACGCTGGCCGCGGACCGCAGCCGCATCGAGGTCGAACCGCTGATCGGCATGTTCGTCAACGTGCTGGCGCTGCGCTCGCGGCTCGCGCCGGGGCAGAGCTTCGAATCGCTGCTGCGCCAGACCCGGCGCGAGGTGCTGGAAGCGTTCGCGCACCAGGACCTGCCGTTCGAGACGCTGCTGGAGCAGCCGTTCGTGCAGCGCGTGTCCGGCCAGTCGCCGCTGTTCCAGGCGATGTTCGTGCTGGAGAACGAAGGCCTGCTCGGCCTGGGCGAAACCGAATCCGACGGCCTCGACTTCATCCCGGCCGCGGGCGACGTCCACCACGCGCGCTGCGACCTCACGCTCAACGTGCGCGAGCGCGACGGCAAGCTCTGCAGCTACTTCGAATACGACACCCGCCTGTTCGACCAGGGCAGCATCGAGCGCCTGATGGCGCAGTGGCTGACGCTGCTGCACGGCATCGTCGCCACGCCGCAGGCCGCGCTCGACGCGCTGCCGCTGCCGGGCGAAGCCGAACTCGCGCTGCTGCGTACATTCAGTCCGGCGTACGCCGTCGAGCCGGTCGCCGGCACGCTGCACGGCCGCTTCAGCCAGGCCGCGCAGGCGCATCCGCAGGCTGTGGCGGTGTGGGACCAGGGTCGCACGCTGACCTACGCCGAACTCGACGCGCAGTCCGACCATCTCGCGCGCCTGCTGCGCACGCACGGCGTCGGTCCGGAAGTCCCGGTCGCGCTGTGCCTCGAACGCAGCCTCGACATGGTCGCGGCGGTGCTCGGCGTGCTGAAGGCCGGCGGCGCCTACGTGCCGCTGGATCCGGCGTATCCGGCCGAACGCCTCGCGTACACCGTCGAGGACGCGCGCCCCGCCGTCGTGATCGCGCACGCCGCGCTCCGCGAGCGCATGCAGGCGCTGACCGACGTGCCGGTGCTGGATCTCGAAGCGCTGCTCGCGCAGCCGGCGCCCGCCGACGCGCCGGCGCTGCCGCTCGACATGCCGTCCGCGCATGCGGCCTACGTGATCTACACCTCCGGCTCCACCGGCAAGCCCAAGGGCGTGACGGTGACGCACGCCAACGTGCTGCGCCTGTTCGACGCGACCCGCAGCGGGTTCGACTTCGATCATCGCGACGTGTGGACGCTGTTCCACTCGTATGCGTTCGACTTCTCCGTCTGGGAAATCTGGGGCCCGCTGCTGTTCGGCGGTCGCCTCGTGGTGGTGCCGTACTTGCTGTCGCGCTCGCCGGACGCCTTCCGCCGCCTGCTGATCGAACAGCGCGTGACCGTGCTGAACCAGACGCCGTCGGCGTTCCAGCAACTGGTCGCGGCCGATGCACAGGCGAACGACGGTGTCGACGCGCTGGCGCTGCGCTACGTCGTGTTCGGCGGCGAAGCACTGAACGTCGGCTCGCTCGCGCCGTGGTTCCGCCGCCACGGCCATCGCAAGCCGTTGCTCGTGAACATGTACGGCATCACCGAGACCACGGTGCATGTCACCTACGAAGCGCTGCACGAGGAAGGCGCGTCGCTCGGCACCATCGGCCGCGCGATCGACGATCTGCGCTGCTACGTGCTCGACGCGCACCAGCGTCCGCTGCCGATCGGCGTGCCGGGCGAGCTGTGCGTGGCCGGCGCCGGTCTGGCGCGCGGCTACCTGCGGCGTCCGGGCCTGACCGCGGAACGGTTCGTGCCCGATCCGTTCGCGACCCAACCCGGCCAGCGCATGTACCGCTCCGGCGACCTCGCGCGCTGGCGCCCCGACGGCAGCCTGGAATACCTCGGCCGCATCGACCAGCAGGTGAAGGTGCGCGGTTTCCGCATCGAACTCGGCGAGATCGAGGCCGCGCTGCTCGAACACGAACAGGTGCACGAAGCCGCCGTGGTGGTGCAGCCGGATGCGTCCGGCGGCCGCCTCGTCGCCTACGTCGCCAGTCCCGACGAAGCACCGGCGCAGGACAGCGCGCCGGACCTGCAGCAGCAACTGCAGCAGTGGCGCTCGGTGTTCGAACACACCTACGCCGACGACGAAGCGCCCGCAGCCGAAACGACCGATGCGGCCGAAATGGCTGACGCCGGCGACTTCAACATCGTCGGCTGGACCTGTCGTCTCGACGGTTCGCCGATCCCCGCCGACGAGATGCGCGAGTGGGTGGACGGCACCGTCGCCCGCCTGCGCGCGCTGCGTCCGCGCCGCGTGCTGGAACTCGGCAGCGGCACCGGCATGCTGCTGCTGCGGCTGGCGCCGGAATGCGAGCGCTACCTCGGCACCGACTTCTCGCCGACGTCGCTGGCCTACGTGCGCCGGCAGCTCGACGCGCGCGGCGAGGCATTGCCGGGCGTGGAACTGCTGCAGCGCGCCGCGCACGAGATCGACGATCTCGCGCAGGACTTCGACCTCGTGATCCTCAACTCGGTGGCGCAGTACTTCCCGAGCGCGGACTACTTCCGCCACGTGGTCGCGGTGGCGCTGCGCCGGCTCGCGCCGGGCGGCACGCTGTTCCTCGGCGACCTGCGCAGCCTGCCGCTGCTGCCGGCGTTCGCCGCGGGCCTCGCGCTGCAGCGCGCGACGCCGGCGATGCCGGCCTCGGCGCTGCGCCATGCCGCGCACAGCGAAGCCGCGCACGACGGCGAACTGCTGCTCGATCCGGCCGCGCTGACGCGTCAGGTGCATGCGTGGGCGGGCGAACTCGGCCTCGAGCTCGCCGCGGTGTCCGCGTTGCCGCGCGACGGTCGCGCGCACAACGAACTGAGCGGCTATCGGTTCGACCTCGTGCTGACGCGCGCGGGCGGCGATACGCTCGCGCCTGCGACGCTCGCCTGGCACGACTGGCAGGCCGAAGGCTGGACGCCGGCGCGCCTGCGCGAACGCCTGCAGGCGCTGGCGGCGGGCGAGGGCGTGCTCGCGCTGCGCGACGTGCCCAACGCGCGCACGGCCGCCGACGCGCTCACCGCGCAGTGGCTGCGCCAGCCGCCGTCGGCGGCGTGGCGCACGGCCGCCGAACTGCGGCCGCTGCTCGACGCGGCGCTGCCGGCGGTCGTCGATCCGCACGAGCTGCACACGCTGGCGGATAAATTCGGCCTGCAGTTCGAGATGAGCTGGATCGACGGCGCGGCTGATGGCCGTTTCCGCGTGGTGTTCGCGACCGCGAACCAGCCGATGGCGTCGCTGCGCGCGGCGCTGCATGCGCTGCCCGACGACGCGCCCGCGCAGCCGTGGGCCAGCCACCCGCAGCAGGCCCTGCTGCGGCGTCGCCTGCCGGTGCTGCTGCGCGAACACCTGCAGCAGCACCTGCCCGAGCACATGGTGCCGTCGGCCTACGTGTGGATGCCGCGCCTGCCGCTCACGGGCAACGGCAAGCTCGATCGCCAGGCGCTGCCGCCGCCGCCGACCGAGCGCATCGAACTGGCCGATCGCTACGAAGCGCCGCAGACCGAGACCCAGCAGCGCATGGCCGCGATCTGGGCCGAGGTGCTGGGCGTCTCGCGCGTCGGCATCCACGACAACTTCTTCGAACTCGGCGGCCATTCGCTGCTGGCGACGCAGGTCGCGGCGCGCGCGCACAAGGCGTTCGGCGTCGACGTGCCGCTGCGCGCGCTGTTCGAGCAGCCGACCATCGCCGCGCTCTGCCAGCATCTGGAAACGATGCATGGTGCGGACACGGATGCGCCGCCGCCGATGCGGCCGGTGCCGCGCGACGGCGACGAACTGCCGATGTCGTTCGCGCAGCAGCGCCTGTGGTTCCTCGATCGCCTCGATCCGGGCAGCAGCGTCTACAACATCCCGCTGGCCATGCACGTGCGCGGCCATCTGGACGTCGACGCCTTGCAGCGCACGCTCGATGCCATCGTCCGCCGCCACGAGGTGCTGCGCACCTGCTTCGGCGAACGCGACGACCAGCCTGTGCAGCGCGTGCTGCCGGCGGCGCCGGCCGAACTGCGCGTCATGACGCTGCCGCCGGCACAGGCCCGCGCCGCGGCCGAAGCGTTCGCGCTGGAACCGTTCGATCTCTCGCGCGGTCCGCTGCTGCGCACGCTGCTGGTACGCACCGGCGATGGCGAGGCGCTGCTGGCGTTCTCGATGCACCACATCATCGGCGACGGCTGGTCGATCGGCGTGCTGGTGAAGGAAATGGCCGCGTTGTATCCGGGCTTCCTCGCCGGCCAAGAAACGCCGCTGCCGCCGCTGCCGGTGCAGTACGCCGACTTCGCGGTGTGGCAGCGTCGCTGGCTGGAAGGTCCCGAACTGCAGCGTCAGCTCGGCTACTGGCGCGAGACCCTGCAGGCGCCGCTGCCGGTGCTGGACCTGCCGACCGACTTCGCGCGCCCGCCGCGCCCGAGCCATCGCGGCGGCCACGTCGCGATCGCGTTCGAGTCCGACACCATCGCCGCGCTGCGTGCCCTCGCGCAGCGCGAAGGCTGCACGCCGTACATGGTGCTGTTCGCCGCGTTCTCGGTGCTGCTGTCGCGCCATGCCGGGCAGGACGATCTGGTCATCGGCACGCCGGTGGCGAACCGTCGCCAGGCCGAGGTCGAGCCGCTGGTCGGCTTCTTCGTCAACACGCTGCCGGTGCGCATCGACCTGTCCGGTCGTCCGAGCTTCCGCGAGCTGCTGGGCCGTGCGCGCGAGGTCAGCTTCGGCGCGCAGGCGCACCAGGACCTGCCGTTCGAGCGACTGGTCGAGGAACTGCAGCCGGTGCGCGACCCCGGTCGCTCGCCGCTGTTCCAGGCCGGCTTTGACTACATCAACACCGCGCAGCAGGCGCTGGAACTGCCGGGCATCACCCTGTCGGCCGTCGAGACCGAGCACACGACGTCGAAGTTCGACCTCTCGCTGCTGATCGGCGAGCACGCCGACGGGCTGTTCTCGGAGCTGGAATACAGCGCGGATCTGTTCCGCCGCGACACCGTCGAACGCATGGGGCAGCGCTTCGTGCGCCTGCTCGACGCCGCGCTGCACGCGCCCGAAACCGCCATCGACGCGCTGCCGCTGTCTTCGGACGACGAACGCGCACTGACGCTGCGCGACTGGAACGATGCCGCCGACGCGCAGCCGGTGCCGAACGTGGTCGAGCGCTTCGAGGCCATCGCCGCGTGCGATCCCGCGCATCCGGCGCTGCGCTTCGGCAGCGACGTCGTCGACTACGGCACGCTGAACGCCCGTGCGAATCGCCTTGCGCATGCGCTGGTCGCGCTCGGCGTCGGCACGGACGACCGCGTCGCGCTGTGCCTGGAACGCGGCTTCGACGTGCCCACGTCGATGCTGGCCGTGCTCAAGGCCGGCGCGGCGTACCTGCCGCTGGATCCGGGCTACCCGGCCGAACGCATCGCGTACATGCTCGAAGACGCGCGTCCGCTCGTGGTGCTGGCGCGTCGCGCGCAGGCCGCGCTGGTGGCGCAGGTGCCCGACGGCACGGTCGTGCTGTGGCTGGACGACGCGTCCATCGAAGCACACGCCGACACGCACGTCGACGCCAACCCGCAGCGCCGCAGCGCGCCGCAGGATCTGGCCTACGTGATCTACACGTCGGGTTCGACCGGCAAGCCAAAGGGCACGCTGCTCACGCATGCGGGCCTGGCGAACCTGTCGCAGGCGCAGCAGCGGCTGTTCGGCATCACGTCGCAGGATCGCGTGTTGCAGTTCGCGTCGATCAACTTCGACGCGTCGACCTGGGAAACCGCGATGGCGCTGGCCAACGGCGCGACGCTGTGCCTGGCCACCACCGACGACCTGCGCCCGGGCGCACCGCTGACCCGCACGCTGCGCGACCACGGCGTCACCGTGGCCACGCTGCCGCCGGTCGCGGTCAACCTGCTGTCACCCGACGACCTGCCGACGCTGCGCACGCTGATCGTGGCCGGCGAGGCCTGCCCGCCGGGCATGGCACAGCGCTGGTCGCAGGGCGGACGCGCGTTCTTCAACGCCTACGGTCCCACCGAGACCACGGTCTGCGCGTCGGCGTACCGCTGCCGCGGCGACGAGTCCGTTTCGCCGCCGATCGGTCGCGCCATCGCCGGCATGCGCCTGTACGTGGTCGACGCGGCGCTGCAGCCGCAGCCGCTCGGCGTGCCGGGCGAACTGTGCGTGGCCGGCATCGGCCTGGCGCGCGGTTACGCCGGACGCGCGGGGCTCACGGCCGACCGCTTCGTGCCCGAACCATTCTCCGGAACGGCCGGCGCGCGCATGTACCGCACCGGTGACCTCGTGCGCTGGACCGCGGACGGTCAGCTGGAATTCCTCGGCCGCATCGACCACCAGGTGAAGATCCGCGGTGCCCGCGTCGAGCTGGGCGAAGTGGAAGCCGCGCTGCACGCGCAGCCGGGCGTCCGCGAGGCGCTGGTGCTGGCGCACGGCCGCACTGCCGACGAACGCAGCCTCATCGGCTACGTCGTCGCGGACGTGGACGGCGCCGCGCCGCTGCCGAACGATCTGCGCCAGGCGCTGCGCGCATCGCTGCCGGAGTTCATGGTGCCGGCGCAGGTCATCGTGCTGGAGGCGTGGCCGCTCACGGCCAACGGCAAGATCGATCGCGCGCGCCTGCCGGTGCCGGGCGACGTCGACACCGGCGCATCCTTCGTCGCCCCGCGCGACGAACCCGAACGCCTGCTGGCGGCGATCTGGCAGCAGGTGCTGCGTCGTGAACAGGTCGGCGTCGACGACAACTTCTTCGACCTCGGCGGCCACTCGCTGGCGGCGATGCACATGGCGGCGCGCGTGACCCAGGCCTTCGGCGTGGAGCTGCCGTTGCGCGAGGTGTTCGAGGCGCCGACGCTGGCCGCGCTCGCGCGCGCCATCGGCACCGCCCGCGGCGACGCCGTGCGTTTCGACGCCGGCAGCCTGCCGCGCGTGCCCGACGGCGAGGAGCGCCCGCTGTCGCACGCGCAGCGCCGGCTGTGGTTCCTCACCCGCATGGAGCCCGGCAATCCGTTCTACAACCTGCCCGCGGCGATGCTGCTGGACGGCCGCATCGACACCGACACGCTGCGCGCCGCGCTGCAGACACTGCTCGATCGCCATGCCGCGCTGCGCACGGTGTTCCGCGAAGTCGACGGTCACCCGCGCCAGCGCGTGCTGCCGCAGGCGACGGCCGACCTGCCCGTGGTCGACCTCACGTCGCTGCCGGCCGACCAGGCGCTGGCGCAGGCGCGCGAACTCGCGCGTCGCGAGGCCGAGGCGCCGTTCGACCTCGCGCGCGGGCCGCTGCTGCGCGGTCTGGTCGCGAAGCTGCCGGACGGCCGCGATGCACTCATGGTGACGATGCACCACATCGTCGCCGACGGCTGGTCGATGAACGCGCTGGTGGGCGAACTGAGTGCGCTGCTCGCCGGCACGCCGCTGCCGACCGCGGTGCCGCTGAAGTACATCGAGGTCGCGCAGTGGCAGAACGCGCTGCTCGAAGGCGAAGCCCTGCAGCGCCAGCGCGACTACTGGTGCACGCAGCTGGGCGGCGAACTGACGCCGCTGGAGCTGCCCGCCGATCGCGCGCGTCCGCCGGTGCTGAGCTATCGCGGCGACACCCGTGGCCGGCGTCTGCCGCCGGCGCTGGCGACCGCGCTGCGCCAGCTCGCGCGTGCGCACAACGCCACGCTGTTCATGGCGCTGCTGGCCGCGTACAAGGCGCTGCTGGCGCGTCTGGGCGGGCAGGCGGACATCGTGGTCGGCACGCCCATCGCCGGCCGCCGCGATCCGGCGCTGGAAGCGGTGGTCGGCTTCTTCGTCAACACGCTGGTGCTGCGCACGCAGGTGGACGGGGCGTCGGGCTTCGCCGACCTGCTCGGTCGCGTGCGCGAAACGGCGCTCGGCGCGTGGTCGCATGCCGACTATCCGTTCGACATGCTGGTGGAAGACCTGAACCCGCCGCGCCAGATGGGCCGGCATCCGCTGTTCAACGTCTTCTTCACCCTGCAGAACGAAGTGGAGCGCGCGGCCGACGGCAGCGGTTTCGCCGGCTATGCCACGCAGGCGCTGTCGGAGGCACCGCCGTTCGCGAAGTTCGACCTGTCGATGTTCGTCACTGAAGTCGACGACACCCTGCTGGTGCAGCTGGAATACAGCACCGATCTGTTCGATGCCTCGCGCATCGACCGCATGCTCGCGCAGTTCGAGCGCCTGCTGGAAGCGGCGGTCGCCGATCCGGCGCGGTCGCTCGATCGCGTCGGCCTGCTCGGCGCCGACGAATACCGGCGGTGGGTCGGCGAGTTCAACGCGCGCGCCGATCGCGAACCGCCGCTGGGCGGCGTGCACCGGCTGGTCGAGGCGGCGGTCGCCCGCGATCCGGACCGCATCGCGGTGATCGACGGCGATGTCGTCGTGACCCGCGGCGATCTCGACGCCCGCGCCGATCGCCTGGCCGCGCAGCTGCGCAGCCGCGGCGTGCGTCGCGAGACCTGCGTCGCGCTGCTGATGGACCGTTCGATCGCCGCGATCGTGGCGATGCTCGGGGTGCTGAAGGCCGGTGCGACCTACGTGCCGCTGGATCCCGACTACCCGGCCGCGCGTCTGGAACTGATCCTCGGCGACACCGCTGCGCCGTGCATGCTCACCGTGCATGCGCACGCGGCGCAGGCCTATGCGCTGGCCGAGCAGGTGCCGTCGCTGCGCCAGGTGCTGGAGCTGCACGACGACGGCCGCTGCGCCGAGACCGTGGAAGCCTCCGCTTTCGCGCACGGCCACGACGCACTGCCGGGGCAGGCGGCGTACGTGATGTACACCTCGGGCTCCACCGGCACGCCGAAGGGCGTGGTGGTGACGCATCGCGGCATCGCGCGCCTCGTGCACGAACCGCACTTCGTCGAACTTGGCGAAGCCGACACGGTGCTGCAGCTCGCGCCGCTGGGCTTCGACGCGTCGACGCTCGAGATCTGGGGCGCGCTGTGCAACGGCGCACAGCTGGTGCTCGCGCCGGGCGGCACGCTGTCGCTGGAAGCGATCGGCGAGCAGTTGCGCAAGCACCGGGTGTCGGTGCTGTGGCTCACCGCGGCGCTGTTCCAGCAGATGGTCGAGCACCGTGTCGGCGACCTCGCCGGCGTGCGCGAACTGCTGGCTGGCGGCGATGCGCTGCCGCTGCGCCAGGTGCGCCGCTTCCTCGAAGCCTGCCCGGGCAATCGCCTGATCAACGGCTACGGCCCGACCGAGAACACCACGTTCTCCGCGACGCATCCGCTGACGATGGCCGACGTGCAGGCGGGCGCGGTGCCGATCGGTCGGCCGATGGATGGCTCCAGCGCCTATGTGCTGGACGACGCCGGCCAGCCGCAGCCGGTCGGCGTGCCCGGCCAGCTGTACGTCGGCGGCGCCGGTCTCGCGCGCGGCTACCTCGGACGTCCGGGCCTCACCGCCGAACGTTTCGTGCCGCATCCGTATCCGCGCCAGCCGGGCGAACGCCTGTACGCGACCGGCGACATCGTGCGCCTGCGCGAGGACGGCACGCTCGAGTTCATCGGTCGCGCCGACGGGCAGGTGAAGGTCCGCGGCCATCGCATCGAACTCGGCGAGATCGAGGCCGTGCTCGCGCGGCATCCGGCCGTGCGCGAAACCGCGGTGCTCGCGCGCCGCAGCGGCGAGCAGGGCGAACGCCAGCTCGTGGCCTACGTCGCGGCCGAGCCGCCGCTGTCGGCCGACGCCGTGCGCGAGTTCCTGCGCGCGTCGCTGCCCGATTACCTCGTGCCGACGCGCGTGGTGTCGCTCGAACGGCTGCCGATGACCCGCAACGGCAAGGTCGATCGCAACGCGCTGCCCGCGCCGGACGACGCCACACCCGCGCGCGATCGCCCGCTGGCGGAGGCCCGCAACGACGCCGAGCGCGCGTTGGTGCAGGCGTGGCAGTCGGCGCTGGGCAAGGCCGGGGTCGGGATCGACGACAACTTCTTCGATCTCGGCGGCGACTCCATCCTCAGCCTGCAGATCGTCGCGCGCCTGCACGACCAGGGCTGGCACGCCAGCCCGCGCCTGCTGTTCCTGCACCAGACCATCGCCGAACTCGCGCCGCACCTGGAGCGTCGCGGCGGTGCCGATCCGGCGCAGCCGGTCAGCGGCGACGTCGCGCTCACGCCGATCCAGCACTGGTTCTTCGGCCACGGCTTCGCCGTGCCCGGCCACTGGAACCACGCGGTGCTGCTGGCGCACGCCGGCGCGTTCGATGCGGACGTCCTGCGCGAGGCGCTGCAGGCGCTGCTCGAACACCACGACGCGCTGCGCCTGGGCTATCGCGCCGAGGGCGGACGCTGGGCGCAGTACAACGCACCGCCGGGGGCGCCGGTCGCCTTCGAGGTCGTGGACCTGTCGGCGCACGCCGACGCCGCGGCCGCGCTGGCGCAGGGCATCGAACGCATCCAGTCGGCCGAAGACCTCGACGGTCCGCTGATGCGCGTCGGCCTGTTCCGCCTGCCCGACGGCAGCGAGCGCCTGCTGGTGGTCGTGCACCACCTCGCGATCGACGCCGTGTCGTGGCCGATCCTGCTGCAGGACCTCGCGACGGCCTACGCGCAGTTGCAGTCCGGTGCGCCGGTGACGCTGCCGTCGCGCACGACGTCTTACCAGGCGTGGGCCGCGCGGCTGGTCGAACTGGCCGAAGCCGGGCATTGGGATGCCGACCGCGAGCACTGGCGTCGCACCGCGATCGCCGCCGCGCAGCCGAAGCCGTTCACCGCGACCGAACTCGACCCGGCGACATCGGGCGATGCAGTCGAGTGGCACGGCACGCTGTCGGCCGACACCACCGCCACCCTGCAGGACGCGTCGCGCCAGCAGCGCGGCACGCAGGTGCAGGCGCTGCTGCTCACCGGCCTGATGCGGGCGCTGCGGCGCTGGCGCGGCGCCGATGCGCTGGTGGTCGACATCGAAGGCCACGGTCGCGAAACCGACCTGCCGGGCTTCGAAGGCCTCGATCTCTCGCGCACGGTCGGCTGGTTCACCGCGCTGTATCCGGTGGCGCTGGCGTTGCCCGCGAACGGCGACACCGGCGACGACCTCGCGCAGGTGAAGACCGCGCTGCGCGACGTGCCGAACCGCGGCCTCGGCTGGGGCGCGCTGCGCCATCTCGCCGCCGATCCGGTCATCGCTAGTGCGCCGACGCCGCTGCTGTGCTTCAACCACCTCGGCCAGCACAACAGTGCGACGGGCGAGGGCGAAGCCGCGCTCGGCCCGGCGCCGGAACCGGTGGGCACGCTGATGGCGGCGCCGAACCGGCGCACGCACGCGCTGACGCTGACCACGCGGATCGAGGACGGCGTCCTGCAACTGCATCTGTCCTACGCGCAGGGGCGCTTCGACGCGGGCGACATCGCCGGCTTCGGCGCGCTGCTGGGCGAGGAACTGCAGCGCGTCGCCGAACACGCCGCCGACCCGGACAACACCCGCCTCGACGCGGCCGACATGGACCTCCTGCACCTGTCGCAGGACGAGCTGGACAACCTTTTCGACTGACCATGAACGATCTCCTCACTCCCGCGAACGTCGCCGACGTTTATCCGCTGTCGCCGATGCAGAAGGGCATGCTCTTCCATTCGGTCTACGAACCCGGTTCTTCGGTCTACGTCGAACAGCTGTCGCTGCGGCTCGCCGGTGCGATCGACCACGACGCCATGGCGCAGGCCTGGCAGCACGTGGTCCGCGCGAACGAACTGCTGCGCACCGTGTTCCGCTGGCGCAAGCTGGCGGAGCCGGCGCAGGTGGTGCTGAAGCAGCGCCCGTTCGCGATGGACATCGTCGAACTGGACGCCGCGCCCGGTACGCCGCAGGAGGAAGCCGCGCTGGAGGAATTCCTGCGTCGCGACCGGCACACCCCGATGCCGCTGGACACCGGTCCGCTGATGCGGGTGACGCTGCTGCGCTGCGGCGGCGAGGATCGCTGCCTGGTGTGGGCGTTCCACCACATCCTGCTCGACGGCTGGAGCATGCCGCTGCTGCTGGGCGACCTGATGTCCGCCTACGACGCGCTGCGTCGCGGCGAGCGTCCGCGCACGCCGCAGCGCGCGCCGTTCCGCGACTACATCGCCTGGCTGCGCAAGCAGGACCCGCAGGCCGCGCAGGACTACTGGCGCGGTCGGCTGCAGGGCCTGCACACGCGTCTGCCGCTGCCGCTCGCGCGTCGCGACGACCTTCGCGAGTTCGCCGACGTCGGCGAAGTGGCGCTGACGCTGGATGCGGACCTCTGCGCCGACATCACCCGCAGTGCACGCCAGTGGCGCGCCGCGCCGAACGCCGTGTTCCAGGCCGCGTTCGCGGTGCTGCTGTCGCGGCTCGCCGGGACCAGCGACGTGGTCTGGGGCACCACGGTGTCCGGTCGTCCGCACGACCTGGCCGGCGTCGAGCAGATGATCGGCCAGTTCACCAACACCCTGCCGCTGCGCGTGCAGTGCGAGGCCGACACGCCGGCTGAGGCGCTGGTGGCGCAGCTGCAGCAGCGCATCGCCGAGATGTCGCAGCACGCGTGGCTGGAACTGCCGCGCCTGCGCGAGTTCACCGCGCTGCCGGGCAACGAGCCGTTCTTCCAGATCCTGTTCGTGTTCGAGAACTTCCCGGTCAACAGCGCCGCCAGCGACGGCGGCATGCAGCTGGCCGGCGTGCGCTTCGCGGAGATGACCAACTTCCCGCTGACCGTGATCGCCGCGCCCGCGGGCGACGGCTACGTGGTCCGCGCCGAATACGCGCGTGAAGCCTACGACGAGGCCGCCGCGCAGCAGTTGATGGCGCTGTACGGCCGCGTGCTGAGCGGGCTGGTCCGCGGTGCCGCTGCCTCCGTCGGCGACCTGCCGCTGCTGGAAGACGCGCAGGCCGCCGACCTCGCACGCCGCGATGGCGCGCCGCGCACGACGCTGCCGGTGACCGACGATCTCGCCAGCCGCATCGCGCGGCAGGCCGAACGCGATCCGCAGCGCGTCGCCGTGACCTGCGGCGACGACGCGATCACCTACGGCGACCTGCTCGCCCGCGCGCGTCGCCTCGCGCAGCACCTGCGCACGCTGGGCGTCGGTCCCGAAGTGCCGGTGGCGCTGTGCCTGGAGCGTTCGGTCGACGCCATCGTCGCCGTGCTCGCGGTGCTGGAAGCCGGCGGCGCTTACCTGCCGATCGAGCCGCACCTGCCGGACGATCGCGTGCAGTGGATGCTCAGCGACAGTGGCGTGCAGATCGGCATCGGCCACGGCGCCGCCACGCAGCGCCTGCGCGACGCGCTGCCGCACGTGGTCTGCCTCGACGCCGATGCGCAGGCGATCGTCGCGCAGCCGGCCGTGCCGGTCGTCGTCGCGCGCCATCCGCAGCAGCTGGCCTACATCATCTACACCTCGGGCAGCACCGGCCGGCCCAAGGGCAGCCTGATCACCCAGGCGAACGCGCTGCGCCTGTTCGATGCGTGCGACGAACAGTTCCGTTTCGACGCGAACGACACCTGGACGATGGTGCATTCGTACGCGTTCGATTTCTCGGTGTGGGAAATCTTCGGCGCGCTGCTGCACGGCGCGCATCTCGTCGTGGTGCCGAGCGCGGTCGCGCGCTCGCCGCAGGACCTGCTCACGCTGCTGCACGACACCGGCACGACGGTGCTGTCGCAGACGCCGTCGGCGTTCACCGCGCTGCTGCAGGCCGCCGGCGCCGCCGACGACTGGCACTGGAGCGGACCGCTGCGCTACGTGGTGTTCGGCGGCGAAGGCCTCGACACCCGCGCGCTGGCGCCGTGGTTCCGTCACCGGCAGCACGGCGCGGGCCGGCTGATCAACATGTACGGCATCACCGAGACCACCGTGCACGTGACGTTCCGCGACGTGCCGGCCGAGGACGCCGGCGAGCGCGCCGAACCCGCGGTCGGCCTGCCGTTGTCCGACCTGTCCTGCGTGATCGCCGACGCGCGCGGACAACTGCTGCCCGACGGCGTGGCCGGCGAGATCCTCGTCGGCGGCGACGGCCTGGCGCGCGGCTATCTCGGCCGCCCGGGACTCACCGCCGAACGCTTCATCCCCGATCCGTACAGCGGCCGCCCGGGCGCGCGCCTGTATCGCAGTGGCGACCTCGGCCGCCGCAACGCGCGCGGTGAACTGGAACACCTCGGCCGCATCGACCAGCAGGTGAAGATCCGCGGCTTCCGCATCGAACTGGGCGAAATCTCCACCGTCGCCGCGGCCGCGCCGGGCGTGCAGCGCGCGGTCGCGCTGGCGCGTCCGGGTCCGGACGGCGCCAAGCGCCTCGTGGCGTGGGTGCAGCCGGCCGACGGTGGCACGGTCGACATCGCCGAGGTGCGCCGCCATCTGCAGGATCGCCTGCCCGACTACATGGTGCCGGCCGCGATCGTGGAGGTCGCCGGTTTCTCGCTGACCGCCAACGGCAAGCTCGACACCAGCGCGTTGCCCGATCCGGACGCCGCCGCGCTCGTGCAGCGTCCGTACGAAGCGCCGCTGCCCGGCATCGAGACGCAGATGGCCGCGGTGTGGTCGGAACTGCTGTCGGTGCCGCGCATCGGCCGCGACGACAATTTCTTCGAACTCGGCGGCCATTCGCTGCTCGCGCTGTCGCTGTCCGAGCGCCTGCGCAAGGTCGGCATCGCGGTCGACGTGCGCACGCTGTTCGAACAGCCGACGCTGCGCGAACTCGCCGCCGCCGTGGCACCGGATGCGCCGGCCGCGCTGGAGGTGCCGCCGAACCGCATCCCCGCCGGCTGTACGCACATCACCCCGGACATGCTGCCGCTGGTGACGCTGTCGCAGGAGGCGATCGACCGCATCGTCGCCACCGTGCCCGGCGGCGCGGCCAACGTGCAGGATCTGTATCCGCTGGCGCCGCTGCAGCAGGGCATGTTCTTCCATCACGTCGGCAGTGCCGAGGGCGACCCCTACCTGCTCGGCGCGCTGCTGTCGCTGGAAGAACGCGCGATGGTCGACGACTACCTGCGCGCGCTGCAGGCGGTGCTGTCGCGGCACGACATCCTGCGCACTTCGGTGCAGTGGGAAGGCCTCGAATCGCCGGTGCAGGTGGTCTGGCGCCACGCCGACCTGCCGGTGCAGGAATACGCGCTCGATCCGGCCGACGGCGACATCGGCGAGCAGCTGTGGGCGCGCGTCGATCCGCTGCACCACCGCATCGACCTGCGCACCGCGCCGCTGATGCGCGTGGCGCTGGCGCACGATGCCGCGCAGGGCCGCTGGCTGCTGGCGATGCAGTACCACCATCTCGCGATCGACCACACCGCGATGGAAGTGCTGCAGCGCGAAGTGCATGCCTACATGGTCGGCCGCGAAGCCGAACTGCCGCCGCCGCAGCCGTTCCGCCAGTTCGTCGCGCAGACGCTGTCGGGCGACGAGACCGCCGCGCACGAGGCCTTCTTCACGAAGCAGCTCGGCGACATCGATGCGCCGACCGCGCCGTTCGACCTGCTCGACGTGCAGGCCGGCGGCATGGACGTGCGCGAGGCGCGGCTGCCGGTCGATCCGGCGCTGACCCGTCGCCTGCGCGAACGCGCGCGCCTGCTCGGCGTGAGCGCCGCCAGCCTGCACCACCTCGCGTGGGCGCTGGTGCTGGCGCGCACGACCGGCCGCCGCGACGTGGTGTTCGCGACCGTGCTGTTCGGTCGCCTGCAGGGCGGCCAGGACGCGCTGCGCTCGCTCGGCATGTTCATCAACACGCTGCCGATCCGCTTCTCGCTGGACGACACCGGCGTGCGCGAAGCCGTGCGCCAGGCGCAGGCCACGCTGTCGGAACTGCTGCGCCACGAACACGCTTCGCTCGCGCTGGCGCAGCGTTGCAGCGGCGTGGAGCCGCCGTCGCCGCTGTTCACGACGCTGCTGAACTATCGCCACGGCGATCTGCCGCCGGAGACCGAGGACGACACATCGGCCCCCGTGCGCCTGCTGCGTGCGCACGAACGCACCAACTACCCGCTGCTGCTGTCGGTGGACGACGGCAGCGAAGGCTTCAGCCTCACCGCGCAGGCGCAGCGGCCGATGGACCCGGCGCGCATCTGCGCCTACATGCACCAGGCCTTGCAGGATCTGGTGCAGGCGCTGGAGCAGGAACCGGCGCGGCCGTGGCGCACGCTGGACGCGATGCCCGCCACCGAGCGCGCGCAGCTGCTGGCTGCGGCCAGCGGTCCGCGTGCCGCCGGCACCGGGCTGGTGCATGCGCGCGTCGATGCGCAGGTCGCGCGCACGCCGGACGCGATCGCGGTCAGCATGGGCGATCGCCAGCTGACGTATCGCGAGCTCGACGCCCGCGCCACGCGTCTTGCCAAGCGCCTGCGTGCGCTGGGCGTCGGCCCCGACGCGCGCGTGGCGATCTGCTGCGAGCGTTCGCCGGAGCTGGTCGTCGGCGTGCTCGGCATCCTCAAGGCGGGTGCGGCCTATGTGCCGCTGGACGCGGCGCATCCGGCGCAGCGCCTCGCGCGCATGCTGGAGGATTCCGCGCCGCTGGCTGTGCTGACCGGCGGAGCAGGGCACGACGCCATCGCCGCGCTGTCGCCGTCGATGCCGCTGCTCTCGCTCGATGCCGAAGGCGACGAGGCAGACGACGGCGCCGCGCTGTCCGTGCCTGACCTGCGCGACGATCACCTCGCCTACGTCATCTACACCTCCGGCTCCACCGGCCAGCCCAAGGGCACGGCGATGCCGCATCGCGCGCTCGCCAACCTGCTGGCGTGGCATGAAGGCCGCGAGACCGGCGCGCCGCCGGTGACGCTGCAGTTCGCGTCGATCGGCTTCGACGTCGCGTTCCAGGAAATCTTCACCACGCTTGCCGTCGGCGGCCGGCTGGTGATGATCGAGGAAACCGCGCGCTTCGATCCCGAGCGCCTGCGTGGAGAGCTGTGCGCACAGCGCGTGACGCGGCTGTTCCTGCCGAACGCCGCGCTGCGCATGCTCGCCGAGGCCAGCCAGAACGGCGGCGACGGCGCGTGGCCTGGCACCATCCGCGAGATCATCACTGCCGGCGACCAGCTGAAGATCACCCCGGCGGTGATCCATCTGCTGCGCCGCTTCGACGACTGCGTGCTCGACAACCATTACGGCCCGACCGAGACCCACGTCGTTACCGCGTACCGCCTCGAAGGCGATCCGGCCACGTGGCCGGCGCTGCCGGCGATCGGGCGTCCGCTGCCGGGCGTGCGCGCCTACGTGCTCGACGGCGAAGGCCGTCCGGCGCCGACCGGCGTGCCCGGCGAACTGGTGATCGGCGGCATCGCGGTCGCGCGCGGTTACCTGCACCAGGACGCGCTGACCCGCGAACGCTTCATCGCCGATCCGTTCGACGCCACGCCCGGCGCGCGCATGTACCGCACCGGCGACCTCGTGCGCTGGCGTGCCGACGGCGAGCTGGAATACCTCGGCCGCAACGACTTCCAGATCAAGATCCGCGGCCATCGCGTGGAGCCCGGCGAGATCGAGACCCGCCTCGCCGCGCATCCGGCGATCCGCGAAGCCGCCGTGCTGGCGTTCGAGGACGGCGCCGATCGCCGTCTCGTCTGCTACTTCACCCACGCCGGCGACGCACCGCCGGACGCGGGCACGCTGCGCGACCACGTGGCCGCGACGCTGCCCGAATACATGGTGCCCGCTGCGTTCGTGCCGATGGCGGCGCTGCCGCTGTCGCGCAACGGCAAGCTCGACCGCGCCGCATTGCCGGCGCCGGACGCGCAGGCCCTGGCGCAACGCGCATTCCGCGCGCCCGCGACCGAAGCCGAGATCCTGCTCGCCGGCATCTGGTCGGAACTGCTGAACGTGCCGCGCGTCGGCCGCGACGACAACTTCTTCGAACTCGGCGGCCATTCGCTGCTCGCGATCCGGCTGGTCAACCGCTGGAGCATGCTGACCGGCGGACCGATGGCGATGCGCGACGTGTTCGAGGCGCGCAACCTCGTCGAACTGGCCGCACGCGCCACCGGCACCACGCACGTGCTGGCGCCGATCGAGCCGCTGCCGCCGTCCGACTGCCATCCGCTGTCGCACGCGCAGCGCCGCATCTGGTTCCAGGTGCAGCTGGAAGGCGCGGAAGAGGCCTACAACATGCCGTCGGCGGTGCGCGTGCGCGGACCGCTGGACACGGCGTCGCTGGCGCGCAACCTCGAACGTCTGGTCGCACGCCACGCAGCGCTGCGCACCACGTTCATTCCGCTCGACGGCGAGCCGATGCAGTGGGTGGCCGAGCACGTCGACGTGCCGCTGCCGCTGCACGATCTGACCACGCTGCCCGCGGACGAGCGCGAACCGCTCGCGCGCGAGCAACTGGCCGCGCTCGCGATCGAGACCTTCAACCTCGAAACCGGTCCGCTGCTGCGCGGCGGCATCTGGCGCCTCGGCGAGGACGACCATGTCGTCGCGCTGGTGGTGCACCACATCGTCAGCGACGGCTGGTCGCTGGAACTGCTGGTGCACGAACTGTGCGAAGGCGAGGGCGATGCCCCCGCGCCGCTGCAGTACGTCGACTACGCCGCGTGGCAGCGCCAGCGCATGGACAGCGGAGAATTCGAACCGCAGCGCCGCTACTGGCACGCCGCCGTCGCCGAGCCGCCGGTGCCGCTGTCGCTGCCGCTGGATCGCCCGCGCGGTGCGCTGCACGGCTTCCGCGGTTCGCGCACGCGCCTCGCGCTGCCTGCCGGGACGCACGCCGAGATGCTGGCGTTTGCCGCGCGCCACGGCGCGAGTCCGTTCATGGTGATGCTCGCGGCATGGAACCTGCTGCTGCATCGCTGGTGCGGGCAGGACGACATCATCGTCGGCGTGCCGGTCGCCGGTCGCCAGCATCCGCAGCTGGAGCGCATGCTCGGTGTGTTCGTGAACACACTGCCGCTGCGCACGCGGCTGGCCAACGCCGCCGGCTTCGACACGCTGCTGCAGGGCGTGCGCCAGACCGTGATCCACGGTCTCGCGAACCAGGACTATCCGTTCGAGTCGCTGGTCGGCGAGATCTCGATCGAACGCGACCTCAGCCGCCAGCCGCTGTTCGACACCAGCTTCGCCTGGCAGACCGCGGCGCAGAAGGCGACGGCCGCGCGCGACGACGCGCCGGTGCAGGTCGAGAACTTCGATTTCCCGTTCGATCGCAGCAAGTTCGATCTCGCGATCACCGTCGCGCACGACGAGGCCTCAACGCAGATCGAACTGGAGTTCAACACCGACCTGTTCGACATCGACACCGCCGCGCGCATGCTCGACAGCCTGCGCACGCTGCTGTCGGCGGCGCTGGCCGCACCGTCGATGCCGCTGCGCGCGCTGCCGGTGATGGAGGCCGCCGGCGAGCACGAGGTGCTGCATGCGCTGGGCGGCGCGCGCAGCCGCTTCGACGACGTGGGCGATCTGGCCCGCGCGCTCGACGCGACCGCGGTGCGGCATGCGGCGCGCCCGGCGGTGAGTTTCGGCGGCAGCACGCTCACGTATGCCGAACTGCATGCGCAGGCCAACCGCCTCGCGCAGCATCTGCGTGCGCTGGGCGTCGGTCCCGAACAGCCGGTGGCGATCTGCCTGCCGCGTTCGGCGGAAATGATCGTCGCGATCCTCGGCGTGCTGAAGGCCGGTGGCGCGTACCTGCCGATCGAGCCGGATTATCCGGACGACCGTGCGGCGTTCATGGTGGCCGATGCCGGCGCGCGCGTCGCGATCGGCCGCGGTCCGACCGCGGAGCGCATGCGCGCCTGGGCGTCGGAGGTGGTCTGCCTCGAACGCGATGCCGCGACGCTGGCCGCGCAGCCCGATGCCATGCCCGCGCCGCTGCATGGCCCGGACTCGCTGGCCTACGTGATCTTCACCTCGGGGTCGACCGGCCGGCCGAAGGGCACGCTGCTGACGCATCGCAACGCGATGCGCCTGTTCGCGGCCTGCGGGCAGCGCTTCGCGTTCGACGAACAGGACGTGTGGACGCTGTTCCACTCGGTCTGCTTCGACTTCTCGGTGTGGGAGATCTTCGGCGCGCTGCTGCACGGCGCCCGCCTCGTGGTGGTGCCGCAGACGGTCGCGCGTTCGCCGATGGAGTTCACCGGCCTGATGCGCCAGCACGGCGTGACGGTGCTGTCGCAGACGCCGTCGGCGTTCGGACGCCTGCTCGACAGCTCCGCGCTGGCCGAGGACTGGGCGTGGACGTCGGCGATCCGCTACGTCGTCTTCGGTGGCGAGGCGCTGGAGCACGCCGCGCTGCGGCCGTGGTTCGCGCATCGCGTGAACCCGCAGTCGAAGCTGATCAACATGTACGGCATCACCGAGACCACGGTGCACGTCACCTGGCGTGAAGTGCAGCCGGAAGACGTGACCGCGCCGCCGGCGCGCCGCGTCGGCGGCCCGCTGGCCGATCTCGCGCTGTACGTGCTCGACGCGGATGCGCAGCCGGTGCCGGTGGGCGTGTGCGGCGAGATCTACGTCGGTGGCGCCGGCCTCGCGCGTGGCTACGCCGGACGCCCGGGCCTCACCGCGCAGCGCTTCGTGCCCGATCCCTTCAGCGGCGAAGTCGGTGCGCGGCTGTACCGCAGCGGCGACCTCGCGCGCTGGCGTGCCGACGGCGACCTCGAATACATGGGGCGCGCCGACCAGCAGGTGAAGATCCGCGGCCATCGCATCGAGCCGGGCGAGATCGAGGCGGCGATGCTCGCGCACGAGACCGTCACCGGTGCCGCGGTGCTGGTGACGAAGGATCGTGCGCAGCGCGACGGCCTGCTGATGTACTACACCGGTCCGGAACCGATCTCGACCACCGCGCTGCGCGCCTTCCTCGGCCGCACGCTGCCCGAGTACATGCTGCCGCTGGGCTTCGTGCACCTGCACGAATTCCCGCTGACCAACAACGGCAAGCTCGATCGCGCGAAGCTGCCCTACCTGCAGGCGGTGCGTCCGGAGCTGGACACGCCGTACGTCGCGCCGCGCAACGAGGTGGAAACGCAGCTCGCCACGATCTGGCGCGAAGTGCTGGGCGTCGACCGCGTCGGCATCCACGACAACTTCTTCGATCTCGGCGGCGAATCGTTCAGCGCCTACCGCGTGATGGCGCGGGTCGCGTCGGACATGGGCCAGGACCTGCCGGTCTCGGCGATCTTCCAGGCGCAGACCGTCTCGGAGATGGGCGAGCGCGTGCACGCGGCGATCGATGCCTCCGACGAGCGCATGCTGGTGCAGCTGCAGGCCGGCGCGCCGGGCCGCAGGCCGTTCTTCTGCGTGCATCCGGCCGGCGGCGACGTGCTCGGCTTCCAGGACCTCGCCCGTGCGCTGGGCACCGAGCAGCCGTTCTACGGCCTGCAGTCGCACGGCCGCTTCCTCGACCCGCAGGCGAACGCCAGCATCGAGGCGATGGCCGCCGCCTACGTGCGCGAGATGCGCACGTTGCAGCCGGAAGGGCCGTACCTGCTGGGCGGGCATTCGATGGGCGCCGCGGTGGCGTTCGAGATGGCGCGCCAGCTGGATGCGGCGGGCCAGCGCATCGGCGTGCTCGCGCTGATGGACGGCGAGGCGCAGAGCGCGAACGGCCTGCTCGACACGCTGATGCTGGTCTGCGACACGTTCGAGCTGGGCATCGGCCGCGCCGAACTGGAAGCGGTGCCGGACCACGCGAAGATGGACCACGTCATGCGCAAGAGCAAGAAGCGCTTCGCGCGCGTGCTCGAGATCGCGTACGACCTGGACATCCTGCCGCGCGGTTTCCGCACCCGCGACGCCGAGCAGTTCATGGCGCGCATCGCCAGCAACATCGACCTGGCGCTGCGCTACCGCCTGCAGCCGCTGGCACAGCCGGCGGTGCTGTTCATCGCCGAGGAAGCGTCGGAAAACACGCCGCCGGTGAACGTCGACCTGTGGCGCGCGTACACGCCGGGCGGGCTGACCGTCATCACGGTGCCGGGCAACCACCTCACGCTGGTGAAGCGGCCGCACGCGACCACGCTGGCCGCGCGGCTGGCCGAACTGTTCCGCGAGGTCGACGTGCAGGAAGGCACCGCCAGCGATGCGCGGCAGGCCGAACTGACGACGCCGTGATCCGCACCCCCCATCCCTCATGCGCCAACACCACACGACTTCCGAGGATTCACCGATGACCCAAGACGAAATCCGCGAAACCGCCCTGCGGGTGCTGACGGCGCAGCTCAAGCTCGACGTCGATCCGTCCACGATCGCCGACGACCGCAGCACCGACAGCCTCGGCCTCAGCTCGCTGAAGCTGATGAACATGATGTACGACCTCGAAGAGGCCTTCGCCATCGAACTCGACCCCGAGGAGATGCTGGAGCTGTCGACCGTCGGCCAGATCGTGGGCGCGCTGTGCCGCAAGCTGGGCGTGCCCGACGGCGTTGCCGCCGCCTGACGCCACGGAGTCGACGACGATGCGCTGGGCAGTGCTGACCTGGGGAACGCGCGGTGACGTGCAGCCGCTGCTGGCGCTGGCCGGCGGCCTGCGCGCGCGCGGCGACACCGTGCGCTTCGGCGCACCCGCGGCGCATGCCGATCTCGTGCAGCGGCACGGCTTCGCGTTCCATGCGCTGGGCAGCCCGATGGCCGCCGCGGCCTACCGCAGGATGATGGACGGCATGCATGCGGAGGCGAATCCGCGCAAGCAGAACCGCGCGCTGCTGCAGCAGGTGCTGCTGGGCGATCTCGATCGCCTGTTCGAGGACTGCCGCGAGGCCGCCGATGGCTGCGACGTCGTGATCGCGCACTGGCTGCAGGTCGGCGGTGCACTGGCCGCGGAATCGCTGGGCCTGCCGTGGGCCAGCGTCACGCTGAATGCGGCCGGCATCGGCTGCGAGCAGGCGCTGGCCTCGCGCGAGGAACTGCGCGCGCGGCAGGGCTATTCGCGCTGGCTGTGGGGCGATCGCCTGGCCGAATTCCGTGCCGCGCACGGGCTGCGTCCGGTCGAGGTCGTTGCCGACAGCGTGTATTCGCCGCGCCTGAACCTGGTCGCGATCAGTCCGCGCCTCGTGCCGGAGTCGGCGCAGTGGTCGCCGCAGCATCGCGTCACCGGCTTCCTGCACGGCGCGACGCATGATCCCGACTGGACGCCCGATCCCGCGTTGGCCGCGTTCCTGCAGCGTCATCCGAACCCGGTGGTGGTGACGCTGGGCAGCAGCGCGGGCGACCACATCGACGCCAAGCTGCGCGTGGTGCTCGACGCGCTCGATCGCATGGAGCTGCCGGTGATCGTGCAGGCGCTGCTCGCCGATGCGCCGCCGCCCTCCGTGCCCGCACCCGATCGCATGCATCTCGTCGGCGAACTGCCGCACGGCTGGCTGTTCCCGCAGGCGTCGTGCGTGATCCATCACGGCGGTGCCGGCGGCAGCGCCGCAACGCTGCGCGCGGGCGTGCCGTCGCTGGCGATGGGCAACCTGTTCGACCAGCCGTACTGGGGCCAGCTGCTGGCCGAACACGGCCTGGCCGCGCAACCCATCGTCGAGACCGACATCGCCGTCGAGACCGTGATCGAGCGCGTACGCGACGCCCTAGCGCTCGCGCCGCGCTGCCGTGCCTTCGCCGATGACCCCGAGACCGAGCGTGGCGTGCAGGAGGCCGTGGACTGCCTGCATCGCGAATACGCCTTCGCCGACACCGGGACCCCGTCCGTCGACGCTGCCGTGTCCGCTTCCGATCCCTTGCCCGTGACCGCATGAACCGACCTTCGCCCTGGATCGCCCGCATGCCGGGCCCCGACGACGCTGCCGCGACCGCGCGGCTGCTGTGCTTTCCCTACGCCGGCGGTGCGGCGCACGTGTACGCCGACTGGCGGCAGGCGATCCCGCAGCAGGTGCTGCTGCAGGTGGTGCAATACCCCGGGCGCGGCGCGCGCTTCCGCGAGCCGCCGCTGCGCCGCATCGACGAGATGGCGCTGGGCGTGATCCAGGCGCTGCAGCAGGATGCCGATCCGCGGCCGCTGGTCTTTTTCGGCCACAGCATGGGCGCGCTGGTGGCGTTCGAGACCGCGCGGCTGATGCGGCGCGGCGGCATGCGCCTGCCGGTGAAGCTGCTGCTGTCGGGCTACATCGCGCCGAACCACCGGTATCCGCGGCCACCGATGCACACGCTGTCCGATGCCGATTTCCGCGCCCGCCTGCGCGAGTACGAAGGCACGCCGGTGGAAGTGCTGGAGCATCCGGAACTGCTGGACCTGCTGCTGCCGATGGTGCGTGCGGATTTCGCGGCGGTGGAGACCTACGTCCACCAGCCGGAAGGCGCGCTGCCGTGTCCGATCACCGCCTTCGGCGGACGCGAGGACGAGATGATCCCCGAAGCCGCGATCGCCGGCTGGGCCGATCACACCCGCGGCGGGTTCTCGATGCACATGCACGACGGCGGCCACTTCTTCATCCACACCGCGCGCGACGCCGTGCTGGCGCAAGTCGCGGCGGAACTCGAAGCGATGCCCGGAAGCGCTGCCGCGACATCCGTCGCGGCGCAGGTCACGGCCATGGAGATGCCCTCATGAGTCCCTCGATGCAGATCGCCGCACCTCCGGCGCCTCGCCGCCTCGCGATGCCCGAGATCGCGGCGTCCATCGGCGACGCCGGTCGCCTGTACCTGCGCTACCTCTGGCGCTGGCTGGCCACCACGATCCTGATGGCGGTGACGATCGAACTCTTCATGGTGGTGCCGCAGGTCGGCCTCGCCTTCAAGATTGCCGCGTCGGGCATCCTTGGCGCGCAGATCATGGCGATGTTTCTGGCCGCCGACCACGGCGAAAAGCCACGTCCGTGGCGCGTGTGGGCCGCATTCGCGAAGCCGGTGGGCATCACCGCCACGCTCGTGGCGGGCGTGTGGCTGCCGCTGGCGATTGCACTCGTCTGGACGGTGTTCCACGACGGCAAGATCGTGGCCGCCACGGTGCTCTCGAATCCCGGGAAGCTGTCGCTCGAAGCGCAACTGCATTTCAAGATGGCGCTGTTCGCCGCGGCGATGCCGGTGACGTTCGTCGCCGCCACGGTCGTGATCGGTCGGCTCGAGGGCCTGGCCGCATTCGCCCGTGCGCTGCTCGCGGCGCGACGCAATCCGCTGCCGGTCCTGCTGCTCACCGGCTGCACGATCGCGATGGAGGCGACGGTCGAACGCCTGTTCCGCCACTTCCCCGACGCCTTCGGCATCGTCGTCGGCACGCTGTGCACGCTGCTGATGGTCACCGCGATGTCGGCCTGGAGCTACGCGCTGGGCGCGCGGATCTTCGCGGCCGACGACCTGCCGGTACCCGTCACTCCGATGTCGGCCCCGGCCCCGGTGCCGGCCGCCGCGCACGAAGCGCCGCGCTGAGCGCCACGCCCCGCTTTCCGATATCCCTGCGGTCCATATCCCGGGCTCGGCGTTCCGTCCGAGTCTTCCGAATCGTCCTCAACTCGCTGATGCGGAGATCCCTCGCATGAACCCCGTCCTCTTGTTCGTCGCCGTCGCGCTGTCGTTGCTGCTGTTGCCCGTGATCGCACTGACGCTCGCGCCCACCCGCCGCGCCCTGCTCGGGCCGCGGATGTTCCCGACCACGGCCGCCTGGGGCATGCGCCTCTCCGGGCGCATGCTGCAACTGGGCCGCGCGCTCCGCATCGGCGGCAAGCAGAACGCCCCCGCGCCGGAGCTGATCGAAGCGCTGTGCAGCACCCGCGCCGGCAATCTCGAAGCGCTGCGCGATGCCTACCAGGCGCTGGATGCGCTGCCGACCGTGCAGCGCGGCATGCAGGCACTGGGCATCACGTCGGTGTTCGACGTGCTGGCCAAGCCGGTGGCGAAGAAGCCGTCGCCGTACACGCATCCGCTGCAGACGCCGCCGCTGTTCATCCCCGGCGTGCCCGCGCACGCCTTCTACGACGCCTCGCAGTACGACTTCACCGCGCGCCTGGAAGCCGCGTATCCGCAGATCCGCGCCGAGCTGGAGAATGTGCTGGCCAACCAGCGCGAGAAGTTCCAGATGTACCGCGGCGGCCAGGGCAACAAGCACGAAGGCTGGAACAGCTTCTACCTGTACCTGTTCGGCAAGCGCAACGAGGATTTCGCGAAGCTGTGCCCGGTGACGACGGCGGTGCTCGATTCGATCCCGCGCTTCGAATACACGATGGCGATGTTCTCCGCGCTCAACCCGAAGGCCAGCCTGCCGCCGCACACCGGCCCGTTCAACGGCGTGCTGCGCGTGCATCTGCCGCTGATCGTGCCGCGCGACTGCACCGTCACCTGCGGCGGCGAGACCCGCGCGTGGGAAGAGGGCAAGGTGATGGTGTTCGACGACTCCTACGTGCACTCGGTGCGCAACGACAGCGACAGCGTGCGCGTGGTGCTGTTCTTCACCGTCTACCACCCGGTGTTCAGCGATGCCGAGGTGCCGGTGATCGAGCGCTTCAACGATGCCTACCAGACGCTGCCGGTCACGCGCCTGTGGGAGAAGATGCAGCACGACACCTCGAAGGGGCAGGTCGTGGTGAAGGCGCCGTCGGCGCAGCCCGCACAGGCCTGAGTCCGGAACCGACTGCATGTCCACGCGCATGACCAACCCGCCGAACACCTTCGACGAGATCCTGCGACACCACGCGCAGGTGCAGCCGGAGCGCCTCGCCTACACCTTCCTGCAGGACGGCGAAGAGGAGATCCGGGTCCCGATCTCCTACGCCGAACTCGATCGCCGCGCCCGTGCCGTCGGCGCGCGGCTGCAGTCGCTGGCCGGCCTTGGCGAGCGCGCGCTGCTGCTGTTGCCGCCGGGCTTGGACTACGTCGTCGCGTTCATGGCCTGCCTCTACGCCGGCATGACCGCGGTGCCGGCGTATCCGCCGCGCAATGCGCGCAACCTGCCGCGCGTGAAGGCGATCGTGCAGGACTCGCACGCGGTGGTGGTGCTCACCATCGCCGCCGAAGAAGGGCGCCTGCGCGCGCTGACCGCCGAACTCGACGACATGCCGCCGCTGCACTGGCTGTCGGTCGACGCCGTGCCCGCCGACGACCACGCGCTGTGGCGGCCGTCGGGCTCCGATGGCGACACGCTGGCGTTCCTGCAGTACACCTCCGGTTCCACCGGCGTGCCCAAGGGCGTGATGGTGTCGCACGCCAACCTGCTGGACAACTCGGAGCGCATCCGCCGGTTCTTTGAACTGGATGACGCCTCGACCTGCGTCTCCTGGCTGCCGCCGTACCACGACATGGGCCTGATCGGCGGCATCCTGCAGCCGCTGTACGTCGGCATCAGCTGCCACCTGATGTCGCCGGCGGCGTTCCTGCAACGGCCGCTGCGCTGGTTCGAGATGATCTCGCGCGAGCGCGCCACGCACTCGGGCGGACCCGACTTCGCATTCGATCTCTGCGCGCGCCGCATCTCACCGGAACAGTGCGCGGGTCTCGATCTGTCGAGCTGGCGCATCGCCTACAACGGCGCCGAGCCGGTGCGCGTCGGTACGCTCGACCGCTTCGCCGCCGCATTCGGCGGCGTCGGTTTCCGTCGCGAACACTTCGTGCCGTGCTACGGCCTGGCCGAAGCCACGCTGCTCGTCACCGGCGTGCCGGGCGTGGTGACGTATGCGGTCGATCCCGCGGCGCAGGAGCAGGGTCGTCTCGAAGCGTCCAGCGCCGACAACGCGCGCACGCTGGTCGCCTGCGGCCCGATGGACGACAGCGTGGCGGTGGTCGACACCACGACGCTGCAGCCCTGCGCCGAAGGCGCGATCGGCGAGATCTGGGTGAACAACGGCGGCGTCGCGCTCGGCTACTGGCAGCGTCCGGAGGAAAGCGCCGCCGCGTTCGGCGCGCACACCGCCGACGGCCGCGGGCCGTGGATGCGCACCGGCGATCTCGGTGCGGTGCTCGACGGTCGGCTCTACGTCACCGGGCGCATCAAGGACCTGGTGATCCTCGCCGGCCGCAATCTCTATCCCACCGACATCGAAGGCGTGGTGCAGACCTGCGGCGACGAACTGCGCCCGGGTTTCGGCGTCGCCTTCAGCATCGAGCACGAGGGCCAGGAGCGCCTCGTCGTGCTGCAGGAACTCGATTTCCGCCGCAAGGTCGACGCCGCCGAGATGTCACAGCGCATCGCCGGCCGTGTCGCCGCGGTGTTTGAAGCAGTGCCGTACACGGTGCGGTTGCTCAAGACCGGCTCGCTGCCGGTCACTTCCAGCGGCAAGCTGCGTCGTCGCGATGCGCGCGCGATGTATCTCGCCGGTGCGTTCGACGATGCGCCCGGCCTCGTACCGACGCCGCCGGCCGCCGCCGCGCAGCCCGCGGGCTCGGTCGGCGACTGGCTGGTGCAGCGCATCGCGACGCGGCTGCGCATCGCGCCGTCGGCGGTGGATCTGGATCGTCCCTTCGTCGAGTTCGGCCTCGGCTCGGTCGAAGCGGTGGAACTGTGCGCGGCGCTGGAAACCTGGCTCGGCCGGCCGCAGCCGCCGACGCTGCTGTGGGATTACCCGAACATCCGCCTGCTGACGCAGCACCTGCAGCCGGACGCGGCCGTGGCGCAACCCGAAGCGCGCGCGGTGGCGATGGGCGACCGCATCGCGATCGTCGGCATGGCCTGCCGTTTCCCCGGCGCCGACGGCAAGGCCGCGTTCTGGACGCTGCTGCGCGACGGCGTCGATGCGATCACCGAAGTGCCGGCCTCGCGCTGGGACGCCGACGCACTCTTCGACGCCACGCCCGCCACGCGCGGCAAGTCGTGCACGCGCTGGGGTGGTTTCGTCGACGACGTCGAGCGTTTCGACGCGGCGTTCTTCGGTATCCCCGAAGCCGAAGCGCGCGAGATGGATCCGCAGCAGCGACTGCTGTTGCAGACTGCGTGGCATGCGCTGGAAGACGCGGCGATCCCGGCCGAGTCTCTGGCGGGCAGCGCCACCGGCGTCTACGTCGGCATCGGCAGCAACGATTTCGGTCGTCGCCTGCACGGGAAGCTCGACGCACTCACCGCGCTCAGTGGCACCGGCAACGCGGCCAGCATCGCGGCTAACCGCATCTCGTACCAGTTGGGCCTGCTCGGGCCCAGCATGGCGGTGGACACCGCGTGCTCGGCGTCGCTGGTGTCGGTGCATCTCGCCTGCCAGGCGTTGCGCATGGGCGAAGTCGATCTCGCGATCGCCGGCGGCGTGAACGTGATGCTCGATGCGGACATGAGCGTGATCTTCTCGCAGGCCGGGATGATGGCCGCCGACGGTCGCTGCAAGACCTTCGATGCCCGCGCCGACGGCTACGTGCGCGGCGAAGGCTGCGGGCTGATCGTACTGAAGCGACTGTCCGATGCGCTGCACGACGGTGATCCGGTGCAGGCCGTCATCGCCGGTTCCGCGGTGAACCAGAGCGGTCGCAGCAACGGCCTCACCGCGCCGAGTCGCGTCGCGCAGGTCGCGGTCGTGCGTCGCGCGCTGGCGCAGGCGGGCATCGCGCCGACGCAGGTCGGCTACATCGAAGCGCACGGCACCGGCACCGCGCTGGGCGATCCGATCGAGATCCAGGGCCTCGCCGAAGCGCTGGGCAACGAATCGCGCAGCGCACCGTGCGCGGTGGGCTCGGTGAAGACCAACATCGGCCATCTCGAAGCCGCGGCGGGCATCGCCGGCCTGATCAAGGCCGCGCTGATGGTGCGCCACGGCGAACTCGTGCCGCACCTGCATCTGCAGACGCTGAATCCGCGGTTGCGCAAGACCGGCCTGCCGCTCGTGGTGGCGACCGAACGCGCGCCGTGGGCGGGCGAGGGTGCGCCGGGCCGTGTCGCCGGCGTCAGTTCGTTCGGCTTCGGTGGCTCCAACGCGCACGTGGTGCTGCACGAAGCGCCGACGGTCGAGGCAGGCAAGCGCGGTGATGGCCCGCATCTGCTGGTGCTGTCCGCACGCGACGACGCGGCGCTGCGCGCTTCGGCATCGCAGTGGCGCGAAGCGCTGGGCACGCTCGCCGACGCCGACGTCGTCGACGCCTGCCGCGTCTCGCGCATTGGCCGCAGCGCGCTGCCGGAACGTCTGGCGGTGTGGGGCGCCGACGCTGCCGCACTGCAGGCCGCCCTCGCCGCGTTCCTCGACGGCGACGCGACGGCGGCGTGGACGCGCGGCAGCGTCGCGCCGTCAGGCAACGCAATCGCGGCGCAAGCCGAGGATGCCGCGTCGGATGCGCTCGCGATGCTGGCGAAGGTCGCACGCGACTGGACGAACGGTGTCGCCGTCGATTGGCACACGCTGGACCCGCAGCATGCGCGTCGTGGAATGGACCTGCCGCTGTATCCGTTCCGGTCGATCTGATCGCGCGACCAATGCCCGGGTCATCGCCATGATGACCCGGGCCGTTCATCGCAGGCCCGACGCCGCGGCGCTTGTCAGTGGCCGCACCACTGGTCTTCGCAGGGAATGCCGTCGCCATCGCCGTCGCTGAGCGTGCCCGCGCAGTGGTGCAGGAACCACTTCGCCTCTTCGCACGAGGTCATTTCCGGGCAACGGCTCCGCCCATCGCAGCGGAAGGCCGGCTGCGGATCGACGATCGAAGGCGCGGACGACGGTGCCAGCGCCGGCGCCGGCGCCGAAATCGCTTCGGGCACGGCGGCCGGCACCTCGCTGCGTCCGAAGTACCAGCCGAGTGCGGAGCCCACCGTCAGCACAAGGATCACCGGCACCGCGCTGCGGCTTTTCCGCGACGGGCGCGTGCGGTCGCGCGTGTAGGTCTGTGCATGCAGGCGTGTGCTCGTGCGTGCAGGCGCGTACGCGGGGCGCTGCGCCTGCGCATGCGCCGAGGATGCGCGCGGCGTTGCGGGCGGTGGCGGACGCATGAAATCCGTCGGCGGCACCGGCACGTCCCAAGTGATCGCGTGGCCCTGCTTGCGGCCGTCGCTGCCGGTGCGGATCTCGAACGACAGCGGGTCGCCCATCTGCGGGCGCCGGCCGCTGCGCGGGAATTCCGAGATGTGCACGAACACCTCGACGCCGCTCTCGCGCGTGCGCGCGAAGCCGAAGCCGCGGTCGTCGTTCCATTTCACGAGCGTGCCCTGGGTGCGCATCGTGGTCGTCTCCCGTCCGTGGGTCAGTGATCCGCGAGGTCCTTCGCGTAGAACGTGTTGCAGCCGCCGTGGCCGGTGGCGCCGAGCGCCGCGTCGATGCGGCGGAAGCCGCTGCGTTCGTACAGCCGCATCGCCGCGTCCATGCCGGTGAGCGTTTCGAGATAGCAGCGGCGGAAGCCGAAATCGCGCGCGGCGTCGAGGCAGCGCGCCATCAGCGCGGCGCCGGCGCCGAGCCCGCGCAGGCTCGGCAGGAAATACATCTTGCGCAGTTCGCAGGTGTCGGCGTCGCCGCCGGTCAGGGGCGCGACACCGCCGCCGCCTTCGACCGTGCCGTCGCGCTCGACCACGAAATACGCCGAACGCGGCGCGGCGTAGGCGCGCGTCATCCAGTCGACTTCCGGATCGCTGATCGCGAAGCCGCAGCCGGTGGCGCCGAACTCGGGCATGACCGTGCGGATGATCGCGGCGATGGCCGCGTCGTCGGGGGGTTCGATCGGGCGGATGACGAGCGTCGTCATGAGGCGGACGGTTCGGAGGAGTGGATGGGCATTGTCATGCCGGGGAAAGTCGCGGCAGCGTCACGCGCGAACGTGTACAGGCCCAGCCCCCAGGTCGCAGTGAGGATCAGGCGCATGCTCCACGTCCCGAGCGGCGAACCAGCGGCCCGGTGCAGGGCGTAGCCCAGGGCGATGAGCACCAAGAGGAACACGAGTGCCGGCACGATCTGACGCAACGACCACTCCGCCTTGGGCAATGGAGGTGCGGGGCGAATCCAGATCGCGAGCAGGAAGGGCACGGACCACAATGACGGAATGTCGCTCAGCATCGCGACCACGTACCACATGCACCACGCGACTATCGCGATCGAGAAACGCAACTGGTGCCGGATCGCCGGCGTCCACGCGAAGCGCATCAATGCGCCTCCGGTCGCAGCATCCCCGTCTGTGCGAGGCGTCGCGCGAATTCTTCCGGCATCAGGCCGGGCGCGAACAGGAAGCCCTGCGCGATCGGCACGCCGAGGCGCAGCAGGAACTGGCGCTGGGCCTCGGACTCCACGCCCTCGGCGACGAGGCCGAGGTTGAGGCTGCGGGCGATGCCGACCACGGCCTGGCAGACGGCGACGTCGGACGGATTGGTCGGCACGCCGCCGACGAACAGCTGGCTGAGCTTGAGGCCGTGGATCGGCAGCCGGCGCAGGTAGTTCAGCGCGCTGTAGCCTTCGCCGAAATCGTCGATGGTCAGCATCACGCCCATCTCGCGCAGGTCGGCGAAGGTGCGCAGCGTGTCGGGCGCGTCCTCGATCAGCACGCGCTCGGTGAATTCCAGTTCGATCGCGGCGCCGGGCAGCCCGAATTCGTCGAGCAGCTTGCGCACGGTTTCGGCGAGGTCCTCGCCGACGAACTGGCGGTAGGACACGTTCACCGCCACGCGCACGATGCCGAGGCCGGCGTCGCGCCACGCGGCGACCTGGCGGCAGGCCTCGCGCAGCACCCAGTGGCCGATGCGGACGATGTCGCCGGTGGTCTCGGCGTGGCTGATGAAGCGGTCGGGCCGCAGTTCGCCCAGCAGGTGGTTCTGCCAGCGGATCAGCGCCTCGGCGGCGACGATGCGGCCGCTGAGCAGGTCGACCTGCGGCTGGTAGGCGAGGTGGAACTCGCCGTTGTCCGCGGCGCGACGCAGGTGCGTCTCCATCCACAGCCGGTCGGCCTGGCTCTGCGCCAACGCCGGGGTGAACGCCTGCCACGCGTTGTGCGAGCGGCGCTTGCTGTCGTACATCGCGGCGTCGGCATTCTGGATCAGCGCCTGCGGGCGCTCGCCGTCGGCGGGCGCGCGGGCGATGCCGATGCTCGCGGTGATCGCGAATTCCTCGTTGTCGAAGCGGAAGGTGTCCGACAGTTCGCGCAGGATCGCCTCGGCGATGCGTTCGGGGCGCTTGTCGTCGTCGGCCAGCGCGCAGACGACGAGGAATTCGTCGCCGCCGAAGCGCGCGACCAGGCCTTCGCCGGCGACCGCGCGCGAGATGCGCTGCGCGGCCGAGGCCAGCAGTTCGTCGCCGGCGGCGTGGCCCAGCACGTCGTTGATCACCTTGAAGCGGTCGAGGTCGACGTACAGCACCGCGACCTCGGCCAGCGCCGCGTCGCGCATGCGCAGGTCGAGTTCGCCCAGGATCGCGTCGCGGTTGAGCAGGCCGGTGAGCGGGTCGGTGCGCGCCTGCACGCGCAGGGTTTCCTCGGCCTGCTTGCGTTCGGTGATGTCCTGCAGCGTGCCGACGATGCGCGAGGTGCCGGGGTCGCCGCTGTCGGCCTCGCCGATCACGCGCACCCAGCCGCCGCGGTGGTCGCTGCGCAGGCTCTGGAGTTCGAGGTCGAAGCTGCCGCCGTTCTCGATCAGGCGGTCGACCGCCACGCGCAGGCGGCCGCGGTCGGCGGGCACCATGCCGGCGATCATGTCGCCGATGGTCTGCGGCACCGGGCTGCGGCCGAGGATGCGCTGCGCTTCCTGGGTGAGGTACAGCCGCTGGCGGCCGCGGTCCCATTCCCAGCCGCCGATGTGGGCCAGGCCCTGCGCGCGGTCGAACAGCACGTTGTCGCGCTTGAGCGTGGTGACGTCGCTGAACACCGCGAACACGTACTGCGGCGTGGTGCCGTCGGCCTCGAACACCGGCACGGTGGTCACCGAGATCCACGACATGCGCTGGTGGGTCACGTTGAACAGGCCGACCACGCTGTTGCTGATGACCTGCGCCTGCTCCAGCGCGCGGGTGGTGGGCCAGTCGTGGAAGCCCAGCGGCTGGCCGCGGGCGTCGACCACCTTCCAGTGCTCGGGCAGCAGCAGCGTGTGCAGGCTCTGGCCCACCTCGGCGCCGATCGCGCGATGCGCGGCCGGGTTCGCTGAGATCACGTGCATCTCGCGGTCGAACAGGATCACGCCGACGTCGATCGCTTCCAGCAGCAGCCGGTAGCGGCCTTCGGCCTGCCAGCGCGCGCTGAGGTCGCGGGCCACCGCGACCATGTGCGTCTCGCCCTTGTACTCGAAGCCGGCGGTGTGCACCTCGACCGGGAAGCGGCTGCCGTCGCCGCGCATGTTCGCGACCTCGACCACGTAGGTCTCGCCGCGGCGCAGTGCGGCCCAGACCGGTTCCAGGTGGTCCTTCGGCAGGTCCGGGTTGAGCACTTCGATCGGCTGGCCGACGATCTCCTCGCGCTTGCGGCGGTACGCGGCCATGCCGGCCTTGTTGAGGTCGAGCACGGTGCCGTTCCAGTCGAGGATGCTGACCGGATCGGGCACGGCGTCGAACAGCGCGGTGTAGCGCAGGCGTTCGGATTCGGTTTCGTCGATGGCGCTGCGCAGCGCCGCGTGCGCGCGTTCGATCAGCGCGCGGGTGTCGGCGTCGAGCGTGGTGTCCCGGCGGGCGCGGTCCAGTGCGGCCAGCGTGTCCGCCTGGTCGGCGGAAACGGGGGGCGGCGCGGACGCGGGCCGGGCGTCGTTCACGGGGCCGGGTCCTGCGCCGACGCCTGCAGCGCCCGGCCGACCTTGCTGCCGCTGTCGCGCCCCAGCAGCCGCGACAGCCAGCGTCCGGTGTCGGCGAGCGCGGGCAGGTCGACGCCGGTGGCGAAGCCCATGCCGTGCAGCAGGTAGACCACGTCCTCGGTCGCGACGTTGCCGCTGGCGCCCTTCGCGTACGGGCAGCCGCCGGTGCCGGACACCGCGGCGTCGACCACGCGCACGCCGGCGTCGAGGCAGGCGTGGAGGTTCGCCAGCGCCTGGCCGTAGGTGTCGTGGAAGTGCACGGCGAGCGCGGCCATCGGCACTTCGCCGGCCACGGCGCGCAGCATCGCCGCGGCCTTGCCCGGGGTGCCGACGCCGATCGTGTCGCCGAGGGAAATCTCGTAGCAGCCCATGGCGTGCAGGGCGCGCGCGACGCGGACCACGTCGGCCAGCGGCACCTCGCCCTGGTACGGGCAACCGAGCACGGTGGAGACGTAGCCGCGCACCGCGACGCCGTCGGCGCGGGCGCGCTCGATCACCGGCGCGAAGCGCGCCAGCGATTCGGCGATGGTCGCGTTGATGTTGCGCTGGTTGAACGCCTCGGACGCGGCGGTGAACACCGCGATCTCGTCCACGCCCACGGCGCGGGCGCGTTCGTAGCCCTGTTCGTTCGGCACCAGCACGGGATAGCGCACGCCGGGGCGCTTGGCGATGCCGACGTAGACCTCGGCGGCGTCGGCCAGCTGCGGCACCCATTTCGGGCTGACGAAACTGGTGGCCTCGATGCTGGACAGGCCGGTGGCGGAGAGGCGGTCGATCAGTTCGATCTTGGCCGCGGCCGGAACCAGGGTCTTCTCGTTCTGCAGCCCGTCGCGCGGGCCGACCTCGACGATGCGGACGGCGTCGGTCATGGCGCGTCCCCGGATGCGACCCGGCGCAGCGCCATCACGCGTTCGGGCGTCGGCTCGCGGTACAGCGCGTCGCCCTTCCGGCGCAGCAGGGCGGCGATCGCGTCGCGTTCGCCGGCGAGGTAGACGGAACGGTGGTCGAACATCGAGGGTGCGGCCTGCTTCGTCGCCGGATCGATCGGCGCATCGGTGTGGACGGTGATGCCGTCGCCGCCGACGGTCTGGGCGACCTCGACGTTCGCGGACCAGAGCTGCAGGCGGTCGCCGTCGAGCCGGTAGCGGTACAGCTCGACCCGCGTCTTCGGCCAGGTCTCGACGACGTGGCCCGCGGTGTCGGTCACGGCCTTGGCGTCGTCGGCACTGACCGCGATGTAGTGGTCGCCGTCGAAATCGAAGGTCGAGAAATGCTGGGTGTCCGGTCCGCCCGCGCCGTTCGGGGCGGACAGCACGCATTCGGCGGAGGCGACCAGCGGCTTGTCGCCCGGCCCGATGTCGCCGCTCTCGGGCAGCCAGGCGCCGGCGAGGGCGGCATCGCAGCCCATCGTCGCCACCGGCGCGACCTCGAACGACACGCAGCCGGCCAGCGGCAGCGCCAGCAGCGCGAGAGCGGCCAGCCGCAGGCGCAGGGTCATGACGCCAGCACCACCAGTGCGGCGTCGGCCTCGACGAAATCGCCGGCGGCCACGCGCACTTCGGCGACCGTGCCGGCGCGCGGGGCCTTCAGCGTCAACTCCATCTTCATCGCTTCCATCACCAGCAGTTCCTGGCCTTCTTCGACTTGGTCCCCGACCTGTGCGCGGATCAGCACGATCCGTCCCGGCATCGGCGCCAGCGCGCGATCCCCGGCGCCGGCGGCCTCGGCATCGGCGGGGCGATACGCCGGCACCCGCACGAAGCGCCAGCGGCGTTCCCCGTCGTGCACGTCCATCCGGGAGGATGCGACGGAACCGGCGTCGGCGTCCAGCCGCAGGCGGAAGCCTTCTCCATCGAAACGCGCGGAGAGCGCGCCATCGGCCTCGATCCGCGCGCCGCGCACCTCGATGCGGCCATCGGCATCGTCGATCGCGTAGTCGCCGGCGCTGCCGCGCACGGTCAGCGTGTGCGCCTGCGTGCCGTCGTCCAGCACCAGCCGGCGCTGCCCGGCATGGCCCAGGCGCCAGCCGTCGGCCAACGCCCACGGCGAGGTGGGATCGCCGCTTCCGGCGGCCTGCGCGCGGGTCGAGGCTTCCTCGCGCAGCAGCAGCGCGGTCGCCGCGGCGGCGCGCGCGCGACGCGCCTGCGCCGGCGGCGCGGGCTTCGGCATGAAGTCGTCCAGCGCGCGATCGAGCGTGCCGGTGTCGATGGTCGCGTCGACCACCGCGGGATGGCGGATCAGGCGTTCGAGGAAGGCGACGTTCGACTTCGGCCCGTCGATCGCGCACTGCGCCAGCGCCTCGCGCAGGCGGGCGAGGGCGCGCGGGCGATCCGCGTCCCACACGATCAGCTTGGCGATCATCGGGTCGTAGAAGATCGTGACCGTGTCGCCTTCGATCACGCCGCCGTCCAGCCGCACGTGCGCCGACGGCGCGGGCAGGCGCAGGCGCGTCAGCTTGCCGGAGCCGGGCAGGAAGCCGGCTTCGGGATCTTCAGCGTACAGCCGCACTTCGATGGCATGGCCGTGGCGCGCGATGGCGTCCTGCGCCAGCGGCAGCGGTTCGCCGGCGGCGACGCGCAGCTGCCATTCGACGAGATCGAGTCCCGTCACGTACTCGGTGACCGGATGTTCGACCTGCAGGCGCGTGTTGATCTCCATGAAGTAGAAGCCGCCCGGCTTTCCATCGGCATCCTGGCCGACGATGAATTCGACCGTGCCCGCGTTCTGGTAGTCGATCGCGCGCCCGGCCTGCACGGCAGCCGCGCCCATCGCCGCGCGCAGTTCCGGCGTGAGGAAGGGCGAGGGCGACTCCTCCAGCACCTTCTGGTAGCGGCGCTGCGCCGAGCATTCGCGCTCGTTGAGGTGGATGACCTCTCCGTGCGCGTCGCCGAAGATCTGGATCTCGATGTGGCGCGGCTTCTCGACGTAGCGCTCCAGCAGCACGCGGTCGCGGCCGAAGGCGTTGCGCGCCTCGCGCTGGCAGCTTTCGAGGTTCGGCAGGAACTCCGCGCTGCCGCGCACGATGCGCATGCCCTTGCCGCCGCCGCCGTGCGCGGCCTTGATCATCAGCGGATAGCCGATCGCGTCGGCCTCGCGCTGCAGCAGCTCGGGCGACTGGTCCTCGCCGGTGTAGCCCGGTACCACCGGCACGCCGGCGGCCTGCATCAACTGCTTCGCGCCGGCCTTGCTGCCCATCTTGCGCATCGACCCCGCCTTCGGGCCGATGAAGACGACGCCCGCGGCTTCCACCGCGTCGGCGAAGTCCGCGTTCTCGCTGAGGAAGCCGTAACCCGGATGGATGGCCTGCGCACCGGTGCGCAGCGCCGCGTCGAGGATGACGTCGCCGCACAGATAGCTTTCCTGCGGCCGCGCGCCGCCGATGTGCACGGCCTCGTCGGCCTGGCGCACGTGCTGCGCGTCGGCATCGGCGTCGGAATACACCGCGACCGTGCGGATGCCCAGCCGGCGGCAGGTACGGATCACGCGACAGGCGATTTCGCCGCGGTTGGCGATGAGGATCTTGGAGAACATCAGGTCCCGCTCTTGCTGTGGGCGCTGTCGGTGCGAACGCGCGGATTGAGGTTGCCGGTGTCGTCTCCCTCCCCTTCAAGGGGAGGGCCGGGGTGGGGATGGGTTTGCTTCAGCCGCGTGATGGCGCGTGTGATTTCGTCGGCGACGGCAATCCCATTCGTGAGTACGTCGTGGTTCCAGAACCTCAGCACGGTGAACCCGCTGTCGCGCAGCAGCGCGTCGCGTCGTGCGTCGGCGGCGGAGTCGACATGCTGGCCGCCGTCGACTTCGATCACGAGCCGGAGTTCGAGATTGACGAAGTCGAGGATGTAGTCGCCGTACGGATGCTGCCGCCGGAACTTGCAGCCTTCCAGTTGTCTGCCTCGCAACAGGTGCCACAGCGCGTTTTCGGCGTCCGTCATGCGTTTGCGCAGCGTGCGTTGCAGCTTCGGAATGCGGATGCGGTCGTTGGCCTGTCCTTCCATGTCATCGCCTCCATGCCGGCACCATCCAGCCACGATGTGCCGGGTTTCAGGCCTTCGCGCCGCCGACCCCATCCCCACCCAAACCCTCCCCTTGAAGGGGAGGGCTTCGAGAGCCCGGGCGACGTTCGCGGTCGGGCTCACTCGCCGTCCCAGTAGTCGAGGCCGTCGGCGGCGCGGCCGAGGGTGCGGAAAGCGCCGGGCGGCATGCCGCTCATGGCGAGGAACTTGCCGGAGTCGGGGTATTCGCAGATTTCCGGGAAGTCCATGGTGCTGACCGCGAGGTAGCGCAGGTCGACGCTGCCGGTGTTGAACAACTGGTGCCCGGTCTCCGGGCCGCCGGGCGGGCAGGCGATGACGTCGCCGGCGCGCACCGGATGCACGGCGTCGCCGAGGCGCAGTTCGCCGGTGCCGTCGAGGATGAAGAACATCTCCTCGTTGACGTAGTGCGAATGCTTCGGGAACGCGGCCTTGCCCGGTGCGACGATGGTGAGGTTGTAGCCGAGCCGGCGCGCGCCGACCTTCGGTCCGATCGGCCCGATGCGGCCGCCGAAGCGCTCGGCGGGCATGCGGTCGCTGCCGCGCTGGCGCGAGCGTTCGGCCAGGTCGATCGTCTCGACGTCGGCGATGTTGAGGATGGGCGCGGTCATGGTCATTCCGGAGCGTGGCACACGGCTTCGACGTTGTGGCCGTCCGGATCCAGCACGAACGCGCCGTAGTAGTGCGGGTGGTAGTGCGGACGCAGGCCGGGCGCGCCGTTGTCGGTGCCGCCGGCGGCGAGCGCCGCGGCGTGGAAGGCGTCGACCTCGGCGCGGGTCTTCGCGGTGAACGCGATGTGCATGCCGTGGCCCGATCCGCCGCTGCCGGTGCCGACCCAGAACTGCGGGCGGCCGCCTTCCGTGCCGAAGCCGCAGCCTGCGTAGCCGCCGGTCATTTCGCGGGTCACGTCCATGCGCACGCCGATGCCCAGCGGGGCGAGCGCGCGTTCGTAGAAGGCGCGGCTGCGGGGGTAGTCGGCGACGGCGAACCCGAGGTGGTCGAGCATGGCGGCGTGGCTCCGGTCGAGGCGGGTGCGGGCGTCAGGGCGCCCAGGCGGGCTTGCGCTTCTCCAAGAAGGCGCCGATGCCTTCCTGGCCTTCGCGCGAGACCCGCAGGCGCGCGATCAGGTCGGCGTTGTCCTTGCCGAGCCTGTCGCGGTCGTGGCCGGTGGCGACCCGGCGCACCAGCGCCTTGGCCTCGCTGGCGGCGTACGGGCCGGCGCGCAGCAGCAGGTCGAGCTGGCGGGTCACGGCCTCGTCCAGCGCGTCGGCGGGCACGACCGCGTGCAGCAGACCGATGCGCAGGGCCTCGGCGGCGTCGAAGGTCTCGGCGGTGGCGAACCAGCGCCGCGCCTGGCGCGCGCCGATGGCGTCGATCACGTAGGGCGAGATGACGGCCGGCAGCAGGCCGAGGCGGCTTTCGGTCAGGCCGAACTTCGCCTCGGGCACGCCGATGGCGATGTCGCAGCAGGCGATCAGCCCCACGCCGCCGCCGAACGCGGCACCGTGCACGCGGGCGAGGGTGGGATGCGGCAGTTCGTCCAGCACCCGCATCAGCCGGGCGAGGGCGAGGGCGTCGGTGCGGTTCTCGTCCTCGGTGGCCGAGGCCATCGCGCGCATCCAGTTCAGGTCGGCGCCGGCGGAGAAGCTGGTGCCGGCGGCTTCCAGCACCACCGCGCGCACCGAGCGGTCCTCGCCGAGGGCGATCAGCGCCGCGGTCAGGGCGCCGATCAGGTCGGCATCGAAGGCGTTGTGCAGGTCCGGGCGGTGCAGGCGGAGCCGGACGACCGGGCCATTGCGGTGGTGTTGCAGCGAATCGGACATGCGTCGCGGCTCTCCTTGGCGATGCGCCGCATGATATCCGCTGACCCGGTGGGGGCGGTCATCCACGGCAACAGGCCGCGGCGGCGGCAGGCGTGGCCGCCGCGGGCCCTTCATGTCCGGAATTTGACCCGGATCGGTTTGCAGACAGGGACGCTGGTATAGAATGAGAACAATTCCTATTTGGGGGCAGGCGTGACGCTGACCGAACTGCAGCCCCGGACCGTCGCGGTGATCGACGCCGTGCAGGACCAGGGCCCGAACGACGCCATCGCGCGCCGCCTGCGCGAGCTGGGCTTCGTCGCGGGCGAGCCGGTGTCGGTGGTCGCGGCCGGGCCGTTCGGCGCCGAGCCGCTGCTGGTGCAGATCGGCTTCACCCGCTTCGCCCTGCGCCGCGCCGAGGCCGCGCGCGTCCAGCTGCGCAAGGCCGTCGCGCCATGAACGCCGCCGCGTCAACGCTGCGCCTGGCGCTGGTCGGGAACCCCAATTGCGGCAAGACGGCGCTGTTCAACCTGCTGACCGGCAGCCGCCAGAAGGTGGCGAACTACGCCGGCGTCACCGTGGAGCGCAAGGAAGGCCGGATGCAGTCGCCGTCGGGCCGCAGCTTCGTGTTGCTGGACCTGCCCGGTGCCTACAGCCTGAACGCCGCCAGCCTCGACGAAGCCGTCACCCGCGACGTCTGCCGCGGCTTCTATCCGGGCGAGCCGGCGCCGGACGTGCTGGTCTGCGTGGTCGACGCCACCAACCTGCGCCTGCACCTGCGCTTTGCGCTGGAAGTGCGCGAACTGGGCCGGCCGATGGTGCTGGCGGTGAACATGATGGACGCCGCGCGGCGCCGCGGCATCGACATCGACCTGGACGTGCTGCGTCGCGAACTGGGCGTGCCGGTGGTCGAGACCGTGGCCGTGCATCGCGACGGCGGCCGCGCGCTGGTCGCGCAGCTCGACGCGATGGCCGAACGGCCGCATCCGCCGGAGCAGCGCCTGGCCGGGGACACCGATCCCCACGCCGAGACCCGCCGCCTGCTGGAACTCGCGGTGCGCATGCCCAGCCGCACCGCGCGCATCGACGACGCGCTGGATCGCTGGCTGCTGCATCCGGTGTTCGGGCTGCTGGCGCTCGCGCTGGTGATGTTCCTGATCTTCCAGGCGGTGTACGCCTGGGCGACGCCGCTGATGGACGGCATCGACGCCGGCATCGCCTGGCTGGGCGCGCGCGTCGGCGCGACGATGCCCGAGGGGCCGCTGAAGAGCCTCATGGTCGACGGCGTGATCGCCGGCCTCGGCGGCGTGATCGTGTTCCTGCCGCAGATCCTCATCCTCTTTGCCTTCATCCTGGCGCTGGAGGAATCCGGCTACCTGCCGCGTGCGGCGTTCCTGCTCGACCGGATGATGTTCAAGGCCGGCCTGTCCGGGCGCAGCTTCATCCCGCTGCTGTCCAGCTTTGCTTGCGCGGTGCCGGGCATCATGGCGACGCGCAGCATCCAGGACCCGCGCGACCGCCTCGCCACGATCCTCGTCGCGCCGTTGATGACCTGCTCGGCGCGGCTGCCGGTGTATGCGCTGCTGATCGGCGCGTTCATCCCGCGGCGCGAAGTCGCCGGCGTACTCAACCTGCAGGGGCTGGTGCTGTTCGGCCTGTACGCGGCGGGTGTGGGCAGTGCGCTGATCGTCACCTGGCTGATGAAGCGCTGGCGGCGCGATCGCGGCGAGCACGCGCTGCTGCTGGAACTGCCGTCGTATCGTGTGCCGCAGGTGCGCGATCTCGCGATCGGGCTGTGGGAGCGCGCAGCGATCTTCCTCAAGCGTGTCGGCGGCATCATCCTCGCGCTGACCATCCTGCTGTGGTTCCTGCTGTCGTTCCCGGCGCCGCCGGCGGGCGCGGCCGGCCCGGCAATCGACTACAGCTTCGCCGGCCGCATCGGCCACGCGATGACCGTGGTGTTCGCGCCGCTGGGCTTCGACTGGCGCATCTGCATCGCGCTGATCCCGGGCCTCGCGGCACGCGAAGTCGCGGTGTCCTCGCTCGCCACCGTGTACGCGCTGTCCGCCACCGACGACACCGCGGCCGCGCAGGCGCTGTCGCCGCTGATCGCGCAGGACTGGTCGCTGGCGACCGCGCTGTCGCTGCTGGTCTGGTACATCTACGCGCCGATGTGCGTGTCGACGCTGGCGACGATCAAGCGCGAGACGCATTCGTGGAAGCAGGTGGGCATCACCGCCGGCTACCTGTTCGGGCTGGCGTACGTCATGTCGCTGCTGACGTACCAGATCGCCGTCGCGCTCGGCGCGGGGTGAACGCGATGACCGCCTCGCTCGCCGTGCAGTACGCGATCATCGCGATCGCCGTGCTGGTCAGCGCGTGGGTCGTGTTCCGCAAGCAGGCGCCCGGTGCCGCGCGCCGCCTGCGCATCGCGCTGGCACTGCCGCTGGTGCGCGAGGGCCGCCCCGCATGGCTGCGCACGATCGGCAAACGGATCGCGCCGGTGCCGAAGGCCGCCGCCGGCTGCGCCGGTTGCGACGCCTGCGACGACGGCAAGGGCTGATCACCGCTTCGGTTGCCTCGGTAGAGCGGCCTTCAGGCCGCTGTCTTTCCCGGATGCCATGAAGAGCAGCGGCCTGAAGGCCGCTCTACCGGTTTGCCGATGACGGACGCAGTCCACCTTTCCGGATACGGGGTAGCGGAGCTTCGCTCCGCTCTACGGGAACGACCGTTGCAACGGTCCCGCGCTCAATGCTTCCGCGGCTTTGTGCCCTTGGCCTCGAACACTTCCACCGCGAGGCTGAAGCTGCGTTCGTCGCCGGCGTGCATCGCGCCGACGCCGACGACCTTGCGCGCGATTTCCTGGCCGCGGGCGTCGCGGATCACCACGACGACCGAGTATTCCCAGGCCTCGCCGTCGGCGGGATGGCGGATGGTGCCTTCCACGTGCAGCGGCACCTGCGCCGGCGTCGCCGGGCGGGCGTCGCTGTCGTAGCGCAGGTAATGCTTGCACGCCGGGCAGACGACCGACGTTTCGAGGATCGTCGCCTTGCAGTGCGGGCACTCGCGGGTGGCACCCGCGGTGCCGGGTCGGGGGGGCTGGCTCACGGCCGGGCCGCTCAGCCTTCGGCGGCGTCGGCCTTGGCGTCCGGCTTCGGCGCGCTGGTGCTTTCCCAGCCGCAGTCGACGTGGCCGCGGATCTTGGCGCCGGCGGCGACGGTCAGCGTGCCGGCCTTGGTGTCGCCGATCAGCACCGCCGTTTCCAGCAGTTCGACGCGCGCGGCCGATTCGATGTTGCCTTCCAGTTCGCCCGCGACGATGACCTTCTTCGCGCGCACGCCGCCGTTGAGCTTGGCGCCGCGCTCCAGCGACAGGTCGCCCTGCACGTTGACGTCGCCCTTGAAGCGGCCGGCGATGCGGACGTGGCCGGAGCCTTCGATCTTGCCTTCGATGGTCAGGTCGGCGGCGATCAGCGACTCCTTGGTGGCCGGCGCGGGCGCCGCGGCGGTCGCACCGGCGCGCGGGAAGGTGGCCGGCGCGAAGTCGGTGTTGGCGGTGGGCGGGGGCGTCGCTTCGCGCGCGGCGAAGCTGGGCGTCTCGGCGTCCTTCTTGCTCGAGCCGGACTGGAAGATGGCCATGGGGGTGGTTCCGGTGATGCCGACGGCGCGCGGCGGGGGCCTCACCATAGCCGCCGCGAAGCTGTACCGCTGTGACTGGCGCAGCAGAACGATAGGCGGCGTCGTTCAGCGGGGCGCGCGTCGGCGCTGGCGGACGCGGTCGATGCCCCAGAACAGCAGCGCCAGCCCGGCCAGCGCGAGGCAGAAGGGCGGGCCGCCGTCCGCGAAGATCGCCAACAGGCTGAACGTCCCCACGCCCACCAGCAGCAGCACCAGTCGCAGCAGGCCCCAGCCCGCGTGCGCATCCCAGTCGATGTGCGGCAGCAGCGCGCCGTTGCGGGCCGACTGCCGGCGGATCGCCACGATCGTCGCGAACAGCACGATCGCGATCGCCGCGGCATCCACGGTCCGGCCGAGGCTGATGCCGATGCCCAGCAGCGCCAGCAGCGGCACCGCGGCGCGATGCAGCCCGCGGAGCAGTCCCGGTGGCGGATCGTCTTCCGACTGCCAGCGCACGAAATGGCGGATCGAGGCGTAGCCCAGCCACGTACCGAAGGTCGTGGCCAGCACGCCGCCGCCGATGCCGACGTACAGGCCCCAGCCACCTTCGTCGATCACGATCGGCAGGCTGATCGCCAGCAGCAGCGCGACCACGCCCAGCGCCGCCGCGAGGCAGCGCGAGAACACCAGGAACGTGTGTGGCCACGACCAGCGCGTCTCGTCGGCCGCCTGCCGCCAGAAGCGCAGCGCGCGCGGATCGAAGCGGTCACCCGGGGCATCGCCGAGCTGCTCGACCGCGTTCGCCACTTCGGCCACGCGTTGCCGCGACAGCACGTTGCGGAACAGCCGCCACCACGACCAGCGCCGGAGCAGTTCGGGATGGCGCGCGGCCGCCAGCTGCGCCACCACTTTCTCGCGCTGCCGCTGTTCCAGCTTCGCGCGTGCGGCGGTCGTGCGCGCCGCGCCGTAGACCGGCCAGCCGCGCTTGACCGGAATCTCGATTGCCGCGTCGCCGGCCAGATCGCGCGCGACGCTCCAGGCCTCGTGCAGCGTCGTGCGCAGTTGCTGCACCACCAGCGGGTCGTAGCCGCTGTGCACATCGTCGATGGCGAAGAACGCGACGATCACGTCGAACTGCACCTCGGGCACCGGCGGCAGCTGCGTGCGCAGCAGGTCGAACAGGCCGCGGCCGAGCGCCGCCTTGCGCACGATCGACCACAGCGCCGGCTGCGCCCGCAGCCAGGCCTCGAACTCCGCCCGCGTGCCGTTCGCGGCCAGCGTCAGGCAGTCGCGATGGAACCGCGCCGGATCGAGCGGCACCTCGTCCTCGGCCGGCGCGCCGACCGGCTCCGGGGCCGGCGCCAGCGGACTGCTGGCGACCCGCAGGCGGCGCCACGGCGGGGCGTCTTCCGGCGGTGGCGGCGCGGGCGGTGCCTCCGACACCCGCAGCCGCGGCGGCGGTGCGGCGGGCGGCGGCGCCGGATCCGCCATGTCGGCGGCGGGCGTGTCCGCCGCGGGCGGCATGTGATGGATGCGCAGCCGCGCCGGCGCGGGCGGCGGCACGACCTCCTCGTCGTCGTCGTCGACATCGGTTGTGGCCGGGCTCACCCGCAGCCGTGGCGCGGGTGGCAGCGACGGCAACGACGGTTGCAGCGGCGGCGCCTCGAAACGGAACGTCGTGCCGCCCTCGGCGACCGGCGGTGCGACCTCCGTGTCCGGTGCGACGCCGGCTTCCGCGACCGGTTCGGCAGCGGGGCCGGCGGTCGCTTCCACGTGCATGGCGACGCGGGCTTCACCGTCGATCTGCGCCACCGGCGGCGGCACCGGTCGCACCGGCTGCTGCCTCGCCCAGTGCAACGCCGCCTGGTAGGCCTCGTTGAGCCGCTGGAAGCCTTCCGGATCCTCGTCCGGGCGCGTGGTCCTCAGCCGCGCCGCGTACGCGCGCTTGATCGCGCGTTCGTCCGCGTCGGTGCCGAGTCCCAGCAGGCGGAGGGCATGCGGGGTCATGCGTGCGCGAAGAAGCTGGCGATCCGGCTGAGCACGTACAGCCCGACCAGGATGGGCCACAGCGGGATGCCGCCGCCGCTGCTGCGCACGCTGGCGGGGCGGCGCGGGCCGCCGTCGGCGGGGCGGGTCATGATCCGCTCCCAGTCCGGGCCGTCGCGCAGGGCGTTCTCGCGCAGCCGGTGCAGTGCCGCTTCCAGCCGCTGCGTGCGCGGGCTCACGGTGTCGAGGCCGAAGAAGCGCAGCACCTCGTCGAGGTGTTCGCGGCGCAGGGGCGGAACGCCGCCGAGGAAATGCACCAGCGGAACGGCCAGGGCATCCTTCAGCGCCATCGCGTAGAGCGCCTCGTGGCCGACCAGCCAGGCGCGGAACGCGGCCACGGGCTCGCGACCGGCGCGCGCATGCAGTTCGCGGAAGAACGTGTCCATGTCGAACGCGGGCGCCGCGGCGGGGCCGTTCGCCGGGAACGTGCCCGGCACGGGGTTCTGCGTCCGCCAGCGGACGGGCGGGAGCGGCGGCGGGACGGCGGGTGGCCGATCCGTCGTTTCGCCGGCGGGGGCCGCCGACGGCGCGGTACGTGGCAGGTCTTCGACGACGGGCCCGGCCTCCGCCGCGGGAGCCGGCGTTCGCGGATGCGGCGGCGGATCGAGCCGTGGCGGATCGAGCTGCCGTGGATCGAGCTGCTGTGGATCGAGTGGCAGCGGCCTCCGCACCGCGCCGTGCGCGGCGCAGTGCGCCAGCGCCGTCTGGTAGGCCTGGTTGAGCCGCTGGAAGCCTTCCGGATCCTCGTCCGGGCGCGAGGTCTTCAGCCGCGCCGCGTAGGCGCGCTTGATCGCGCGCTCGTCGGCGTCGGGGGCGAGTCCCAGCAGGTGGAAGGCGGTCGGCATGCGTCGGGGATCCGGATCAGCGGTGACCATCCAGCAGACCGGACAGGAGCACCGCGAGGATGATGAGGCCCAGCAGCCAGAGTCCGAAAGTCCCTTCCTTGTGCGGGCGCGGTTTGCGGGCCGGATCGAACTCCAGCCGCGACCAGTCCTGCTGTGAGCCGGTCGTCGGCGGCCGCTGGCCCGCCTGCCACATCGACGTGCCGGAGAGTTCGGCCACGCTGCCCGGGTTCCAGGCCTGCGTTTCCTTCTGCTGCCCGTTCCTGCGCGCCTCGCGCCACCGTGCATGCAGCTCCGCCCGCAGTTCGCGCACGGCGAGGAAATCGTGGCCGGCGTGCAGGTCGTAGTAGCCGAAACATTTGGCCAGCGTTTCGAAGTTGTGGTCGGCGACCGGCGGCCGCTCGTGCGCCATGGTCAGCAACAGTACGCGGCCGCTGCGGGCCTTGCCGTCGAGCGACCACAGCGACGCCTGCGTGTCGAGCCACGCGACCAGCGGCTGGTGGTCCCAGTTCGCGGCGAGCCGCAGGCAGTGGGCGATGTCGAACGCCGCGTCTTCCGGCGGCGTCGCGATCGGGTCGGGGAGCGGAGGCGACGGCGCGCGGTGCGGCGTACGCGGGCGCGGCGCGGGCGGTGCGGCCGATGCGGCAGGCGCCTCCTCCGCGGGCGTCGGCGCGGGGAGGCGAACCGGCGGCGCGGTGGCGCGTGCGGCGCAGTGCTCGAGCGCGGCCTGGTAGGCCTCGTTGAGCCGCTGGAAGCCTTCCGGGTCCTCGTCCGGGCGCACGGTCCTCAACTGCGCGGCGTAGGCACGCTTGATCGCGCGCTCGTCGGCGTCGGGCGAGAGGCCGAGGGCCGCGAACGCCCGGTTCATGCGGCTCTCCGGCGTGCGGCGCGCGTCGTCGCGGTGCGCAGGCGGCGCGGGCTCATCCCAGCCTCGCGTAGACGAAGGCCGCGCACAGGCCGATGGCGAGTCGGGGGCCGATGCCGGGATGCAGATCGACGAGCCCGGCGACCGGTCCGATCAGCACGCCGAAGATCGCCAGGGCGACCAGCGTGCGTGCGGCGAGGAATCCTGCGCGCGGCCACGACCACGCGCCGGCGTCGCCCGCCGCCAGCCAGAAGCGCACCTGCGGCGCGGAAACGGTGTCGGGCAGCGCGTCGCCGGTGTCGCAGCCGAGTTCGCTCAGTACGTCCCGCAACCTGCCCGGATAGCCCGGACGCAGCAGGCGCCCGAGATCGCGCCATCCGATCGCGTGCCCGGCCAGCAGGTGCGGGTAGTCGTGTTCGGCGACCTGCGCGATCCAGCGTCCGCGGCGCGCACGCTCGGCGCTTTCGGCCGCGTCCTTGTCCTGCTCCGCGCGCTGTTCCGCACGACGCCGGCGGGCGAGCCGGTGTTCGGCCGCGCCTTCGCTCCACGGCGGCGGATCCGACGGGCGGATGCCGTCGCGGAAGCGTTCGTCGCGGATCTCGATCCACGCATCGTCCATCGCCTCGCGCAGCGCCATCAGCCCGGCGTGATCGAGGCCGGCCTCCACCCGGTCGAAGCCGAAGAACTCGGCCAGCGCATCGAAGTTGGCGCGCGGCATCGGCGGGACCCGTGCCTCGAACACTGCGAGCAGGCGCGGGCGGAAGCGCGGCTTCTCGGCCAGCGACCACCAGACCGGCTGGTCCAGCAGCCATTGCCACAGGTCGGTCGCCGACGCGTGGAACGCCGTGCGCAGCGAGAGATCGATCCACATCTCCGGATCGTCCCACGCCATCTTGCGCCGGTCGAAGAACGGGCGATACGCCGCGGCGGGCGGCGATGCAGGCGCTGGCGTGACCCGCAGGCGCGGTGGCGCGGCCTCGTCGGTCGCGTCCGACGAGGCCGTCGGAATGGGGGCGATCGGGACGATCGGTGCGGGGACGGCGTCGCGCGGCGACATGCCGCGACACTGCGCCAGTGCGGCCTGGTAGGCCTCGTTGAGCCGCTGGAAGCCTTCGGGGTCCTCGTCCGGGCGCGACGTCTTCAGCCGCGTCGCGTAGGCACGCTTGATCGCGCGCTCGTCGGCGTCGGGCGCCAGGCCGAGGGCCGCGAACGCCCACGTCACATCGAGGTTTCCAGCATGTCCAGGGCTTCGGCGAACTGCACGCGCTGGCGCGCGATCAGGCTGTTGTCCTGCGACTCCAGCGCCGAGCGGAAATGCACGATCCATTCCTGCAGGCGATCGCGCTCGTGCAGGTATTCCTCGTACATGCGCTCGGCGCGGGTCAGCAGCGCGATGTTCTCCTGCTGGTCGCGCGGATGCACCTTGAGGTCGGCCAGCGCCGCCAGCCGGGCGCGGATTTCCTCCGGCGTCAGCAGGCCCGGGTTCTGCTCCAGCACCAGTTCGTGCTTGCGCTGGGTGGCGTGCTCGGTCACTTCCACCTGCAGCAGGCCGTTGATGTCGTAGGTGAAGCGCACGGTCACGCTGTTCTCGTCGCGCGAGCGCCGCGGGTCGAGCAGGATGCCGATCTCGCCCAGCTTGATGTTGTTCGCGACCAGCGGGTTCTCGCCCTGGTAGATGTCGATCGTCAGCCGTTCCTGGCGGTCGTGCATCGGCGAGAACGAATCCTCGCGGCTCACCGGCACGGTGCTGTTGCGCAGGATGATCGGGTGGAAGAATCCGGTCTGCACCTGGCCGTTGGCATCGCGCTTGGCGACCTCGGTGCCGAGCGTGTACGGGCAGACGTCGGTGAGGATGATCTCCTCCAGCTTCGCGTCGCGCCGCTTCAGGCCCGAGGCCACCACCGCGCCCAGCGCGATCGCCTGGTCGGGGTTGATGTGGCGCAGCGGCAGCCGCCCGAACATGCGCGACACCAGCCGCGACACCAGCGGCATGCGGCTGGCGCCGCCGACCAGCACGATCTCGTCCAGCTGGTCTGGCTGCAGCCGCGCGTCGCGCATCGCGCGTTCGATCGGCCCGCGCATGCGCTGCACCAGCGGTTCGGCGAGCGATGCGAAGCGCGCCTCGTCGACGGTCCAGTCGTACTGCTTGTCGCCGATCTGCGCCTGGAACGTGCCCTCGCCCGTGCCCAGTTCGCGCTTGAGCTTCTCCATGCGCCGGCGCACCTGCGCCATCTCCGCGGCCTTCAGCGCGCGCGGATTGAGCGAGGCGTCGGCGAGGAAGGCCTCCACCAGCACGTCGAGGAAATCCTCGCCGCCGAGGAAGTTGTCGCCGGCGCTGGCGTGCACTTCGAACACGTTGTCGAAGCATTCCAGGATCGACACGTCGAACGTGCCGCCGCCGAGGTCGAACACCAGGAAGCGGCCTTCGCCCTCGCGGTTCTGCAGACCGTAGGCCAGCGCCGCCGCGGTCGGTTCGTTGATCAGTCGCTCCACGCGCACGCCGGCGATCTCGCCCGCGGCGCGCGTGGCCTTGCGCTGCGCGTCGGAGAAATACGCCGGCACGCTGATCACCGCCTCCTCGACCTTCTCGCCCAGCGCGGCTTCGGCGTCGGCGATCAGCGCGCGCAGCACCAGCGCCGAGAGATCCTCGGGCCGGAACGCGCGGTCGCCGAGGCGCGTTTCGCGCGGCGTGCCCATCCAGCGCTTGAACGCGGCGACGGTGTGCTGCGGATGGCTGATCAGCCGGTCGCGCGCGGCCTGGCCGACGAGGATGCGATCGCCATCCACGCTGACCACCGATGGCGTGAGCAGGTCGCCGAGCGCGTTGGGAAAGAGGACGGGGCCGTCTTCGCGATACGCGCCGACGAGGGAATGCGTGGTGCCGAGGTCGATGCCGACGATCATGGAGGAAAGGTGCTTGGACGGAGTGGGCGGGACGAAGGGGGCAACGGTGACGGCACGGGATCAGGGCGGCGGTGCGTCGCAGGCGCGGAAGTCGCGCACCCGCGACCAGCGCAGCGACAGCGCGCGCGCGCCGGCGAGTTCGCTGTCGTCGATCAGCAGCAGGAGGTCGTCGATGCGCACCTCGGCGGCGGCTTCCCAGCAGGTGGCGTCCGCGAGATCGGCGGGCGGCGCCAGCGCCAGCGTGCCGTCGGGGCGATCGAGCACGATGCGCGCCTGCACGAGCGTCGCCGGTGTGCGCTGCGCAGGCGGGACGACGGAACGTCGGACGGGCAGGAACACCAGCTCCGAGCCGGCATCGGGTTCGTAGCGCACGTGGCCGCGCAGCGTCAGGTGGCCCTGCAGCAGCAGCGCACCGCCGATGCCCAGCGCGTCCGCGCGATCGAGATCGATGCGCTCGCGGCGCGGATCGAGTTCGCGGTAGCCGAGGTCGTCGTCGACCGACAGCCCGCGCGCAGCGACCACGCGCAGGCCGCGCGGCAGCGTCGCATGCAACTGCTTCAGCGCCTTGCCCTCATGGCAGACGGTCATGCCTGCATCGCCCAGACCTTCCAGCGCCTGCGCGAGGCGCGCGCAGGGCGACGGTTCGGCGGCGAGCGCCGATGACGTCATGAAGGCAAGGCACAGGCACAGCATTCGGCGCGCGCGCATCGGACTCTCCTACATCCGGAACACGCCGAAGCGCGCCGGTTCGATCGGGGCATTGAGCGAGGCCGACAGCCCGAGGCCGAGCACGCGGCGGGTGTCGGCGGGATCGATGATGCCGTCGTCCCACAGCCGCGCGGTGGCGTAATACGGGTGGCCCTGGGTTTCGTACTGCGCGCGGATCGGCGCCTTGAAGGCGTCTTCCTCGTCCGCGCTCCAGGCCTTGCCCGCGGCTTCCAGTCCGTCGCGCTTCACCGTCGCCAGCACGCTCGCGGCCTGTTCGCCGCCCATCACGCTGATGCGCGCGTTCGGCCACATCCACAGGAAGCGCGCACCGTAGGCGCGGCCGCACATCGCGTAGTTGCCGGCGCCGAAGCTGCCGCCGATCACCACCGTGAACTTCGGCACGCTGGAGCACGCGACGGCCGTGACCATCTTCGCGCCGTCCTTCGCGATGCCGGCGTTCTCGTACTTGCGGCCGACCATGAAGCCGGTGATGTTCTGCAGGAATACCAGCGGGATGCCGCGCTGGTTGCACAGCTCGATGAAGTGCGCGCCCTTGAGTGCGCTCTCGGCGAACAGGATGCCGTTGTTGGCGACGATGCCGACCGGATAGCCGTGCAGGTGCGCGAAGCCCGTCACCAGCGTCTTCGCGTAGCGCGCCTTGAATTCGTCGAAGTCCGAGCCGTCGACGATGCGCGCGATCACTTCGCGGATGTCGAACGGCCGGCGGGTGTCCTTCGGCACGATGCCGTACAGTTCCTCGGCCGGATACAGCGGCTCGGCGCTCGCGCGCGTCGCCACCGGCACGGTCTTGCGCCGATTGAGGTTGCCGACCAGCGTGCGCGCGATCTGCAACGCGTGGCGGTCGTCCTCGGCGAAATGGTCGGCGACCCCCGAGATGCTGGTGTGCACGTCGGCGCCGCCGAGGGCTTCGGCATCGACCACTTCGCCGGTCGCGGCCTTCACCAGCGGTGGGCCGCCGAGGAAGATCGTGCCCTGTTCCTTCACGATGATGCTTTCGTCGCTCATCGCCGGCACGTAGGCGCCGCCGGCGGTGCAACTGCCCATCACCACCGCGATCTGCGGGATGTTCTCGGCGCTCATCCGCGCCTGGTTGTAGAAGATCCGCCCGAAGTGCTCGCGGTCGGGAAACACCTCGTCCTGCAGCGGCAGGAAGGCACCGCCGGAGTCGACCAGGTAGATGCACGGCAGCTTGTTTTCCTGCGCGACCTGCTGTGCGCGCAGGTGCTTCTTCACCGTCATCGGGAAGTAGGTGCCGCCCTTCACGGTCGCGTCGTTGGCGACGATCACTACCTCGGTGCCCATCACCCGGCCGATGCCGCAGACCATGCCCGCGGCGGGCGCGGCATCGTCGTACATGCCTTCGGCCGCCAGCGGCGCGATCTCGAGGAACGGTGAGCCCGGGTCGAGCAGGGCGTCGATGCGTTCGCGTGCCAGCAGCTTGCCGCGTTCGGTGTGCTTGTTGCGTGCCTTCTCGCCGCCGCCCTCGGCCGCGCGCGCGAGGCGGGCCTCGAGTTCGGCGACCAGCGCCCGGTGGTAGGCCGCGTTGTCGCGGAAGTCCTGGGACTGCGGATCGAGTCGGGTGCTCAGGGCTGGCATGACGCGGCGTGGCTCGTCGACGAGGCCGACAAGAATACCCTGCGTGCGCGGATCGATCGCCGTGACGGATGGGACGGGCGCGACCCGCGATGGAACCGGCCGACGGAACCGGCCGCACGAAAAGACGAAGGCCCGCCGGTGGGCGGGCCTTCGCATCGCCGGGCGCCGCATCCGGCGCCCGGGCGGAACATCACTTCTTCGCTTCGGCCGCAGCAGCGTTGGCCTTGTCGGCGACCGCATCGGCCTTGTCGGCCATCTTGTTGGCGGCGTCGGCCGTCGCGTTGGCGGCGGTCGCGGCGGCATCGGCGGTCGCGGCGGCAGCGGCATCGGCCGCGGCGTCGACCTTGGCGGCGGCTTCACCCGCGGCTTCGCCGGTCGCGGCGGCGGCGGCGTCGACGCTCTGGGTGGCGGCGTTGCCGGCGGCATCGGCGGCTTCGGCCATCTTGTCACCGGCCTGGTCCACCGCGGCCGAGGCTTCGGCGGCTTCGGTCTTGGCGGTGTCGGTTTCGTTCTTGCAGGCGCTCAGCGACAGGGCGAGTGCGCCCGTGGCGAGCAGGACGAGCAGCTTCTGGTTCATGGGTGATTCTCCGGAGGCGGGAATGGACGCCCTGTGCGCGCTTGGCCGGGCCCCTGCATCAAGCCGGCGGCCACGCGTTCGCGATGGGGCAGCCGGATTGTAGCAACGCCCCGGGACGCTGCCGCGGCACGTGCCGAATGCCCGGTGCGCGCGGGCGCGGCAGGCGATTTGCAGGAAGCGGCGGGTGCGGGCGCGCGGCACATCGGGCACGTCCGGCATGCCGTCACGACACGTTTCGGCCGTGTCGGAGGCAAAAAAAGAAGACCCGCCGAAGCGGGTCTTCCGGTAACGCGTTTCCAGGGACTCGCGTCCCGAGGAAATTACTTCTTCGCAGCGTCGGCAGCGGCGTCGGTCTTCTCGGCAGCGGCCTTGGCGGCGTCGGCCGTGGCGGCAGCAGCGTCGGCGGCGCCGGCGGCGGCGGTCGCAGCGGCGTCGGCCGTGGCGGCAGCAGCGTCGGTGGCGGCAGCGGCGGCGTCGGCCGGAGCGGCAGCGGCGTCGGCCGGAGCGGCGGCGTCGGCGGCCGGGGCGGCAGCGGCGTCGGTGGCGGCAGCGGCGTCAGCCGGAGCAGCGGCGGCGTCGGTGGCAGCGGCGTCGGCGGCCGGAGCTTCTTCGGTCTTGTTGCAGGCCGACAGAGCGAGGACGCCGGCGGCGAGGAGGACGTAAAGCTTCTTGTTCATGCTTTTCTCCAAAGGAGTTGTCTGAAGGGATTTGCGGGTCAGGCAACGCCAGTGCGCGTGGCAGTCCGGCCAGAAGCCGGCATGTGTTCGTTCACTGACTTACGGTCGGCGCCTGTCGGCGCCATGAAGGAAGCCGCTCGGAAACTGCGGCTCCCCCATTGTAGCAACCAATTCAGCGAAATGAAGCCCGGCTGAATCGGTCGGCGGATCTCGCTTACTTCTTGGCCGCTTCGCCAGCGTCCTTGGCGGCGTCGGCAGCGGTCTTCGCGGCGTCGGCAGCGTCGGCGGCCTTCTCGGCGGCGTCGGCGGCGGCTTCGCCCATCGCGGTGCTGCCGGCAGCGGCGGCTTCGGCCGACTTCTGGGCAGCGGCGTCGGCGGCGGCGGCGGCGCTTTCGGCGGCGGCCTGGGCCGCGTCGGCAGCGGCGGTGTCGCCGGTGGCGGCAGCCTGGTCGGCCGACTGGCTGGCGTCGGTGGCGGCCTGGTTGGCGTCGGCGGCGGCGTCGGCAGCCTGTTCCTTGTTCGAGCAGGCGGCCAGGGTCAAGCCGATGGCGAGGGCGATCAGAGCCTTGTTCAGGGACATGTGAGGAGACCTCGTGTGCGGTGTTCGGTGGGACGGAGGAAACGCCGTGGGCGTCTGGTGCTCATGATGACAAGCCCGGGCCGGGTGTCAAGCGGGCGTGGCCGGTTTTGGCCGGTTCCTCCGTTACACCCCCTTATGGCAGCTCCACCGCGATGGCGGTCGCTTCGCCGCCACCGATGCACAGCGAGGCCACGCCGCGCTTGCCGCCGGTGGCGCGCAGTGCCGCGATCAGCGTCACCACCAGGCGCGCACCGCTCGCACCGATCGGATGACCGAGCGCGCATGCGCCGCCGCGCACGTTGAGTTTTTCGTGCGGGATGCCGAGGTCTTTCATCGGTGCCATCGCCACGCATGCGAACGCTTCGTTGACTTCGAACAGATCGACGTCTTCCACGCGCCAGCCCGCTTTTTCCAGCACATTCTGCATCGCCTTCACCGGTGCGGTGGTGAACCATTCCGGCGCCTGTGCGTGCGTCGCATGCGCGACGATGCGCGCGAGCGGCTGCAGGCCGCGACGCTGCGCTTCGTCCGACGACATCACGATCGTCGCCGCCGCGCCGTCCGAGATCTTCGACGACGACGCGGCGGTGAGCACGCCGTCCTTGCCGAACGCGGCGCGCAGGGTGGGGATCTTCGCGACGTCGATCTTGGCGGGCTCCTCGTCGGTGTCGACCACCGATTCACCCTTCCTCGTCACCACTGTAACCGAGGTGATTTCGTCCCGGAAAGCGCCCTCGGCGATGGCCTTCTTGGCGCGTTCGGCGCTTTCGGCCGAGAACGCGTCGACCGCGGCGCGGTCCAGGCCGTAGCTGGCGCAGGTGGCGTCGCCGAAGACGCCCATGGCCTGCTTGTCGTACGGGTTGGTCAGGCCGTCCCACGCCATGTGGTCGAGCAGCTCGCCGCTGCCGTAGCGGATGCCGGTGCGCGAGCCGTTGAGCAGGTGCGGGGCATTGGTCATCGACTCCATGCCGCCGGCGACGACGACCGAGGCCGAGCCGGCCTTGATCAGGTCGTGGGCCAGCATGATCGCCTTCATGCCCGAGCCGCACACCTTGTTAATAGTGGTGCACCCGGCCGAGGTCGGGATCTTCGCGGCCAGCGCGGCCTGGCGGGCCGGCGCCTGGCCGAGGCCGGCGGGCAGCACGCAGCCCATGATCACCTCGTCGACCTGGTCGGCGGCGAGGCCGGCCTGCCCGAGGGCGCCGGCGATGGCGGCCGCGCCGAGCGTGGGGGTGGGGACGCCGGTGAACTGGCCGAGGAAAGACCCGATGGCGGTGCGCTTGGCACCGACGATGACGATGTCGGACATGGGTAGGGCTCCGTGGCGGTCGCGCAGCCCCGCTGCGCGGACGAGAGAGGCCGGCGCCGCGGGTGCGGGCCGGAACCTCCGGATTATGCGACTCGTGCTGCACTGCCGCAAATCCGGCGTCCGGCCGATGCCGGAACCTCCGGCGCGGCGTCGACGGCTTGTCCGTGGCGGGGCGGTGAGGTGTCATGGCGCCGGGCAGGGACTTGCGGAGCGAGGCGATGGGCGGCGGATCGGGATGGACGGTGGCCCTGCAGTGGGGGTTGTGGTGGGTCGCCATGGTCGTGGTGATGGGGTGGCTCGGGCGCAGCCGCACGGCAGGTGCGGTCACGCTCGCGCCCGGCGAACTGCGTCTGCCGCGCAGCCTGGCCATCCTCGGCGCGGTCTTCACGGGCTGCTTCCTCGCGATGCTGGTGTTGTCGTACGTCTACGCGAACGGGACGGAGGGGCCCTTCACCGACCTGGTGTTCGGCGGGTTCGCGCTGCTGGCGCTGCCGATGGTGCTGGACTACCGGTTCGCGCGGCATGTCGTCGACGATGCGGGGCTGTCGTACTGGACGTGGCTGGGTGGCGGGCGCCGGCACATGCGCTGGGACCGGGTGCGCGAGGTGCGCTATGCGCCGGGGATGAAGTGGTTCCGGGTGCGCGATGCCGACGGCCGCACCGCGCGGATCTCCGCGATGATGCGCGGCCTGCCGGCGTTCGCGATGCAGGTGCTGGCGCACGCGCCGGATGCCGTGGCCGATCCCTTCACACAGGGGATGCTCGAAGCCACCGCCGCGGGATCGCCGCCGCCGGTCTGGTGACGGCGCGCGGCGGCGTGGTCAGTCCTCGCGCCGCAGGTCGGTTTCGCGCGGACTGTGGAAGTGGCGCTTGAACGGCACTTCGCCTTCGGGCGGGGCGCCGAGTTCGCGGGCGTAGCGGTGGCCGGCATACACGGCGTGCGCGATCAGGCCCGGCGCCAGCGCGTCGCCGATGCAGCGCACGTCGCGGACGCCGGCATCGGCCCAGTCGGACTCGCGGGCGAGCAGGGCGTGATGCAGCGCGTCGTCGGGCAGGCGCGAGGTGACGACGACCATCGACGCGCAGGGCAGGACGTGTTCGCGTTCGTTCCACACGTGGCGCAGGCGCAGCGCACCGGGCGCGAAGTCGACGACTTCGTGCGCGGTCACCGGTTCGATGCCCAGTTCGGCCATGCGCCACTGGATGTGCCGGTAGTCGAGCGTGTTCGCGCTCCATGAGGCGATGGTGTCGTCGGGCGTGACGTGGAAGACCTCGCGACCGGCCTTGCGCAGCAGTTCGGCCAGCACGCTGCCGAGGTAGAAGCCGTCGTCGTCGTAGATCGCGACCGGGCCTTCGGGCAGGGTGCCGTCCATGAGGTCGTCCGGCGTGAACACCGCCGGGTGGTCGACGAAACCCGGGATCGCTTCGCCGTGGGTGCGACCGTAGCCGTCGCGACGCCAGCGCGCGCCGGTGGCGATGACGACGTGCTCCGCGCCGAAATCGAGCACGTCCTGCGCCGTCAGCGGCGAGTCGAGGTACATCGCGACGTTCTGCATGCGCCTGATCTGCCCGAGGCGCCAGTCGCGCACGCGCGCCCACTCGGCGAGCCCGGGCAGGCGCGCCTCGCGGGTGACGCGGCCGCCGAGTTCGCGCCGGGCGTCGGCGAGGTGTACTTCGCAGCCGCGCTGGCCGAGCGCGCGCGCGGCTTCCAGTCCGGCGGGACCGCCGCCGATCACCAGCACCTTCGTGGTCGATGGCGCCGGCGCGATCCGTTCCGGATGCCAGCCCTTGCGCCATTCCTCGCCCATCGTCGGATTCTGGGTGCAGCGGATCGGCGTGATCGTCATGTCGCCGCTGACGCACAGGTTGCAGCCGATGCATTCGCGGATGTCGTCGATCCGGCCTTCCTCGATCTTCTTCGGCAGGAACGGATCCGCGATCGACGGCCGCGCGGCGCCGATGATGTCGATCACGCCGCGGCGGATCTGCGAGACCATGGTGTCCGGCGAAGTGAAGCGGCCGACGCCGACCACGGGCTTCGTCGTGCTTTTCTTCACGAAGTCGATGAAGGGTTCCTGCGCGCCCTCGCGCGCGAAGCGCGACGGCACCGAATCGTTGTACCAGGCGGCGACGTTGACGTCCCACAGGTCGGGCAGTTCGGCCAGCATGCCGACGATGTCCTGCGCTTCCGCGCGCTCGATGCCGCCGGGGCCGAGCAGTTCCTCGGTCGCGAACCGCAGCGCCACGCCGCAGCGATGGCCGACGGCGTCCTTCGTGTCCTCCAGCACTTCGCGCAGCAGGCGCACGCGGTTCTCCAGCGAGCCGCCGTATTCGTCGGTGCGGTGGTTGCGGCGGCGCTGCAGGAAATGCATCGCCAGCGACAGGTCGTGGCCGGCGTAGACGTAGATGATGTCCATGCCGGCGCGCATGCCGCGCAGCGCGGCTTCGCGATGCCAGCGGCGGTAGTGTGCGATGTCCTGTTTGTCCATCGCCCGCGCCTGCGCCGGATAACCGTATTTCGACGGCTGGTGCGACGGCGCGATCAGCACCTCGCGCGAATAGAGGTTCGACGCCGTCGGGCCGTTGTGGGTGAGTTCGACCGCGGCGAGCGCGCCGTGCGCGTGGACCTTGTCGCACATCAGCGCGAGCGCGGGGATGTCGCGGTCGTCCCACAGCCGCGCTTCGACGTACGGCGACACGTCGCCGGATGGGTGGATCTCGCACTCCTCGGTCGCGATCACCGCCCAGCCGCCTTCGGCCTTCATCTCGCGCATCGCCGCATGCGCCAGCGGCATGCCGTGGCCCATGCCGTTGCAGTGCGGCACCTGGAAGAAGCGGTTCTTCGCGGTGACCGGGCCGATGCGAACGGGCGTGAAGAGGATGTCGTGGCGAGGGTCGCGCATGGCAATTCCCGGTGGCTGCGGCGATCAGGGCAGGCGGCTATGATGCCGCATCCGATGCTTGGTCCGCCCGCCGGCGGCCCGGAGTCCGCATGGCGCTGCATCAGATCGTCTACAGCAGTCGCCAGGTTTTCCCGTTCGAGGGACTCGGCCTCGTGTCGCTGCTGGCGGAGGCCCGCGCGCACAACGCCCGCCACGGGATCACCGGCGTCCTGCTGCACGCCAACGGCATGTTCGTGCAATGCCTGGAAGGTCCGTCGGCCGCGGTGGCCGCGCTCTACGAACGGATCGTCCACGATCCCCGGCATGCCGACGTCGTGCTGCTGCAATCGGTCCCGCTGTCGCAGCGCCATTTCGGCGACGGATGGATGGGCTGTGCCCGGGTCGAGGATTTCGATGCGCTGGCCCGCGTCCGGGCGACGTGGTGTGACGCGCTGGACCGACTCGATCGCGACGACGTGCTCAGCCCCGGCTTCGTGCTGATGCAGTCGATCTGGGCCCGTTACGTGGCGGCCGGCCTGACCGACCTGGCGTGATGCCGGCGCCGTTCCGACCGTTCGTCCGGGGTGAATGTCCTCTTCGTTCGTGCGATTGACGGCGTCGATTCCGGTTGCCTACGCTTGCCTCGCGACCGCGCTCCGGTGCGGCCGCCTCTGCCATGGAACGGGCGGTGTCGTGCCCGGCCATGATGGCGTCGCATGGGGGGAGTCGCCGCAGGGAAGCGGGCCGCGCAAGCGGCCCATCCAGACTCGATCAAGGGAGAGATTGACCGTGAATCGTTCACCCCGCTTGTCCGCGCTCGCGCTCGCGCTCGCGAGCGCGTCGGCCCTGTGTGCGCTCGGTGCGCAGGCCGCCACTCGCACCGACCTCCATGCGCTCGACGCCCGCGATGTCGTCCAGCGCAATGCCGCCCTCGCCAAGGGCGCCGCCACCGACACCGTCCACACCCGCCACGAACGCGCGCTCGGCCTCGACGCCGATTCGCGGCTCGTCCTGCTCGACCGCAAGTCGACCCTCGGCGTACGCAACCACCGCTACCGGCAGACCTTCCGCGGCCTTCCCGTGTTCGGCGAAGGCATCGTCGTGTCCGAAGACGCCGCCGGCAATGTCCGCACGCTGTTCGGGCAGAAGCTCGACGGCCTCGCCGCGCAGATCCCCGCCGGCCGGCCGCGGCTTGCCGCCAATCGCGCACTGTCGATCGCCAAGAGCGCCGGCCTCGGCAACCGCGTCGGCTTCATGCGCACCCGCGACGAGACCGCGCCGCTGATGATCTACGTCGACGACGCCGGCCGCGCACGCAAGGCCTACGTCGTCACCTACTTCGCCGACAGCGCCCGCGGCGGCTCGCCGATGCGGCCCACCGTCATCGTCGACGCCGACAACGGTCGCGTGCTGAAGCAGTGGAACGCGCTCGAAACCGTGCTCATCGGCACCGGCCCGGGCGGCAACGCCAAGATCGGCCAGTACGAATACGGCACGAACTACGGCTACCTGGATGTCGCGCAGTCGGGCACGACCTGCACGATGAACAACGCCAACGTGAAGACGGTGAACCTCAACGGCGGCACGACCGGCAGCACGGCCTTCGCCTATACCTGCCCGCGCAACACCGTGAAGGTGATCAACGGCGCGTACTCGCCGCTCAACGACGCCCACTACTTCGGCAGCGTCGTCTACAACATGTACAACGCCTACATCGGCAAGCCGCCGTTGACGTTCCAGCTGACGATGCGGGTGCACTACAGCACGAACTACGAGAACGCGTTCTGGGACGGCTCGTCGATGACCTTCGGCGACGGCGCCAGCACGTTCTATCCGCTGGTCAGTCTGGACGTGTCGTCGCACGAGGTCTCGCACGGTTTCACCTCGCAGAACTCGAACCTGACGTACTCCGGCCAGTCGGGCGGCATCAACGAGGCGTACTCCGACATCGCCGGCGAAGCGGCCGAGTACTACATGCGCGGCAGCAACGACTTCAAGGTCGGCTACGACATCTTCAAGGGCAGCGGCGCGCTGCGCTACATGTACAACCCGCCGCTGGACGGCGCTTCGATCGACAACACCGCGAGCTACTACGACGGGCTGGACGTGCACTACAGCTCGGGCGTGTACAACAAGGCGTTCTACCTGCTGGCGACGAAGCCGGGCTGGAACACGCGCAACGCGTTCCAGGTGTTCGCGCGCGCGAACGACCTCTACTGGACCGCGAGCACGAACTTCAACCAGGGCGTGTGCGGCGTGCAGACCGCGGCGCAGGACTACGGCTACAGCGTCGCCGACGTGACCGCCGCATTCGCGACGGTCGGTGCGAACTGCAACGGCGTCACCAAGGTGTTCGAGCAGACCGACGTCAGCGGCAAGGTCACGATCGCCGTGTTCGAACGCTATGCCGATACGGCGGCCGCGCATTACACCGACTTCGCGGTGGCGGTGCCGGCGGATTACGTCGTGATCGGCGGCGGCGCGGAAGGCAAGGAAGCCCCGCAGGGCAACCTGTTGACGGCGTCGTATCCGAACAGCGGCCTCACCGCGTGGCTGGCGTCGAGCAAGGACCACAAGAACAGTGATCCCGTCCGCCTGCGTGCCTGGGCGATCGGCCTGAAGGTGTCCGGCCTCACCGCGGCGCAGGTGCGCAGCTACGTCAACGTTTCCACCGCGACCAGCGCGCTGGCGGCGCATCCGGACGTGACCGCGACGTTGCCCGCCGGCTACGCGCTCGTCGGCGGCGGCATCAAGGTGAACTGGACCGGCGCGGGCAATCTCGCCACGGCCTCCGCGCCATCGGGCGCCAGCGGTTGGCGCGTGCGTTCGAAGGATCAGATCGATTCGTCGCCGGCCACGGCCACGGCCTACGCGATCGGGTTCCCGACCAGCATCGCCGGCATCGGCACGTTCGCGTCCACGGTGAACTCGGCGCTGTCCGGCGTCGCCCAGCATCCGACCACCACGGCCACGCTGACCAGCGGTTATGCGCTGACCGGCTGCGGTGCGTACACCAACTGGACGACGCAGGGCAGCCTGCTGTGGAAGATCAAGCCGCAGAGCCCGGGCGCGTGCAACGTGGCGTCGAAGGACCACGTCAATGGCGAGGCCACGTCGATCTACGGCTACGCCATTGGCCTGCGCGGGTTCTGATCCACCAACGCATCGATGCATCGATGCATGACCGCTCCCGCCCGGTTCGCCGGGCGGGAGTTTCGCTTGCTTCGTCTCCACAGGACCGGCACGCTTCCGGCTTCCATACGACGCCGCAGGCCCGCATGAACGCCCCGAATCCCTACCGCGCCCCCGAATCCCGGATCGCCACCTCGGTCGATGGTGACATCGAAGCCGTCGCCGCCGGCCAGAAGCTGGTCATCTACGCGATCCTCGTCTACTTCCTCGCCGCCGCTGCACGCGTTGCCATCGGTCCGCTCGCGTTCGTCGGCGCCTTCGTCGCACTGGGCCTCGCGCTGGTGGGCATCGTCCGCCTGGGCACGGGCATGGGCGACTCGACCGCCATCAAGGTCCTCTGCATCGTGCTGATGTTCATTCCCCTGGTGGGGCTGATCATGCTGCTGGTGCTGAACTCCCGCGCCACCAACCGCCTGCGCGCGGCCGGCTATCGCGTGGGTTTCCTGGGGGCCAGCCGCTGAATTCGGCGTCGGTTCCGCTGCTGATGGGCGCCGCGATCACCGCCGCGCTGGCGGGTGTGCATGCGTGGCGTGCCGCGCTCGAACGTGCCTCGCGCCACTGGCCGACCGTCGAAGGCCTGGTCGTGGACGCGCATTTCGGCGAAACCGAGTGGTACGAGGACGGGGACGAGGGCACGACGTGGTCGGCCCATCTGCGCTACCAGTACTTCGTGAAAGGGCAACGCTACCTGTCGAGTCGTTTCACCTGGCGATCGACACGCGGGCTGCCGCAGCGGGAAGCCTATGCGTTGCTGCAGGGGCTGCGTCGCGGGATGGCGGTGATCGTGCACTACGATCCGCGGCGCCCGGGCCGGGCCGTCGTGTTTCCCGGCGTCGACGGGCAGGACGGCTGGTATCCCCGCAGCCTGATCGCGGTCTCCGTCGCCCTGTTGATCGCGGCCTTCGCGGGCTGAAGATCCGCCCGGAAACCCGCGGCGTCAGCGTCCCAGCCAGAGCGCCACGACCGCGGCGATCGCGTACCAGGCGAGATCCGTGGGCTGGTTGGCGAGCAGCAGCAGCGTGCGCACGAAATCCGGGCCGATGCGCTGCAGGGATTCGGTCATCGGCAGGCCCATGGGCCCGCCCATCTGCGCAGCGGCGATGCACCAGTTCGCGATGACGACGGTGGCGGCGGTCGCGGCGAGATTGCCCAGCGCGCGCGGCAGGCCCGGCGCGGCGCGGCCGATGCGCAGCAGCAGCGCGATGTCGGCGGCGGCGAGCACGGCCATCCACGCGCACTGGCGATCGACGATCACCGCGACGAGGGTCCAGACCGAGGCCATGCCGAGGACGCCGAGCACGGCGAACAGGACCGGGGCGAAGACGCGGCCCTGCGGTGCGCCGGGAGCGGGAGAGGGGAGTGGGGACGACATCCGCCAAGGGTAGCGGAGCGGGCCGTCGCTGGCGATGACCGTCGCGGTCATCCCGCGACGGTGCAGGCCGGAACGCGACGGGGACCCGCACGGGTCCCCGTCGTCGCACGCATCAGAACTTCGCGTGCAGGGTCACGCCGTAGCTGCGGTCGGCGCCCGCGATCACGGTCGGGATGCCGAACAGGATGCCGGTGTTGCCGGCGTCGGTCAGGTACTTGCGGTTGGTGAGGTTGTTGCCCCACACGCCGAGGTCCCAGTGGTTGCCGAAGCGCCAGCCGGCGCGCAGGCCGAACAGGCCGTAGGCGTCCTGCTCGATGCCCGGCTGGTTCTCGTCCTCGAAGTACACGTGCGAGCGCCAGCTGTAGTTCGGGCGCAGGTACAGGCTGTCGCCGCCCTGCAGCGGGATCGTCCAGTCCACGCCCAGCGAGACCGACTGCTTCGGCGTCATGCGGAACTGGTTGCCGGCGAGCTCCTGCGGCGTGCCGTCCTCGTCGAAGCCGTTGAAGCCACCCTCGATGCAGCCGTAGTTCACCCAGCCGTTGAGGTTGTCGGTGAGCTTGGCGAACAGCGAGGCCTCGAGGCCCACCGCATGCGCCTTGCCGGCGTTCTTGGTGACGAAGAACGGCGGCGGCGTCGCGTTCTGCACCGAGGCCTGGAAGTCGTTGTAGTCGTAGTAGAACAGCGACAGGTCATAGAGGAAGCGGCCGTTGGCCGCGTTGCCCTTCATGCCCACCTCGTAGCTCCACACGATCTCGGCCGGCACCTCGTCCTTGCCCTGGTCGCTGACGTTGATCATGGTGGGGCGACGGCCGCGCGCGACGCTGGCGTACGTGTTGAGGTTGTCGTTGACCTTCCAGCCCAGCACCGCGCGGCCCAGCCAGGAGGTGGTGGTGCCGTTGTCGCTGAGGCGGCCGCCCGTGGCCGGGAACAGGAAGTTCGTGCAGACCGCCGTCGGCGCGCACGCCGGCGTGCCGCGTGCGGACAGCAGGTAGCCCAGGCCGGAGCCGTTGCCCTGCGCCGCAAAATAGCCGTATTCGAAGGAGTCGTGCGAGCCGCGCAGGCCCAGCGTCAGCGACCACGCATCGTTGAACTGCCAGGTACCGTCGGCGAACAGGTCGATCGAACGGATGTCGACGTCGTTGCCGAAGGTCTCGATGTGGTTCGGATTCAGCGGCACCTGCGGGAAACCGGCCGGGTTCGAGCCGCTCGGCGGCACCGTGCCCGGGGCCGGCAGCCAGATGGCGCTGGTCGACGTGTTCGGCGTCAGGTTCGGGTTGAGTACCGACAGGATCGGGTAGTAGTAGTTGGCCAGCGCGCTGCCCAGCAGCGGGGTCAGGTTGCCGTTGATCTGCGGCGTCAGCAGCGCGTACAGCTGGCGCTCGTCGGTCTGGTAGGTCAGGTCGCGGTTCGAGGTTTCCTTGAAGAACGAGCCGCCGACGAAGCCGGTGAACTTGCCGCCGTTGTCGAAGTTGAAGCGCAGTTCCTGGCTGAACTGGTGGCCCCAGGCGTGTTCGTCGAACTCGATCAGATCGGCCTGCGAGCCGTCGGAATCGAACTTGTCGATGCCGTCGTAGCGGCGCCAGCCGGTGATGCTCGACAGCGTCCAGTTGTCGCTGATGCGGAAGTCGCCGAGCAGGGTGGCGCCGTACACCTCGCGGTCGGTGCCGAGTTCGTTGCCGCGCTGCGAGTTGGCGACCAGCGGGTCGAGGCTGCCGCGCGTGTTCGGGATGACCTGGCTGCGGAAGGCGGTGCCCGGCGGCGTGTCCTTCTGGTAGTTCAGGATCAGGTCGAAGCCGCCGGTCTCGCCGACGCCGAAGTGCAGCGAGCCGCGGATCGCGCGGGTGTCCTTGCCCTGCAGCGTGCCGCCGTCGAGGTTCTCGACGAAGCCGTCGCGGGTCTCGTAGAACGCCGCGATGCGGCCCTGCACGTTGTCGCCGAGGTCGGTGTTGTAGAAGCCGGTGAAGCGGCGCTGCGCGTCGCTGCCCAGGCCCACGTCGAAGCCGGACGAGGTGCCGGTGCGGGCCTTGTTCTGGATCAGGTGGATGGCGCCGGTCTCGGCGGCGCGGCCGAACAGCGTGCCCTGCGGGCCGCGCAGCACTTCCACGCGCTGCATGTCGAACATCTCGACCGACGAGCCGCGGGCGCGGCTGATCGACACGCCGTCCTGGAACACCGAGATGCGCGGCTCCTGGGTCGGGTCGTCGAGGTCGGCGGTGATGCCGCGGATCGAGATGCTCGGGTTGCTGACGCTCTGGGTCTGCACTTCCAGGCCCGGCACCAGCGTGCCGAGGTCACCGTAGTCCTGGATGCCCTGCGCCTGCAGGAAGTCGCCGGAGTAGGCGTTGATCGAGATCGGCACGTCCTCGATCTGCTGCTCGCGCTTCTGCGCGGTGACGGTGATGCGGTCCAGCTCGCTGGGGGCAGCGCCGTCCGGCGGCGTCTGCTGGGCGAAGGCGGGCAGGGCGGTGGCGGCGATCGCGGTCAGCAGGGCCAGCGACAGGCTGTCGCGGCGCAGGGCGCGGCTCGACGCATGGGTCGACGCGTGGATCTTGGGCAACATGCGGAACACTCTCCATGAGGAGTTCGGAAGACACGGTGCCGGACCTCCCCCGCCCGGACACCGCCGGCCCGGGCCGGCGACAGTGCGTCCTTTATACCGCACGGGCATGACTGCTTGCCGCTCCGGTACAATGCCGGTCCGATCCGCTCCCCGGTCGCCGCGGCCCTCTCCGCGGCCTGCGCACCGTGTATTCCCGCAGCAGCGAACCCGTCCGATTCGAACGCGATTGCGATGCCGTCCTGGTGCCGCAGGGCGAAGCCGTGACCCTGCCCGCCGGCAGCATGGGCTACATCACCCAGGCGCTGGGCGGCAGCTGGACGGTGTTCGTCGAAGGCAACCTGCTGCGGATCGCCGGCAAGGACGCCGACGCCATCGGCAAGGAGCCGCCGGCGCCGATCGAGCTGCCCGACGACGCCTCCGACGAGGCGGTCGAAACCCTGGTCTGGAGCCTGCTCCGCACCTGTTTCGACCCGGAAATCCCGATCAACATCGTCGAACTGGGGCTGGTCTACGAAGCGACGGTTGCGCGCCGCGAGGACGGCGCCCGGCGCATCGGCATCCGGATGACGCTCACCGCCCCGGCCTGCGGCATGGGCGAGGTGCTGGTCGACGACGTCCGCGACAAGCTCGAACGCATTCCGACGGTCGCGGAGGTCGATGTCGAACTGGTGTTCGACCCGCCGTGGAACCGCAGCATGATGTCCGAGGCGGCCCGGCTCGAGACCGGCATGCTCTGACCGTTCCGCGGCAGCCCGCCGGGCCCGCGGCGCTTTTCCTCCTTCCGAGAATCTTCCGCGCCCCCGCTTGCGGTGTCGCGCGCGGGCGTGTACGCGTGTGCGTGCGCTGCCCGCGCGGGAGCGCGCCCGCGCGCTTGTCCGGGCGCGTGGACGCATGCGCCGGCACATGCGCCGGCACGCGCGAGGCGTTTCGCGCAGTGCCGTGTTGTGGCGCGCAAGAGGCCCGGATCCATGCGGAACCGACGGGTCCGGATTTGTGTGAAATCGATCTCAGAGGCGCGCGGACGGCGTCGCTTTTCGTTCAACGGCCTTTGCGGTCGGACGCAATTCCCGAGGGTACGGCCGGGGGGATGTTGACGGCCGAGGCGTGCTCCGCTTAGCGTCGGTTCAGCCGCCGGTGCGTCCAGCCGGACGGCCCCCCCGATACGACCGCACCGCTCCGATCCGCCTCCGGCGTTCGGAACGGTCTTCGACGTGCCGGGTGCTGCAGCGTCCCCCCGCCGCTCCGTGCGGCGAACCAAAAAACCAAACATCACATCAAGTCCAGGGAGAGATTGTGAATCGTCATCATCAGTTGAGCGTGTTGGCCGGCGCGACCGCGTTGGCTCTGATGTCCATGGGTGCCTCCGCCGCTTCCCGTGGCGACCTGCACCGCGAGGACATGGTCCAGATCAAGCTCGCGAACGCGGCCATCGCCGCTTCGGGTGCCGCCGATACCGCCCACACCCGTCACGAGCGCGCCCTCGGCCTGGACGCCGATTCGCGCCTGTTCCTGATCGACCGCCAGACCAGCAACGGCGTCAAGAACACCCGTTACCTGCAGACCTTCCGCGGCATCCCGGTGTACGGCGAGCACGTGGTGGTCAGCGAAGACACCGCCGGCAACGTCCGCACCCTGTTCGGCCAGAAGGTCACCGACCTTGCCAGCCAGATCCCGGCCGGCGGCGTGCGCCTCAACGCCAACAGCGCGCTGCAGATCGCCAAGGGCGCCGCCCTCGGCAACCGTCTGGGCTTCATGCGCACCAGCGGCGAGAAGTCGCAGCTGATGATCTACGTCGATGACGCCGGCCGCGCCACCAAGGCCTACGTCGTGTCGTACTTCGCCGACACCGCCAACATGGGCTCGCCGACCCGTCCGACGGTCATCGTCGACGCCAACACCGGTCGCGTGCTGAAGAAGCTCGAGAACCTGCAGACCGCCCTCGTCGGCACGGGCCCTGGCGGCAACGCCAAGACCGGCCAGTACGAGTGGGGTTCGGGCGGCAAGTACGGCTTCATGGACGTGACCCAGTCGGGCACCACGTGCACCATGAACAACACCAGCGTGAAGGGCGTGAACCTCAACGGCGGCACGACCAGCACGACTGCCTACGCCTACACCTGCCCGCGCAACACCTTCAAGACCATCAACGGTGCCTACTCGCCGATCAACGACGCCTTCCAGTTCGGCGGCGTGATCACGAAGATGTACCCGGCGTGGACCGGCTACAACGCCCTGAGCTTCCAGCTCGTGATGCGCGTGCACTACAGCACCAGCTACGAGAACGCGTTCTGGAACGGCTCGAACATGTCGTTCGGTGACGGCGCCAGCACGTTCTACCCGCTGGTCAACGCCGACGTCTCGGGCCACGAAGTCTCGCACGGCTTCACCGAGCAGCACTCGAACCTGACCTACTCGGGCCAGTCGGGCGGCATGAACGAGGCCTTCTCCGACATGGGCGGCGAAGCGACGGAAGCCTACTGGAAGGGCACGAACGACTTCCTCGTGGGCGCCGAGATCTACAAGACGGGCACCGCGCTGCGCTACATGTGCACCCCGACCTCGGACGGCCGCTCGATCGACAACGCCGCGAACTACACCAGCGGCCTCGACGTGCACTACAGCTCGGGCGTCTACAACAAGGCGTTCTGCACCCTGGCCAAGAAGACCGGCTGGAGCACGCAGAAGGCGTTCCAGGTGTTCGCCCGCGCGAACGCCGCGTACTGGACCGCCAGCTCGACGTTCAACCAGGGCGCGTGCGGCGTGGAAACGGCTGCCACCGACCTGGGCTACACCAAGGCCGACGTGACCGCCGCTTTCACCGCGGTGGGCGTGAGCTGCGCCGGCGGCGGCGGTGGCACCGGCACCGTGGTGCTGAACGTCAATCTGCCGGCGGTCGCCACCGGTGGCGTGTCGTCGAACTACACCTACACCATCCCGAGCGGCACGACCAAGCTGGTCGTGGCGATCTCCGGTGGTACCGGTGACGCCGACCTGTATGTCCGTGCCGGCGCTGCGCCGACCACGACGACCTACACCTGCCGTCCGTACCTCAGTGGCAACGCCGAGACCTGCACCATCAACAGCCCGGTTGCCGGCACGACGTACTACATGAACGTCCGCGCCTACAGCGCCTTCTCGGGCGTCAACCTGAAGGCCACGAAGACCCCGTAAGGTCCGCGTGCGCCAACGTCGCGGCGATGTCTGCCGCGACGTGCTGTTCCGAAAAGCCCCGGCCTCGTGCCGGGGCTTTTTTCTTCGCGTGCATTCGTCGCGCGCTTGCCTCCGTCTCGCACGCCGCCCTGCATCCGCGTCATGTATCCGTGTCTTGCGGATGTCGTGCGTTGTCGCGACGACGTGCGTGCGCCGGCGTAGACCGGACATCGACATCGATCGGCATCCGTTGAAGGACGGAGATGTGTGCAGACGTGAACATCGCGACGGCTCGAATGGGATGCGCGTCGCCTTTTGCATGTCCCGATCCGATCGGCGATTGACACGGAAGGGCAACCGGAGGACAACGCACGTGCAACCAGCGGCGTGCTCACGAGGATCGACACGCCGATGGAAGCCCCGTCGTTCAACAGGGGGGGCTTTTGCGAACGGCGTCGTGCGGAGGATCCGCACCCAGGCCGGTCATCTGCGGATGTGGCAACCAGGAAGGCCGCATGCCGGCACGGGCGAATCCATCGCGATCCCGTGATCCCACCATCCAACTTGACTCAACACGTTTCAGGGAGAGAAATCGTGAATCAGTACCGTCATCTGAACGTTCTGGCCGCCGCGACCGCGCTGGCCCTCGTCGCCACTGCGGCTTCCGCCGCGGAACGCAGCGATCTCAACCGCGCCGATGTCGCCCGCATCGCGCAGGCGAATGCGTCGATCGCCAAGGCCGGCCTGGCCGATACCGCGCACAGCCGCCACGAGCGGGCGCTGGGCCTGGACGCCGACTCGAAGCTGTACCTGCTCTCGCGCAAGGACAGCCTCGGCGTGCACAGCACCCGCTACCAGCAGACCTTCCGCGGCCTGCCGATCTTCGGCGAACAGGTCGTCGTGAACGAGGACGCCAGCGGCAACATCCGCACGCTGTTCGGCCAGAAGGTGTCCGGCCTTGCGTCGGAGATCCCGGCTGGCAAGCCGCGTCTCGGCCCGGCCCTCGCGCTCTCGCTGGGCAAGAGCGCCGGCCTCGGCAATCGCGCCGGCTTCATGCGCACCCGCGACGAGCAGGCGACGCTGTCGATCTACGTCGATGACGCCGGCCGCGCCCGCAAGGCGTACGTGGTGTCGTACTTCGCCGACACCGCCCGCGGCGGTTCGGCCACGCGCCCGACGGTGATCGTCGACGCCCAGACCGGCCGCGTCCTGAAGCAGTGGGAAAACCTGCAGCACGCCCTCATCGGCACGGGCCCCGGCGGCAACACCAAGACCGGCCAGTACGAGTACGGCACCAACTACGGCTTCATGGACGTGACCCAGTCGGGCACCACGTGCACGATGAACAACACCAACGTGAAGACCGTCAACCTCAACGGCGGCACGACGGGCACCACGGCGTTCTCGTACACCTGCCCGCGCAACACGGTGAAGGCGATCAACGGCGCGTTCTCGCCGCTGAACGACGCGCACTACTTCGGCAGCGTCATCTTCAACATGTACAACGCGTACATCGGCCGCGCGCCGCTGACGTTCCAGCTGACGATGCGCGTGCACTACAGCACGAACTACGAAAACGCCTTCTGGGACGGCTCGTCGATGACCTTCGGCGATGGCGCGACGACGTTCTATCCGCTGGTCAGCCTGGACGTGGCCTCGCACGAAGTCTCGCACGGCTTCACCTCGCAGAACTCGAACCTGACGTACTCCGGCCAGTCGGGCGGCATCAACGAAGCCTACTCCGACATCGCCGGCGAGGCTGCCGAGTACTACATGCGGGGCACGAACGACTTCCTGGTCGGCGCGGACATCTTCAAGGCCGCGGGCGCGCTGCGCTACATGGCCAACCCGCCGCAGGACGGCCGTTCGATCGCGCACACGTCGAACTACACCGCGGGCCTCGACGTGCACTACTCGTCGGGCATCTACAACAAGGCGTTCTACAACCTGGCCACCACGGCGGGCTGGAACACGCAGAAGGCCTTCCAGGTCTTCGCCCGCGCGAACGACCTGTACTGGACGGCGAGCACCGACTTCAACCAGGGCGTGTGCGGCGTGCAGACGGCCGCGACCGACCTCGGCTACACCGTCGCCAACGTGACCGCGGCGTTCAACGCCGTCGGCGCGGTGTGCGGTGGCGGTGGTGGCGGCGGCACGGTCATCCAGAACATCACGCTGCCGTCGGTCGCGACCGGTGGCGTGTCGTCGACCTACTCGTACACCATCCCGGCCGGCACGACGCAGCTCGTCGTCGCCATCTCGGGTGGCACGGGTGACGCCGACCTGTACGTCCGCGCCGGCGCTGCGCCGACCACGACGGCCTACACCTGCCGTCCCTACACGGCCAGCAACGCCGAGACCTGCACCATCGCCAACCCGACGGCCGGCACGACGTACTACTGGAACGTGCGCGCCTATGCGGCCTACTCGGGTGTCAACCTGAAGGCCACGAAGACGCCGTGACGGCATGCGACGGATGCCGGGAGCGTTTCCCGGCGTCCGTTCGCCGATGCCTCGACAGCCCCTCGGCCGGTTGCCCGGCCGAGGGGTTTCGTTTTTCGCAGTCCCGGCGCAATCGCCCCCGATCCCGGGGTTCCGCTCGGCGCGAAACCGTGTTGCGGCGCAACGGAAATCGTATTCAGTTCGATCGCGTACGGATTTTTATGTGACGGATGTCGCCATTTTCGGCGTGCGAGTCGCAATTTCTTTGACGATTTGTCCTGAAGCAATCGACGGTTAGCGCAAGAAATCGTCAACAGTTGACGTGCTGCGTCAGTTCCGCTTAGGGTCCATTCAGTCGACCAACAGGGGGTGTCACGGGTCGGCTCCGCCGCATCGCACGTACGCCTGGCCTTCACTGTTGATCGGACCAGGCGTGGGGAAGTGCGTTTCCGGCGGTCGCGTTTCAGCCGCGCAAGCGGCCTTCCATTCACGAATGCGTCAACGGAGAGGAAAGCTGTGAATCGATATCGTCACCTGAATACCCTGGCCGTCGCGACCGCGATGGCGTTGTTCGCCACCGGTGCGTCCGCCGCGAACCGTTCCGACCTCCACCGTGAGGACATGGGCCAGATCAAGCGCGCCAACGCGGCCATCGCCGCTGCGGGCGCCACCGACACCATCCACGCCCGCCATGAGCGCGCCCTCGGCCTGGACGCCGACTCGCGCCTGTTCCTGATCGACCGCAAGACCAGCAACGGCGTGAAGAACACCCGTTACCAGCAGACCTTCCGCGGCATCCCGGTGTTCGGCGAGCACGTGGTGGTCAGCGAAGACACCGCCGGCAACGTCCGCACCCTGTTCGGCCAGAAGGTCACCAACCTCGCCAGCCAGATCCCGGCCGGTGGCGTGCGCCTCAACGCCGCCAGCGCGCTGCAGATCGCCAAGGGCGCCGGCCTCGGCAACCGCATCGGCTTCATGCGCACCAGCAACGAGAAGTCGCAGCTGATGATCTACGTCGACGACGCCGGCCGCGCTTCCAAGGCCTACGTCGTGTCGTACTTCGCCGACACGCCGAACATGGGCTCGCCGTCGCGTCCGACCGTGATCGTCGACGCCCAGACCGGCCGCGTGCTGAAGCAGTGGGACAACCTGCAGCACGCCCTCGTCGGCACGGGCCCTGGCGGCAACACCAAGACCGGCCAGTACGAGTGGGGTTCGGGCGGCGTCTACGGCTTCCTGGACGTGACCCAGTCGGGCACCACGTGCACCATGAACAACACCGCCGTGAAGACCGTGAACCTCAACGGCAGCACGTCGGGTTCGACCGCGTTCTCGTACACCTGCCCGCGCAACACGGTGAAGACGATCAACGGCGCCTTCTCGCCGCTGAACGACGCCCACTACTTCGGCGGCGTGATCCAGAACATGTACAACGCCTGGACCGGCAGCAACGCGCTGACCTTCCAGCTCGTGATGCGCGTGCACTACAGCACCAGCTACGAGAACGCGTTCTGGGACGGCACCCAGATGACCTTCGGTGACGGCGCCAGCACGTTCTTCCCGCTGGTCAACGCCGACGTGTCGGGCCACGAAGTCTCGCACGGTTACACCGAGCAGCATTCGAACCTGACCTACTCGGCGCAGTCGGGCGGCATCAACGAAGCCTTCTCCGACATGGGCGGCGAAGCCACCGAGTACTACTGGAAGGGCACGAACGACTTCCTGGTCGGCGCGGAAATCTTCAAGTCGACGGGTGCGCTGCGCTACATGTGCAACCCGACCCAGGACGGTGCGTCGATCGACAACGCCGCGAACTACACCAGCGGCCTCGACGTGCACTACAGCTCGGGCGTGTACAACAAGGCGTTCTGCCTGCTGGCCAAGACCGCCGGCTGGAGCACCCAGAAGGCCTTCCAGGTCATGGCCCGCGCCAACGCCAACTACTGGACCGCCAGCACCAACTTCAACCAGGGCGCGTGCGGCGTGGAAACGGCTGCCACCGACCTGGGCTACACCAAGGCCGACGTGACCGCCGCCTTCACCGCCGTGGGCGTCAGCTGCGGCGCCGCGCCGCCGCCGCCGCCGCCGCCGGTCGCGCTGACCAAGGGCGTGCCGGTCACCGGCCTGTCCGCCGCCACGGGTGGTTACCTGTACTACACGCTGGCCGTTCCGGCCGGTGCGACCAACCTGACGTTCACCATGTCGGGCGGTACCGGTGACGCCGACATGTACGTGAAGTTCGGTGCCTCGCCGACCGACACGACCTACGACTGCCGTCCGTACGCCTCCGGCAACGCCGAGACCTGCACCTTCGCGGCCCCGTCGACCGGTACGTACTACGTCGCGCTGAAGGGCTATGCCGCGTTCTCGGGCGTCAGCCTGGTCGGCAACTACACAGCCCCGGGCAGCAACACCGCCCCGGTCGCGAACTTCACGTTCACGACCAACGGCCTGACCGCGACGTTCACCGACACCTCCACCGACGCCGAGAACAACATCACCGGCCGCAGCTGGAACTTCGGTGACGGCACCACGTCGACCGCGACCAGCCCGACCAAGACCTACACCGCCGCCGGCACCTACACGGTGACCGAGACGGTGACGGACGCGGGCGGCCTGACCAGCACGAAGTCGGCCTCGGTGACGGTGACGAGCACGAGCTGCGGTGGCACGGTGCTGTGCAGCGGCACGGCCGTGGCCCTGCCGGCGGTCGCCAAGAACGCCTGGTCGTCGTTCTATACGATCACCGTTCCGGCCGGCAAGACCAGCGTGGTGTTCACGATCTCCGGTGGCACCGGTGACGCCGACATGTACGTGCGGATCGGCAGCGCGCCGACCACCACCACGTACAACTGCCGTCCGTACACCGCCGGCAACACCGAGACCTGCACGTTCAACGCGCCGACCGCCGGCACGTACTACGTGGGTGTCCGCGCCTACGCGGCGTACTCGGGCGTCAGCCTGAAGGCGACGATCAGCCCGTAATCCGGGTGCGCGCAAGCGCCGATCGCCACCGGTCCGCGACGGATTCCGTCGCGGCAACCGGACCAGAAGCCCCGGCGTCATGCCGGGGCTTTTTTTGGAAGGGCCGGGGCGCTGCCGCATCTCCGTGACGCGTTGCCCAATCCGACTCATTCACCTCAAGGAACCGAGCCATGAACACGAAACATCTGCTGGCCCTGCTGTGCGCAGGCCTTGCCGCGACCGCGACCGTGCAGGCCGCGCCGCGCCAGGCCGCCCGCGACCACGCCCGTGAAGAAGCCTCCGCCGCGCTCGCGGCAATGCACCTGCGGCACGATCCCACCGCGCCGGTCTACGTCGTCACCTCGCGCGACACCTACCCGCTGATGAAGGACCTCGCGGTCGAGGCCACACCGGCCTTCGACAGCGTCGGCACCGCGCTGATCGTCTCGCGCATCCAGGCGCTGCACCTGGGCACCGTGAGCTCGCGCATCCACACCAAGCAACTGCGCTGCGGCGGCTTCTTCGCCTTCGCCACGCGCGCCGAGGCCGAGGCCTTCATCCGCAAGGACCGCGCGGTGCAGAGCATCCGCAAGGCGGCGATCGCGTACACCATCGACAACCAGACGACGGTCAATCCGTGGCTGCCGCAGGCGTCGACGACCAACATCTACAACACGATCTCGACGCTGTCGGGCTACACCAACCGCTACTACACCAGCACCACCGGCAAGACCTCGGCCGAGTGGATCCGCACCACGTGGCAGGGCCTGGCGGGCACCCGCACCGACGTCACGTCGGAGCTGTTCACCGCCTGCAGCACCTGCTCGACCCAGCCCTCGGTGATCCTGACCATCCAGGGCAACGAGCTGGCGAACGAAGTGGTCGTGCTCGGCGCGCACCTGGATTCGATCAACACCAGCGGCGGCGGCAGCAACACGCAGGTCGCGCCGGGCGCCGACGACGACGCCTCCGGCATCGCGACCCTGACCGAAGTGATCCGCGTCGCGCTGGCCAGCGGCTGGAAGCCGAAGCGCACGGTGAAGTTCATGGGCTATGCGGCCGAGGAAGTCGGCCTGCGCGGCTCGAACGCCATCGCGCAGTCGTTCAGCGCCGCCGGCACGAACGTCGTCGCCGTGCTGCAGCTCGACATGACGAACTACAAGCCGGCCAGCGGCAGCGACATGCGGTTGATCACCGACTACTCGAACGCCAGCCTGCAGACGTTCCTCACCAGCCTGTTCGACACCTACCTGGCACCGACCGGCCTGACCCGCGGCACCTACACCTGCGGCTACGGCTGTTCCGACCACGCCTCGTGGACCAGCGCCGGCTATCCGTCGGGCATGATGTTCGAGGGTGGCTCCAGCAGCTACTTCGCCAACATCCACAGCTCGAGCGACACGCTGGCGAACATGAGCAACTCGGCCGCGAACAGCACCAAGTTCGCGAAGCTGGGCCTGGCGTTCCTGGGCGAAGCGGCGAAGACCACCGGCGGTGGCGGCGGCACCAACACCGCGCCGGTCGCGAACTTCACCTTCACGACCAGCGGCCTGACCGCGACGTTCACCGACACCTCGACCGACGCGCAGGGCAACATCACCAGCCGCAGCTGGAACTTCGGTGACGGCACCACGTCGACCGCGACCAATCCGAGCAAGACCTACACCGCCGCCGGCACCTACACGGTGACCGAGACGGTGACGGACGCGGGCGGCCTGAGCAGCACGAAGTCGGCGTCGGTCACGGTGTCGACGGCGAGCTGCGGCGGCACGGTGCTGTGCAACGGCACGGCCGTGGCCCTGCCGGCGGTCGCCACCAATGCGTGGTCGTCGATCTACACGATCGTCGTGCCCGCCGGGAAGACCAGCGCCGTGTTCACGATCTCCGGCGGGACCGGCGACGCGGACCTGTACGTGCGGCTCGGCAGCGCGCCGACCACCACCGCGTACACCTGCCGTCCGTACACCAGCGGCAATGCCGAGACCTGCACGCTGAACGCGCCGACCGCCGGCACGTACTACGTGGGCGTCCGCGCCTACTCGGCGTACTCGGGCGTCAGCCTGAAGGCGACGATCTCGCCGTAAGCGCATTCCGCACGCACGAAAGCAGACAGCCCCGGCCATGCCGGGGCTGTTTTTTTGCGGAGCCGGTGGGCGAAACGAACGCGGAACGCGCTGCCGAATGCGGAGCGCGCCGCCGCCGCTCAGCCCACGGGTTCGAAGCGGTTGGCGGCGACGTTCTTGCGGACCTTCAGCGGGTCCCAGATGCGGCCGTTCATGGCGATGTAGACGCCCGGCGGCAGCGACTGCACCGCGCCGACGGCGGTGCCGATGTTGAACTCCGCATCCGAGCCGCGGAAGCGCGCCGGGTTCAGCGCGCCTGTCAGCACGATGGTCTTGTCGGCCACGCCGGCCAGCACCTTCGCGGTGTCGACCATCGTGTCGGTGCCGTGGGTGACCAGCACGTGCTTCGCCGGCTGTGCGGCGATGGTCGCGCGCATCAGCTCGCGATCCTCGGCCGAGATGTGCAGCGAGTCCTTGCGCAGGATCGGGATCACCGTGAACCGGAACGCCACGCCCAGCTCCTCGAGGATGCGCCCGATCTGCGGATCGCCGACCTGGTAGTCCGACTTGTCGTCGAAGTAGATCTTGTCGATGGTGCCGCCGGTGGTGACGATCAGGAGCTGGTCCATGGGCGCGGGTCGCAGAGGTCGGACGAGGGCGGCATGGTACCGCGCCGGTCGCGGGCCCGCGAACAAGCGGCCGGCGGCGCGCTTCGAGCACAATGCACGAAGCGCGTCGACAAGGCCCTACAGCGCCGCGAACAGCGTGTCCGACAGCGCCTGCAGCAGCGGGTTCAGCATCACGCCATACGCCGCCGCACGTGCGGTGTCGCGCATCAGCGGCTGCCGCACCTGCGCCGCGCTGGCGGTGCGCACGCTGCGCTCGGCGCGGTGGAACTCCAGGCAGCGCGGGTCGAACGCCAGTCCGCAGGCGTCCAGCAGCGCACGGACTTCCTGCTCGAACGCGGCCAGCAGGCGTTCGTATTCCTGCAGCCGGATGCGGGCCGGATCGCGCGCGCGCCACTGGTCCATCGCCGCCTCGCAGGTGCGGATGTACACGCCGATGTCGTGCAGGTCGCAGGCGAAGTGCGGCAACTGGTAGAACTGCTGGCGGAAGCAGGACCAGCCGGTCTCCACCGCGTCGCGCCGGGCCTCGATCACCGTCGCGCCGGGCAGCATCGCGCGCAGCACGCCGGTGTACTTCCAGTTCTCCGGCATCTTGTCGGTGAAGCGCGGGCGTTCCGTGCGCCAGCGCGCGGTGCGGGCGAGGTAGTCGCTGCCGAGCCGGTGCCAGTCCGCGGCGCTGGCCTCGGGCACCCACGCCGGGAACGCCTTGCCGCGGCGGACCGACTCCTCCTGCAGCACTTCGCCGAGATCCGGCAGCTCGCTGGCGCCGGCCACGTCCGGGTGCGCGGACAGGATCTGCTCGACCAGCGTCGAGCCCGAGCGCGGCAGGCCGACGATGAAGATCGCCTCGCGACCCAGCGCCGGATCGACCGGCGCCGGCAGTGTGTCGGTGACCCGCAGCGCGTCGCGTGCGAACGCCTGCAGCACGTCCGCGCGCCACGGCGCCTTCGCGCGCAGGCGCGCATTGGCCGCGCTGATCGCCGCGAAGGCTTCGGGGTAATGGCCGCGGTCTTCCTCGGCCTTGCCCAGCGCGTAGGACATCGCGATCCAGTCCTCCTCGTGCACGCCGGGGCGGGCCCGCAGCGCACGCAGGGTGGCGAGGTCGTGCTCGGTCAGCGGCCGGGTCTTGATGTTGCTCAGGCCGCGCCACGCATCGCCGCAGGTCGGCGACAGCCCGAGCGCCGCGCGATAGTGCGTCGCGGCCTCGTCGAAGCGGCCGAGGTGGGCGAGGGCGTCGGCGACGAGGATGCGGCCGGGCAGCAGGGTCGGCGCCAGCGCCAGCGCGCGCTCCAGCGCCTCGATCGCCGGCACGGTCTCGCCGCGCAGCTGCAGCGCGCGGCCGAGGTTGAACCACGGCATCGGCTGGGTGTCGTCGAGCGTGCACGCGCGCTGCCATGCGGCGATCGCCTGTTCATGGTCGCGCAGCCGGTTGTGGGCGATGCCCACGTCCGTCCACAGCACCGCGTCGTCGGGCCAGTGCACCAGCGCGCGCCGCAGCCGTTCGAGCGCCTGCGGCACGCGGTTCGTCCCCATCAGCACGAAGGCCAGCCGGCGCAGCGCTTCCGGATGATCGGGATGGCGCGCCAGCGCGGCTTCGAACAGCGCCTCGGCGCGGGCGGGCTGGCCGTCGCGCAGGGCGCGGGCGCCGGCATAGAGGCGTTCGGCGTCTTCGTCCGGAAGACCGGCGAGGCGGGGATCGCGGCCGCCGGCGACGGCCGGGCCAGGGGGCGGATAGATCGGGGTGTTCATCTCGGTGCCTGCCTTGGCGAGTGAGTGAGAAGCCTGCGTCCTGCAGTCAGTGTGCCGTCGTCATCTAGGGTGTCTTGAGGCGCGACTTCCCGAAACGGGCGCGCAGCCCGGGGGCATTGGCGGCGAACACCACCACCAGTGCGAGGACGAGTTCGATCAGGCCCGCGACGCGGGCCTCGGGATGCGCCCAGGCGCTCATCACGCCGTGCGAGAACCACGCCAGCGCGAACACGCCGGCCCAGAATCGCGCAGTGGCACGGCGCGCCAGCACGCCCAGCGCCAGCAGCAGCGGCGGCACGCCGAAGACGATCCACGCAGCGACGCGGTCGTGGTCATTGCGGAACCACAGCGCGTACAGCACGACGAGGCCGAACAACGCGGCCAGCAGCATGCGGCGTTCGCCGGGACGGGAGGGATCCATCACGCTCACCGGGTCGTCCTCACTGCAGCTTGAGGGCGAGGGTGGCGATGCGCCGGCCCAGCGCGCGGGCGAGGGCGGCCTCGTCGTCGCTGGTCTGCGGGTCGTCCTGGCCGCCGGCCACGTGGCTGGCGCCGTAGGGCGTGCCGCCGGTGCGCGTGGTGTTGAGCTGCGGCTCGGTGAACGGGATGCCGGCGATCACGCAGCCGTGGTGCAGCAGCGGCACCAGCATCGTCAGCAGCGTGCTTTCCTGGCCGCCGTGCTGGGTCGCGGTCGAGGTGAACACCGCCGCCGGCTTGCCGACCAGCGTGCCGCTGGCCCACTCCGCGCCGAGCGTGTCGAGGAAGTACTTCACCGGCGCGGCCATGTTGCCGAAGCGGGTGGGGCTGCCGAGGACGAGGCCCGCGCATTCGGCCAGATCGCTCGCCTCGACGTAGGGCGCGCCGTCCTCGGGCTCCGGCGGCGCGGCCTCGCGGGTCACCGGCGCCACCGGCGGCACCGTGCGCAGGCGCGCGCTCGCGCCGGGCACCTCGCCCACGCCGCGCGCGATCTGCCGCGCCAGCCGCGCCACGGAACCGCCGCGGCTGTAGTAGAGGACGAGGATCTCGGTCATGCGGAAACGACGGTGCTCCGGGAACGTGCGCAGAGCGTAAGGGAACCGTCCACTGCCCACCAGTCCGGCCCACCAGCGCCGCGCGCCCGCGGACGTCGGCTGCTACCCTTGCACGATGCCGTTTCTCGACACACTGCTCACTTGGCGGCCGCCCGGCTGGGACCATGCCCGCGCCGGCACCTTCGCCCGCTTCCTCTGGAAACGCTTCCTCGACGACCGCCTGTTCCAGGCCGCCGGCGCACTCGCCTTCACCACCGCGTTCTCGATCGTGCCGCTGAGCATGGTGGTGTTCGGCATCCTCTCGGCGTTCCCGGTCTACAAGGACTGGAGCGGCCAGCTCACCACCTACATCTTCTCCAACTTCGTGCCCAGCTCGGCGTGGGCGGTGCAGCAGCACCTGGTCGACCTCTCGGCCAACGCCGGCAAGCTCACCGCGGTCGGCGTGATCGTGCTGGTGGTGTCGCTGCTGATCACGCTGACCAGCATCGAGGCCACGTTCAACCGCATCTGGCGCGTGCCCACGGCGCAGCTGAAGTTCGGCCGGCTGATGGTGTACTGGACGGTGATGAGCTTCGGCGGCCTGCTCGCCGCCGCCAGCCTCGCGGTCTCGGCGCGCTTCTTCGCGCTGTCGATGTTCCAGACCGAGCCCGGCCAGGTGCTGGAGACGGGCATGCTGCGGATCACGCCGGTGCTGATCGAATTCGTCGCCATCGCGGTGATCTACCGCGTGGTGCCGCACCGCACGATCCGCTGGCGCCACGCCGCGCTCGGCGCGCTGCCGGCGGTGCTGATGATCGAAGTGGTGAAGACCGCCGCCGGCTCGTACCTCGGCAGCTTCGGCACCTACGAGAAACTCTACGGCGCGGTGGCCTTCGTGCCGATCTTCCTCGGCTGGATCTACTTCGGCTGGGTCGCGATCCTGCTCGGCGCGTCGCTGGCCTCGTCGCTGTCCGCGTTCCGCTACCAGCCGGCGTCGCAGCGGCTGCCGATCGGCTACGAACTGCACGGCCTGCTGCGCCTGATCGGCCGCTTCGACGAGGCCCGGCACAAGGGCCGCGGCCTGCATCTGGACGACATCCGCGAACTGGAGCCGTCGCTGACCGACGCGCTGGTGCAGCAGATGCTGGGCCAGCTCAACGGCATCGGCCTGCTCGTGCGCGCCGAGAGCGGCGAATGGCTGCTGGCGCGCGACCTCGACGATCTCACCCTCGGCGAACTGTACGAAGCCTGCCAGCTGCGCATCCCCGTTGCCGAAGCGTGGCTGCCGGCGCGCGAGGACGCACTGGGCCAGGCCTCGATCGAGGCCATCGACAGCCTGCGCGTGCCGCTGCGCGAACTGCTGAAGCGCCCGGTGTCGTCGCTCTATCGCAAGGAGTCCGCATGACCTTCTCCGTTCGCCCGCTCGCCGCCGCGCTGGCGGCGCTGTGCCTGCTCGTCGCGTGTTCGTCCGGCGACGACGCCGGCCACACCACCGCACCGCCGAAGGCCGCCCCGGCCGCCGCGCCGGCACCGACGCCCGAACCGGCCGCGGTCGCCGCACCGGAGCATCCCGGCCTGAAGATCGCCACCGTCGACGGCGCGACCTTCGACCTCGCCGCGCATCGCGGCCGCTGGGTCGTGGTCAATTTCTGGGCCACGTGGTGCGCACCGTGCCTGAAGGAAATGCCCGATCTCGATGCCTTCGACGCCGCGCGCGACGACGTCGACATGATCGGCCTGGCGTACGAGGAGATCGAACCGCAGGCGATGCGCGATTTCCTCAAGCAGCGGCCGGTGCGCTACCCGATCGCGATCGTCGACACCTACGACCCGCCGGCGGATTTCCCGACGCCGCGCGGGCTGCCGATGAGTTACGTCATCGCGCCCGACGGCCGCGTCGCGAAGGAGTTCCTCGGCCCGGTGACGCCGGCCGCGCTCGACGCGGTCGTCGGCGGCAAGACCGACCTGGCGAAGGCCGGCGCGGCGAAGGTGGGCGGATGACCGCGACGGCCGCCGCGCGCTTCCTGGTCTCCGGGCGCGTGCAGGGCGTCGCGTTCCGCGCGTACACCCGGGCGCAGGCACAGGCGCTGGGCCTGCACGGCTTCGCCCGCAACCTCGCCGACGGCCGCGTCGAAGTGCTGGCCGTCGGCGACGCCGCGGCGATCGAGCGGCTGGCCGAATGGCTGCACACGGGCTCGCCGATGGCGCGGGTCGACGCGGTCGTCCGCAGCGAGGCGACCGACGCCGACGTCCGGGACGCCGTAGCCGCCGGGGTTTTCCGGGTCGGCTGACCCCGCCGCGGGCGGCTTGCCCGCGTGACTTCATGACGACATGCCTTCCGGGCATTGGACCCGGCGGGCGGGCACATGGCATCAATCCCTACGAGCCCGATAGGAATTGATCCCGTGCTGACCATGAAGGCCAAATACGCCCTCCGCGCCCTGACCGAGCTGGCCCGTGCCGGCGAGTCGCGGCTGCAGGCGCATGAACTGGCGGAGCGCACCCGCGCCCCGGTCAAGTTCCTGGAATCGATCCTGGTCGAACTGCGCGCCGCCGGCTTCATCGACAGCCGGCGCGGCCATCGCGGCGGCCATCTGCTGGCGCGTTCCGCCGACCGGGTCATGGTCGGCGACGTCATCCGCGCGATCGATGGCCCGCTCGCGCCCGTGCGCTGCGCCAGCGTCACCGCCTACGAACCCTGCCGCGACTGCCCGGACCCGGAGACCTGCGCCCTGCGCGCGCTGATGCGCGAATCGCGCGACGCGCTCTCGCACGTGCTCGACCGGCGCAGCCTGCGCGCGTTCGCGGACGCGGAGGTCGCCCCGGCGCCGCTGTCCGTTCCCCCGTTGTCCGCCACCGCGTGAAGGAGCACGACGTGAAGCGTACGTCCCCAGTCGATCCGCCGGGCACGACCGCCGGTGTCCCGCCGATCGGCACCGCGCTGAGCGAGCACGAGCACGCGGTCATCGCCGCGCTGCGCGAGATCTCGTTCGGCGAAGTCGAGGTGGTCGTCCACAACGCCCGCATCGTGCAGATCACCCGCAGCCAGAAATTCCGCTTCGGCGAACGCTGAAGCCCCGCCCGCCACGCGCCGACCGGACCGCCGGACGCGCGACCCCTCGAATATGGAAATGATGGAGTCGACGATGTCCCCCCTGCCCACGCGACACCCGCCCCGATTGCGATCGGTGCTGCTGGCGTTCCCGCTGCTGTTCACCGCGCTGTCCGTACACGCGCAATCCACCACCGACCAGGCGCTGCTGCAGCGGCTGGAAGCGGTCGAACGCCGGCTCGGCCTCACCCCGTCGCCCGACGGCGACGGCGCCGCGCTCGCCGATCTCGACCAACGCCTGCGCGTGATCGAGCGCAGGCTGGAACTGCAGGCCGAAGAAGCCGCGGCGAAGGCCGCGCGTGATCCGGTGGTCGCGCTCACCGCCGCCAAGGGCCTGTCAGTGAAGTCGCCCGACGGCCTCGAAGTGAAGGTCCGCGGCCTCGTGCAGGCCGACGCGCGCCACTTCATCGGCGACGACAAGGTCCCGCAGAACGACACCTTCCTGCTCCGCCGCGTCGAGCCCACGCTCGAAGGCACCTGGGGGCCGCTGATCGGCTTCCGCGTGCAGGCGCAGCTCGCGGGCGACACCGCCACGCTCAACGACGCCTACGTCGACCTGAAGTTCGATCCGCGCGCCACCGTGCGCCTCGGCAAGTTCAAGGCGCCGGTCGGCCTCGAACAGTTGCAGTCGAGCGCGAGCCTCGCGGCGATCGAGCGCGGCCTGCCGACCGAGCTCACGCCGGCGCGCGACCTCGGCGTGCAGTTGCAGGGCGAACTGGCCGAAGGCCGCGTGAACTACGCCGTCGGCGTGTTCAACGGCACGCCCGACGGCCGCGACACCGTGGCGTCGAATCCCGACAACGAATTCGAATACGCCGGCCGCGTGTTCTGGGAACCGTTCCGCAACGCGGCGAACGCGTGGTCCGGCCTCGGCCTCGGCGTCGCCGCCAGCGTCGGCGACGTCTACGGCACCGGCAACAACCTGCTGCCGCGCTACCGCACGCCGGGGCAGGCGCAGTTCTTCGGCTACGCCTCGAACATCGCCGCCGACGGCCTGCATCGCCGGTTCTCGCCGCAGGCGTACTTCTATCGTGGCCGCGGTGGCCTGCTCGGCGAATACGTGACCTCCGAACAGGCGGTGCGCGTGACCAGCGGCGCCAATGCCGGTCGCAGCGACCATCTCGAACACAAGGCCTGGCAGCTGTCGGGCAACTGGGTGCTCACCGGCGAGGACGCCGGCTACCGCGGCGTGGCCAAGCCCAACCATCCGTTCGCGATCGACGACGGCGGCTGGGGTGCGTTCGAACTCGTCGGCCGCTACGGCGTGCTCGACATCGACGACGACGCCTTCCCGCTGTTCGCCAGCGCGTCCGCGTCCGCCAGCGAAGTCCGCGCGTGGACCATCGGCCTGAACTGGTACCTCAACAGCAATCTCAAGCTCGTCACCAACTACACGCAGGCCTCGTTCGACGGCGGTGCCGCCGGCGGCACCGACCGCGAGGACGAGAAGGCCGTCTTCACCCGCGCACAATTTTCGTTCTGATCCGGAAGCCATGACCATGTCCACGACTTTCCGCAACGTCCTCCTCGGCATCGCCGTCGCACTGGCGGCCGCCGCGTCGCCGTCCGCACGCGCCGGCGACAAGGAACTGCTCAACGTCTCCTACGACCCCACGCGCGAGTTCTACGCCGACGTCGACGCGCGCTTCGCCGACGTCTGGAAGCAGCAGACCGGCGAGACGCTGAAGATCCGTGCCTCGCACGGCGGCTCGGGCAAGCAGGCGCGCGCGGTGATCGACGGCCTCGAAGCCGACGTCGTCACCCTCGCGCTGTCGGCCGACATCGACGCCATCGCGCAGAACGCCAAGCTGTTGCCGGCGAACTGGCAGACGCGCCTGCCGTACAACTCCTCGCCGTACACCTCCACGATCGTGTTCCTCGTGCGCAAGGGCAATCCGAAGAAGATCGCCGACTGGGGCGACCTCGCGCGTCCGGGCGTCGCCGTGATCACGCCCAATCCCAAGACCTCCGGCGGCGCGCGCTGGAACTATCTCGCCGCCTGGGCCTGGGCATCGAAGCAGTACCGTGACGGCGGCAAGGTGGTCGACTTCATGTCGAAGCTGTTCCGCAACGTGCCCGTGCTCGACACCGGTGCGCGCGGCGCGACCACCACCTTCGTCGAGCGCGGCATCGGCGACGTGCTGATCGCGTGGGAAAACGAAGCGCTGCTGACGCTCAACGAAGCCGACACCCGCGGCAAGTTCGAGATCGTCGTGCCCAGCCTCAGCATCAAGGCCGAGCCGCCGGTGACGTGGGTCGACAAGAACGTCGCGAAGCACGGCACCCGCAAGCAGGCCGAAGCCTACCTGCGCTTCCTGTACAGCCCCGAAGGCCAGCGCCTCGCCGCGAAGCATTTCTATCGCCCGGCCGAACCCGACAAGGTGCCGGCTGCGGAACTCGCGCGCTTCCCGAAGGTGACGCTGGTGACCATCGACGATGCGTTCGGCGGCTGGAAGAAGGCGCAAGCCGAACACTTCGGTGACGGCGGCTTCTTCGACCGCATCCAGCAGGCGTCGCGATGACCGCGGCCGCTGCCGACATCGCCGTGCCCGTCACCAGGCCGACGCCGAATCCGCTTCCCGGGTTCGGCCTCGGCCTTGGCCTTGGCATGGCCTGGCTGGGCACGGTGGTGCTGCTGCCGCTGCTCGCGCTCAGCGTGCGCGCGGCACAGCTCGGCGGCGACGGTTGGCTGCGCGTGCTGCGCGACGAACGCGTGCAGCAATCGCTGAAGCTCAGTTTCAGCGCCGCGCTGGTCGCGGCGCTCGTGTCGTTGCTGGCCGGCACGCTGATCGCGTGGGTGCTGGTGCGCTACCGCTTCCCCGGCCGCCGCCTGATCGACGCGCTGGTCGACCTGCCGTTCGCACTGCCGACCGCGGTCGCCGGCATCGCGCTGACTGCGATCTATTCGGCGAACGGCTGGGTCGGCCACATCGTCGAGCCGATGGGCCTGAAGATCGCGTACACGCCGATCGGCATCGTGCTCGCGCTGGTGTTCATCGGCCTGCCGTTCTCGGTGCGCACGGTGCAGCCGATCCTCGAAGCGATGGGCCGCGAATCCGAGGAAGCCGCGGTCTCGCTCGGCGCCTCGCGCTTCACCGCGCTGCGCCGCGTGGTGTTCCCGGAACTGCTGCCGGGCCTGCTCACCGGCTTCTCGCTGGCGTTCGCGCGCGGGCTCGGCGAATACGGCTCGGTGATCTTCATCGCCGGCAATCTGCCGTACAAGACAGAGATCGCGCCGCTGCTGGTGACGATCCGCCTGGAGGAGTACGACTACAACGGCGCGATCGCGATCGCGGCGCTGCTGCTCGCCGCTTCCTTCGCCTGTCTGGTCGCGATCAACGCGATCCCGCTGCTGTTCGCGCACGAGCGCAGGAGGCTTCGTCGTGGCGGATGATCTGCAGTCCCTTACCGAACCGACATGGCTGCGCTGGCTGCTGATCGCGCTGGCGATGCTGGTCATGGGTGTGCTGGTGGTGCTGCCACTGGGCATGGTGCTGAGCGCCGCGTTCGGCGCCGGCTTCCGCGCATGGTGGGCGGCGCTGGCCGAGCCCGATGCCGTGGCCGCGCTCAAGCTCACGCTGTTCACCGTGGCGATCGTGCTGCCGATCAACGCCGTCTTCGGCCTGATGATGGCGTGGGCGGTCACGCGCTTCGAGTTCCGCGGCAAGCGCCTGCTGCTGTCGCTGCTCGACCTGCCGTTCGCCGTGTCACCGGTGGTCGCGGGCCTGTGCCTGGTGCTGCTGTTCGGCTCGCACGGCTGGTTCGCCGAATGGCTGCAGGCGCACGACGTGAAGATCCTGTTCGCGCGGCCGGGCATCGTGCTGGCGACGCTGTTCATCACCTTCCCGTTCGTGGTGCGCGAGCTGATCCCGCTGATGCAGCAGCAGGGCGCCGAGGAAGAACTCGCCGCGCGCTCGCTCGGCGCCAGTGCATGGACGATGTTCTTCCGGGTGACGCTGCCGAAGATCCGCTGGGGCCTGCTCTACGGCGTGCTGCTGTGCGGCGCGCGCGCGATGGGCGAGTTCGGCGCGGTGTCGGTGGTGTCCGGGCACATCCGCGGCCTCACCAACACGCTGCCGCTGCACATCGAGATCCTGTACAACGAATTCGATACCGCCGCGGCGTTTGCCGCCGCCTCGCTGCTGTCGGGCATGGCGCTGGTGACCCTCGTCGCCAAGTTCTGGTTGGAATGGAAACACGGCGATGCCATCGCCGCCTCGCACGGGAAGCATTGATGACACGGGTCGACATGAAACGCTCGCGGACTCCGCATTCGTCGCCCACGGCGCCGATGCCGGTTCTGCCATTGCCGGGACGCGTCCCGGCGCGACGGGAATGGACACACGGCGACGCGATCGTCGTCTTTCAGGGGAAGCATTGACATGCAGTTGCGCATTCGCGGTTTGAGCAAGCGTTATCCCGGCGTCGCGGCCCTCGACCGGGTCGATCTCGACATCGCGTCGGGTGAACTGATCGCGCTGCTCGGCCCTTCCGGCTCCGGCAAGACCACGCTGCTGCGCGTCGTCGCCGGCCTGCTGTCGCCCGACACCGGCAGTGTGCTGTTCGGCGAGCGCGACGCGACGCGGCTGAGCCTGCGCGAACGCAACGTCGGCTTCGTGTTCCAGCACTACGCGCTGTTCCGGCACATGACCGTGGCCGACAACATCGCCTTCGGCCTGCATTGCCGGCCGCGCGCGCAGCGTCCGCCGCGCGCGGAGATCGCGCGTCGCGTCGAGGAACTGCTGGGCCTGATCCAGTTGCCCGAACTCGGCGGCCGCTATCCCGACCAGTTGTCCGGCGGGCAGAAGCAGCGCGTCGCGCTGGCGCGCGCGCTGGCGATCGATCCCAGCGTGCTGCTGCTGGACGAACCGTTCGGCGCGCTCGACGCCAAGGTTCGCGTCGAACTGCGGCGCTGGCTGCGCAAGCTGCACGAACGCACCGGGCAGACCACGCTGTTCGTCACCCACGACCAGGAAGAGGCGCTGGAGCTGGCCGATCGCGTCGTGGTGATGCGCCATGGCCGGATCGAGCAGGTCGGCACGCCGGACGCGATCTACGCGGCGCCGGCGTCGGCGTACGTGTTCGGGTTCGTCGGTCGCGGCAACGCGCTGGAAGGCGGCGTGCGCGACGGCGTGTTCTCCACCCATGACGGTGCGGTGACGCTGCCGGCGCCCGAATGCGAGGAGGGCGATGCGGTCGCGCTGCTGCGCCCGCACGAACTGCAGCCGGCCGACGCCGGCGCGGGCATCCTCGGCACCGTGGTCGCGCTGCATCGGCGCGCGGACCGTACCACCGTCGAACTGGCGGTGGGCCAGGGCACGCAGCCGTTCGAGTGGGACATGGCCGACGCCCCCGGCGTGCCGACGCCGACGCCGGGCCAGCAACTGCTGCTGCAGCCGCTGCGCGTGCGTTTCCTGCGCCAGACGGCGTGATCGATCCGCGTCGTCAGCCCGGACCGGGCCGCGCTATCGCGCGGCCATCGCGCCATTCGCGCTCGTCGGCGACGAGCGCCGCGGTGTCGAGCCATTCGAGGATCGAGCGCACCGTGACCACCGGATAATCGTCGGACAACCGCGTCGCCACCGGATGGTCGGTGAACACCAGGTTCGCCGAGAACAGGCCGCCAAGCACGCGCTTGGTGTACGGAATGCGGACGTGGCCGGGCCGGTAGCCCAGCGATTGCGCGATGCGCCACGCCTGCGCGCGATCGCGCACGTCGTCGCGCGTCGCCGCCGCGAGGTGCTCCAGCACCCACGCGGTCGAATTCTCGTAGTCGTCGCTGCCGGGCCGCGCGATCAGGTTGTAGCGCGGCAGGAACAGCGGGTCGTCGCGCAGCGCGACCAGCGTCGCCGCCAGTCGTTCGGCGACATCGGGCCGCAGCCAGGTGATGCGGGCGTCCTGCGCGACGAGGTCGTCGGCGAAGAAATTCACCAGACCCTGCGCGTACAGCGCCGAGCGGTCGCTGCCGCAGTCGTTGAGCAGGTGCACGACGGTCCAGCGTCCGTCCGCGTGGTCGCGCACCGCGAAACCGGCGTGGCTGTAGCGCAGGCCCTGCTTCGACAGATCGGTGCCGACCCGCGACACCAGCGCCACCGGCGCGTCCGTGGCGTCGAGCGCCGCGACGACGGTGCGCGCCGTGGCCGCGGCATCCGCGACCGCGCGCGGCGACGGCGTGGTCGCTTCGCAGGTTGTGCCCGCGTGCGCGAGCGGCAGCGCACTCATGCCGGCCAGCGCGAGTGCGCCCGCGAGCGCCCACACATGCAGGCGCCGGCGCATCACGTCAACGCACGCGAGTGGATGTGCGTGCGCGTGGCGTCGTCGGCGATGAAGCACAGCGCCTCGTCCGCGGCCATCAGCAGCCAGCCTCCGCTGACCGCTACCGCGTCGACGGTCTTGCCGGCGGCGATCGCCAGCCGTTCGACCGCTTCCACGGAAAGATGGACCACGAACGAGGCGCCGAGCCCCACTCCCGAGACGGTGATCGCCGCCACGCCGCCGACGACGGCGACGCCGGTGATCACGAACTTGCCGCCCTGCGCCAGCGCGTGCAGCGCCGCCACCGGCACTTCCGCCGAGGCCATGACGCTGGCCTGCGACTGGCGTTCCGACGCGTTCGCATGCGCATCGGCGGGCGGCATCAGCAGGCCGCCGAGCACGACCACGACGCCGGCGAGGCGGATGCGCAGCGAATTCACGACCGGCGTGCGCGAGCGGCGGGGCAGGTGGATGAGCATGGATTTCTCCTCGGGAATGATGCGCTGCGTTCAGTGCACGTCGATGGCGCGCTCGGTGCGCACCTCGCGGCCCCCGAGCGCATGGGTGGCGACCATGCGGTAGTGGCCGGCGGCCGGCACCGTGGCGAGCAGCAGGTAGTTGCGCGGATCGTCGCTGATCAGGATGCCGCGGGCATTGCGCAGGTTTGCCCGCGCCATGCCCTCGAACACCCGGCGACCGCGTGCGTCCTCGATCCACACGCGGATGTCACCGAGGTTCGCCAACGCTTCGCCGTTGTCGCTCGCCAGCACCTCGATCAGCGTCGGCGTGCCGGCCTGCCAGCCGGATTCGACCATCGGCAGCATCAGTTCGAAGCGCGGCCGCAGCGACACCGCGCCGACGATCCGCCCCGCGCCTTTGCCCGCGGGCACGAAGCGCAGGCGCCACGTGCCGGGCGCGGCGTCGCGCAGTTCGGGCAGGAAATAGACGGCGCCGAGTTCCGGATGCACCGCCTGTTCGGCGGGCATGCGTTTCAGTGCGGCGCCGGTGTCGCTGCGGACCGTGCGGCCCGCGGGATCGATCAGTTCGACCTTCGCCAGCGGCGCGGTCGAGCGCAGCGAGCCGAACACCATGCGGTGGGCATCGGCGGTGACCGCGATGCGCGTTTCGACCGGCGTGGCGCCGATTCGCAGGCTGATGCCGGACGTGGTTTGCGCCCATGCGCTGCCCGCGGTCATCGCCAGCAGCACGAGCGCAAGGCCGGCGCGGCGGATGGCGGGCAGGGCGGGTGCAAGCGGCATGGGAGTCCCCGGATCGGTCGCGGTCGCGACCCGGTCGAGCAGACACCGGGCATCGCCGCCGTTGCAATCCGACTGTACCGAGTGTAGATAACGAGGCTTCCCGGTATCGGAAAACGCGACTGATGGCCGTCTCCGTCGAACTGATCGACGCCCTGAAGCGCCTGTTGCGCGGCCAGGGCCTGACTTATCGCGAGCTGGCCTCGCGCATCAAGATGAGCGAGGCGGCGGTCAAACGCATGTTCTCGCTGCGCGCGATGAGCCTGCAGCGGCTGGAGCAGATCTGCGACGTGCTGGACATCGGCCTGGCCGAACTGGCCGCCGAGTCCGCGCGCGGCCGCGACAGCATGGCGCAGCTGACCGAGGCGCAGGAAAAGGCGCTGGTGTCCGAACCCGCGCTGCTGCTGGCGCTGTTCCTCAGCCTCAACCGCTGGCGCCAGCAGGACGTGCTGGCGCAGTTCGCCTTCACCGAGCCGCAGTGGACCGGATTGCTGGTGAAACTGGACCGGCTGGGCATCATCGAACTGCTGCCCGGCAACCGCGCCCGCGCGCTCACCGCGCGCAACTTCCGCTGGCGTCGCGGTGGCCCGATGGAACGCTACTTCCGCGAGAAGCTGCTGACCGACTACTTCGCCGACGCCTTCGACGGCGAGCAGGACGGCCTGTTCCTGCTCACCGGCAGCCTCAGCATCGACGGCATCCGCCACATGCGCCAGCGCCTGGAAGACGTGGTCCGCGAATTCGACACGCTGCTCGCCCGCGACGCCACGCTGCCGGCGAAGGAACGCATCGGCGTGAGCCTCGTCCTCGCCCAGAAACCGTGGCTGCTGCAACTGTTCCAGGGCTACCGCCGCGCGCTCGACGCCGCCGTGCCGAAGTAGGGTGGGCCCAGGCCCACCGTTGCGACGCGTCCGTTGCCGCGAACGACGATCGAAGCGTGTCGAACGTCTGCGATCGCGCCCCGCTGCCTCACTCCACCCGCGAAAACCCGAACAACGACGCGAGCGGATGCTGGCGCCGTTCGATCAGGCTGCGCAGCAGGCCGGCACCGATCGCGGAGTAGGTGATGCCGTTGCCGCCGTAGGCCATCGCGAACAGCACGCGCGGGCCGTGCTGCGGATGCGCGCCGAAGAACGGCAACCCGTCGTCGGTCTCGGCGAAGGTGCCGGCCCAGCTGAAGGCCGGGACGAGGTCGAGATCCGGGAACAGCTTGCGCACCTTCCTCTGCAGCCTGCGCGCCTTGCCTTCGACGCGCCGGTCGCGCCGCGCCGGGATGTCGACCGCGTCGTCCTCGCCGCCGACCAGCAGGCGGCCGTCGCCGGTGGTGCGCAGGTAGAGATACGGACGCGCCGATTCCCACACCATCGTGTCCGCCAGCGGGCCCAGCGCCTCGGCGTCGACCGGATCGCTGATGAAGGCGTAGCTGCTGCGGTTGCGGGCGTAGCGCCGATCCAGCCACTGCTGCGACGCGTAGCCCGCCGCGATCACGACGTGATCGGCCTTGATGGACAGGCCGTCGGCAGTGCGCAGCGTCACCTGCCGCGACGTCGTCTGCAGGTCGGCGATGACGGTGCGATCGTGGATCGCCGCGCCGGCGCGCTGCCGCCGCGCCAGCAGCTTGTGCGCGAGGCGATACGGATCGACGCGTGCGCCGAGGGCGCTGAGGATCGCCGCCGGCGCATCGATCCCGTACTCGTCGCGCAGCTCATCGCGTTCGAGCCACGACACATCGAACCGGTGCTTCCTGCGCAGTTCGAATTCCTCGCGCATGCCGGAGACATCCCGCCGGCGGCTGGCGTAGTAGAGACTCTCCATAGGCGCGAAGTCGACATCGCGCACTTCGCGCGCGAGCGCCTGGACCAGCGGGATCGCCGCGGCGCAGGCGCGGTAGGCCAGCGCGGCGTCGCGCTCGCCGTAGTCCTTCGCGAGATCGACCATGTGGGTGTCGATCTCGTACTGCAGCAGCGCCGTGCTGGCGGCCGTGCTGCCCCAGCCGATGTCGCGCTGTTCGACCAGCGCCACGTCGTGGCCGTGCGTGGCCAATTCCTGCGCGATCAGCGCGCCGGTGATGCCGCCGCCCACGATCGCCACGTCGCAGCGCAGGTCGCGTTCCAGCCGCGGGAACGGCGACATCAACCCGTTCTTGATCGCCCAGAAGGGATAACCGCTCTTGAGATCCATCGCCCGATTCCCGTGCACTGCCGATGTGGCGCGCGGAGCATAGTCCCTGCCGACGTGCCGGCACCTGAGGGATGCGGTTTGCATGGCGGCACATCGCGCGCATTGCAGGATGCGGCGTGATTTCCGCGGAAATCGCGGTCGTCCTCTCCAGATGTCGACGACCTCGATTCCACACCGTCATCCCGGTGAAAGCCTGGATCCCGCTTTCCGGAAATCGAACGACGCCAAGGCTGGGCCCCGGCTTTTTCCGGGGTGACGGGATAGGGTGCAGCCGTGTAGCGCAGCAGGGTCGCGGTGAGCGCAGCGAACCCCACCATCACGAAAGGTCCGTTGCGATGACGATTGGAAACGTATCGTGTGTGTCCATGCCGATGAAGCGCATGCCGCAATGTGTGGTGGGGTTCGCTGCGCCCACCGCCACCCTGTGGATCGCTCCACCCTACGTGTTGCAGCGTCTGGAATCGCGGCAGGCTGAAGACCGCATCGTGGTGGACGATCTCGTACTGGTTCTTCCACCACCCGAACCGGATCGTTCTCTCTGCCATGGCGCGACGCTCCCGTGATCGCGAAGGCATAGCCGGAATGGACTGCCGGCGAGCGCAGCAGGAACGCCTGCGCGCCCGTCGGCATCATCGTGACCCTGCCGCCCTCGCGCGCATTTGCCCGCGATCAAATCGGGGATGCGGCATCCGCAAGGGAACGACGATGACCGTCGTCACCCGGCCCGTCATGCCGCTCTTGGCGTGTCGGCGCATTCCTGCGTGCTGGATCGGGCGAGCGTGGTCTTCAAGTGCTTGCCGAACTGGTATCCGGCGGAGGCGACGCCGATGCCGATGAAGGCGGCCAGCATGCCGACGAACAGCTTCCTGATCATGGGAGTCTCGAAAGAGTGAGGTGCATCCGCAGTCTGCCCGCAGGGACGTGGCCGCGCGCGTATCGGAGGTCAGCATGACTTTGGTCGTGGCTCGCGTCAGCGTCGTGACCCGGTCGCCCCGTCGCCCGAGCAGGGTGGCGGTGAGCGCAGCGAACCCCACCATTGCGATGGGGCGGGTGTGGTGTTGCTCGAAAACGTGCCGTGTGTCCCGGTCGGTGGCGCGCATGCTGCAGTTCGTGGTGGGGTTCGCTACGCTCACCGCGACCCTACAGGTCACTCCGCCCTACGCACTGCGCGGTAGGAGGGATGGGCAGAAATTTCGTCTAGAAATATGGTTTTTGCTTTCAGTAGATCGTCCAGTGATATGCCGAGAGAATCAATGTCGCCGAATTCTTTCTGGAATACGATGCCGGAGTCGTCTTGCATATGCACAAGTAGCTCGTGTCCGTCCGTGTTGATCGCGAAAATCACCGGATCGACTGCCTCTTGATCCAGAATGGATTCTTCTGGTTCTATGAAATACTGGATTTCAATTACGAAAAATCTGGAAGGAAATTCGAATCTCGCCGGACAACGTGTCTTCTGAAGTTTGATGATTTTTTTCAGGTTGGCCCTGCGATATTGTGTGGTCATTTTCAATCATGGAAATGAGTCGTTTGGCCTGGAAAGACTCCAGCTCGGCGCGCGGATATACGGTGGGCCGCTGCTTTGATCTCAGGTTGCGTCTTTCTCGCTCTCTGCGAGAGTGTGATTGCCTTCATCCCACCCCAAACCCCTCCAACGGCTCCACCACCGAATACCTCTCTTTCTTCGGCTTGCCCTCCAGCGGCGGGAAGTCGATGGTCTCGGCCGGGATCGCGGTGTCGGGGAGGCGGTCGAGGAGGTCGCGGATCAGGGTGAGGCGGCCGCGCTTCTGGTCGTTGAAGTCGACGAGGGTCCACGGCGCGTGCTTGGTGTGCGTGGCTTCGAGCATCGCCTCGCGGGCCTTGGTGTAGTCGGCGTATTTCGTGCGCGCGTCGAGGTCGATGGGCGAGAGCTTCCAGCCCTTGAGCGGGTCTTCGCGGCGTTCGGCGAAGCGCTTTTCCTGCTCGGCCTGGTCGCAGCACAGCCAGTACTTGAACAGCAGGATGCCGTCGTCGATCAGCATCCGCTCGAATTCCGGCGTCTGCTTCAGGAACGCCTTCACCTGCCGGTCGTCGGCGAAGCCCATGACCTTCTCGACGCCGGCGCGGTTGTACCAGCTGCGGTCGAACAGCACGATCTCGCCGCCCGCGGGCAGGTGGGCGATGTAGCGCTGGAAATACCACTGCGTGCGCTCGCGGTCGTTCGGTTTCGGCAGCGCGACCACGCGGCACTGGCGCGGGTTGATGTGCGCGGAAATCGCGTCGATCACGCCGCCCTTGCCGGCGGTGTCGCGGCCTTCGATCAGCACCAGGATGCGCTGCCCGGTGTGGGTGACCCAGCGCGCCATGTCGGCGAGTTCGCGCTGCATCGGTTCGAGCAGGGCGTCGTAGTCCTTGCGCTTGAGTTTGTCGGGTTTGCTCATGGAACGGGGTCCGGTCGGCGAAGCGATGGCTTGTCATCCCGAGCCTCGCGAGGGACCTGCTTTTCCGGAACCTCGGCGAGCGCAAACAGAAGCAGGTCCCTCGCGAGGCTCGGGATGACAGGGAAGGGTCAGGCCTTGCGCACCGTGCGTTTCGCCGGGGCGCGCTTGCGCGCGGGGGCGTCGTCTTCGTCGCGGGCGCCGGCGGCCATGCTCTTCGCGACTTCGAGCAACGCGCCCTGCTGCTTGGTGTTGAGCGCGCGGTAGGCGGCGAGCAGGCCGTGTTCGCCCTTGGTGCGGGCGGGATCGAGTGTGCTGGCGAGTTCCGACAGCAGCGCGCCGGCGGGTACGCCGAAGGTACGGGCGAGGGCGTCGATCTGGTCGCGGCCGGGCATCTTCTCGTCCTTCAGCCAGGCGCTGACGGTGTTGACGCCGGCGCGCGGGATCGCGGTCGCGAGGTCGGTCACGGTCAGGCCGGTGGCCTTGGTCAGCAGGCGCAGGGTGGTGCCGATGGACATGGGATCACTCCTTGAGGCGGGGCCGCAGCGTGGCGAGGTTGCACGGCCGCGTGCGGGCGTCGAGCTGGGCGCGGACGATCTTCTCCCAGGCGGTGCGGCAGGCGGAGGTGGAGCCGGGCAGGGCGAACAGGAAGGTGGCGTTCGCCAGGCCGGCGAAGGCGCGGGACTGCAGCGTGCTGGTGCCGATTTCCTCGAAGCTCAGCGCGCGGAACAGTTCGCCGAAGCCAGGCATCTGCTTGTCGAGCAGCGGCAGCAGCGCTTCGGGCGTGGAATCGCGGCCGGTGAAGCCGGTACCGCCGGTGACGAGGATGCCGTCGACGGCGGCGTCGGCGATCCACTGCGAGACGAGGGCGCGCAGCTGGTAGCGATCGTCGGGGAGCACGGCGCGGGCGTGGAGGCGATGGCCGGCGTCGGTGAGGGCTTCGGCGAGGTACGCGCCGGAACTGTCGTCGGCGAGGGTGCGGGTGTCCGAAACGGTCAGCACGCACAGCGAAAGCGGGATGAAGTCGGGCGCTGCGGTCATGCCCGGCAGGGTAGCCCGAAACCGGTGGGCGGGGAATCGAGCGGCTGGCCGCTCCGTCGCGGGCCGGCCGTTGTCCTTGCGCGACGGCCGCGGGGGCGGCCACGGGGCATGCGCATGGCGGCGAGTCGGATCGGTTGGCAGGTCGTGGCGTGGGGCGTGCTCGTCGCATTGCAGGTGTGGTCGCTGCAGCGCATCGCACGACTGGAAGCGAGGCTGGCCGCGCCGCATGCCGATGCGCGGGGCATGGCGTCCGCGGGCGAACCACCGCCGCCCACGCCGATGGAGGCCGCGATGGCGGCGTCGCTGGCGCGGATCGAATCGCGGCTGGCCGCCGGTGTCGGGCCATCCACCGCGGCGGTTGCGCCCGCGGCGCGGCGACAGGATCCGGCCTTGGCGATGCCGCTGGACGCCGCCGATGCGCGACTGGCGATGCTGCTGCCCGCCGGCAGCACGCTGAGCGAAGGCCAGCTCGACGCGCTGCGGGCGCGGATCATGGCCCTGCCCGAGGGCGAACGCCTGCCGGTGTCGCTGGCGCTGTCGCGTGCGATCAACCGCGGTGCGGTGCGGATCACGCCGTGAGCGTGCGATCCCGCCGTCTTTCCTTCCCGGCCGATCGACGGCCACATCCCGGAGTCCGTTCCATGCCGCGTTCCGCGATCCTCCGTTCCGCCGCCTTCGCCATCGCCCTGCTCGCCGCGCCGGCGTTCGCCGGCTACAGCTACGACACCGGTATGGAGGTGCGCGTCTATCCGGCGTCGTCCTACGCCTACGGCGGCATCAATTCCGCGCGTCGTTCCACCGACGCCGTGCAGTACATCCACTGCAACACCTACCGTGGCCCGTCCGGCGGCACGCTGGGCAGTTGCAACGCGCGCGACCGCAACGGCGTCAGCGCCAGCTGCACCACGTCCGACCCGCTGGCGATCGACATGATGCAGTCGGTCGGCCCGAGCTCGGTGGTCTTCTTCATGTGGGACGGCAACGGCGTGTGCTCGTACCTCAGCATCACCCACGGATCGCCTTACACCAACTGACGATGCCGGTTGCGGCTCACGCCAGCGGCAGGTGGAAGCGCTTGGTCCCGTCGTAGTCGCGCCAGCCCTGGCCGCGGTACAGCGCCTGCGCGCCGTGGTTGTCGTGCGCGGTTTCGAGTTCGAGGCGGATCGCGCCTTCGCGCTGGCCGAACTCGGCCGCGGCCGACAGCAGCGCCAGCGCAACACCACTGCGGCGCGCGTGTTCGGCGACGTACAGGTCGTTGAGCACGTACAGCTTCGCCGCGCGCACCGAGGAGAACATCGGATACAGCTGCGCGAAGCCGATCGGCGGCGCGTGCTGCACGCCCTCGGTGCGGGCGATGAATACGGTGGATTCGCCGCGGCTCAGGCGCGCATGCAGGAACTGCCGCGCGGTTTCGGGATCGCGCGGCTGGCCGTAGAAGAAACGGTAGTCGGAGAACAGCGGGACGAGGTCGCCGAGATCGTCCAGACCCGCGCGCCGGACCGCGATCGCGGCGCGGGGGAAGGACCGCGGCGACGGCGCGGCGCTCACGGCGCTTCGCTCAGCTCGACCAGATAGGTGGTGGTGCCGCCGCCGATGTCGATGCGCCAGCCCTTGTTGTATTCGCTGGCGTCGACGCTGTTCCAGTTGCGCAGGGTGATCGTGGCGTTGGTCGGCTCCAGCACGCGCACCTTCAGCTTGCCGGCGGTGACGGTGGTGCCGCTGACCGTCGGCTGCACCGGCGTCTGCACCTGGAAGATCGCGGTCGTGCCGCTGCCCAGCGTGAAGTTGTCGCGGACGGTGAGCTTGCGGTTCGAGAAGTCGAGCGCGCGGGTCCAGCTCTTCACGTACGTGGTGCCGGCGTAGGCGGGCGCGAGGTTGGAGTTGACGGTCAGCGCGCCGCCGGCGCCGGGGGTGACGGTCATCGTCGAGGTGGTGCCGTAGCACTGGTGGACGACCTTGTCGTTGGCCGGGCTGCCGCACTGCGACACGCTGGTGTTGCTGCGCTCGAAGCGCAGCGTGTTGTGCACTTCGCTGCCCTGCTGGATGCCGCTGTGGGTCCAGATGTTCTCGGTCACCGACAGCCAGTCGTTCGCGAACAGCGTGAACGCGCCCTGGTCCTGGTGGGCGTGGCTTTCCATGTACGGGCCGGCGACGTAGGACATCCACATCGCGGCCTTGTCCCAGCCGGTGCGCGCGAACAGGTGGCCGGTGCCGCTGCCGAGGTAGTACAGCTCGCTCGGCGCGGTGCCGCCGGTGCCGGCGGGCAGCAGGTCGTAGCGGAAGTTGAAGCCCGAACCCATCTGCTGGACGCTGATGTTGTTGAGCCACCAGCTGGCGATGCGCTGTGCGGTCGCGTCCTGGGTGAGGTGACGCGCTTCCAGCACCAGGCGGCGGTGGTAGTCGTAGATGTCGGGCGTGGAGCTGCGCGACTGGTCGCCCAGCGGCGCGAAGCGGTCCAGCGTCGGCACCGTGGCGTGCACCCACCAGCGGATGGTGTTGCTCTCGTGCGGGTTGGCGTTGGCCAGGTCGATGCCGGTGGCGTCGCGCCACATGCGGTAGATCTCGAACAGCCGCATCTGCGCGGTGCCGTAGCCGGTGCCTTCCTGGCTGCCGCCGGTGCCGAGGGCGCGGTAGTAGGCCTCCAGCTTCGGCAGCTTGTCGGTCTTGAGCAGGGCCATCCACGTGTTGCTGCGCGAGGCCAGCGCCCAGGACATCGTCGCTTCGAGGAAGCTGTAGTGGTAGTTGTTGCCCGGGTTGTCGATCGACCAGCCGCTCCACGGCGCCGAGCGCGTGCCCCACTTCGCGTTCTGGAAGTTCCAGACGTTCCATACCGCCTGCTCGGCGTAGGCCGACCAGCGTGTGCGCTGCGCGGCGGTGAGGAACGACGCGCAGGTGTCGTAGGTGATCGACAGGTCGCCGATCATCGGGCCGACGTCGAGATAGGAGTCGTAGGCGACTTCGGGATTCTGGCCGGCCGCGATCGCGGTCTCGGCCTGCGCCACCTGCGTTTCGACCGTCTTGACCGCGTGCGTGCAGTACTTGCCGTCGCGGGTGATGCGGTACATCAGCGCCGAGTCGCGGGCCTGGTAGGCGTAGCCCGGGTTGCCGGCGACGGCGGCGTCGACCCAGGTCCTGAAGCGGGTGTACGGCGTGCGCGCGGTGTCGACGAAGGTGAGGTTCATCGGGATCTGCGCCAGCTGCGCGGCGCTGATCGCGCCCTGCGAGCGCAGCGGACGGTGGCCGGTCTCGGCCAGCGGCGCGCGGACGGTCTCCGCCTGCGCGTTGCGGCGCGCCAGCATCGCCTTGAGCGGGGCACCGACGGCAAGGCCGGCGATGGTGGCGACGGCGATGGCGATGGCGACGGTGCGCAGCCGGAAGGCGGGCGCGGAACGGGGCGAAGCAGCAGCGGGGGAAGACTGGCGCGGGGGCATGGCGGTCACTCGGGCTCGCATCCTTGACGATCACATGTGGTGTCCGCGCCCCCTGGTGCGCCCCCGTCCGACCGGAGCGCAGCGCGTCGGTCGCCGGATCGCGACCTGAAGCGAGTGTGGCCGGCGACAGGTCGGCGAAGTGTGACGAGGCGGCCGCTCGAAGCCGGTCGCATTCGGAAGCGTGAATTCCGTCTCAGGCGAAAGTCAGGGATCGTTCAGCTTCAGGGCATTTCGAGCAACACGACGTAAGTGTCGGTCCCGCCGGCGATGTCCAGCCGCCAGCCGCCGTGGAATTCGTCCGGATCGACGCCGCGCCAGTCGAGCACGGTCAGCGTCACGTCGGCCGGCGCCAGCACCGTCGCCCGCAGCCGGCCGGCGGTCACGGTCCGGCCCGCGATCACCGGCCGGGCCGGCAATTGCAGCTGGAACACCGCTCGGGTGCCGGGGGTCGTCGCGAAGCGGTCCTCCACCCGCAGCCGGCCCGGGGCGAAGTCCAGCCGGCGGACCCAGCGCTTCACCGGCGCGTCCTCGCCGTAGGCCGGGGTCAGGTCGGCGTCCACGTGGAGCGCGCCGTCGACGCCGGGCACCACCGCCATCGCCGAGCGCGTGTCCGGGCACTGGTGCACCACGCGGTCGTCCGCCGGCCCCTGGCATTGCCGGCCGATCGGGGCGTCGCGCTCGAACCGCAGCACGTTGTGGGTCCCGGTGCCCTGCTGCAGGCCGCTGTGGCTCCACAGGTTTTCCGGCGCGGCCAGCCAGTCGCCGCCGAACAGGGTGAAGCCGCCCTGTTCCTGGTGCGCGTGGCTCTGGTCGTACGGGCCGGCGACGAACGCCAGCCACAGCGCGTCGCGGGTCCAGTCGGTGCGCGCGAACAGATGCCCCGTGCCCGTCGCGTGGTGGAACAGCGCCGTCGGCGGCGTGCCGCCCGCATCGCCCGCAGGCAGCAGGTCGTGGCGCAGGTTGAAGCCGCTGCGCATGCGCGGCACCGCGATCGCGTGCAGCCACCACGACGCCTGCGCCTTCGCCTGCACATCGTCGGTCAGCAGCCGCGCTTCAAGCATCAGCCGGCGGTGGTAGTCGTACAGCTCGGGCACCGACGAGCGCGACTGGTCGCCGATCGGCGCGAAGCGGTCCAGCGTCGGCACCGGCGCATGCGTCCAGTAGGCGATGTCGTCGCGCGCGAGCGTCGCGCACAGGCGTTCGCCGGTGGCGTCGCGCCACAGCCGGCAGAACGCGAGCAGCCGCATCTGCGCCACGCCGTAGCCGGTGCCTTCGCGGCTGCCGCCGCCGCGCAACTGCGCCAGCGCGTCGCGCAGCGGCGGCAGTTTCTCCTCGCGCAGGAAGCGCATCCACTCGTCGCTGCCCGAGGCCAGCGCCCACGTCAGCGTCGCTTCGAGGAAGCTGTAGTGGTAGTTGTTGCCGGGATCGTCGGTGGCCCAGCCGGTCCACGGCCGCGGCCGCAGGCCCCAGTGCGCGCGCAGCGGATGCCAGACGTTCCACACCGCTTGCTCGGCGTACGCCGACCAGCGCGCCTGCATGTCCGCATCGATGCGCGCGCGGCAGCTGTCCAGCGTCATCGCCAGTGCGGCGATGCGCGGGCCGACGTCGAGATACGAATCCGCGGCGATCTCCGGCGCGTCGCCGGCGTCGATCGCGCGTTCGGCCGCGCGCACTTCGTCGTCGGTCATCCGAATGGCGAGCGTGCAGTACGCCGGCTGCGTATCGAGCCGGTCCAGCAGCGCGGCGTCGTACGCGGAGAAGCCGTCGTCGGGTTGGCCCATCACCGCGAGGTCGACCCAGCGCTTGAAGCGCGCGTAGGCCGGCGAAGTGCGATCGACGTACGACAGGTCAATCGGGATGCCGGCGCGGCGCGGTGGCGGCGAAGCCGTGTCGTCGCGCGTGCAGCCCCCGATCGGCAGCATGAGCAGCAGCGCGATCAGGCCGCCCGTGACGATGCCGCCGCGCGTCCTGCGCCTGCGTCGATCCTTCGCTGCGCGCATCGGTCAGCGGTTGTGGTAACTGAAGGTGAGGCCGACCGTGCCGCGCTCCGCGTCCTGCCCCGGCACGGTGCTGCGGCGCTGCCAGTGCTCGACCTGCGCCTGCACGCTCCAGTGCCGGCTGCGCTGCAGGCGCGCCCAGACGCGCACGCGGCGCTGGTCGTCGACGCGATCGAGCTGCGCGTAGTCGGTGCGGTCGAGACCGGCGCTCAGGCCCAGCGTCAGCGTGCGGCGCGCGCGGAACGCGACATCGAGCACGCCGCCGCGACTGTCGCGATCGAACGCCGCGCTGCCTTCGTAGCGGATGCGGTTGGCGTGCGGCACGAACGTCACGTGCCAGCGTTCGGTGGTGCGCGCGTATTCCACTTCCAGCCGGCGTTCGAGGTAGGGCGTGGCGTCGACCACGATGTCGCCGGTGGGCACGGTGTCGGGCAGGCCGCTGTCGGCGCTGACCGCGGCCAGGCGATCGCTGGCGATGTCCGAGAACTGGCTGCTCAGGCGCAGGCGCATGCGCTGGCGATCGTCCGGGCGCCACGCCAGCGTCGCGCGCAGCAGAGGGTCGTTGCGCGCGTCGGCCGTGCCCGTCGGCGTGCGCATGTCGTGCAGGCGCGAGAGGCCGGCGTCGAGCGTGAGATCGAAGCGGCTCAGCGCGCGCGTCCAGCGCGCGTACACCTGCGTGCGCCGGTAATCGCGCGCGGCCACGTCGTCGCGGAAATCGACGCGCTGGGTGTCGAGCTCGAACGCCAGTCGCGTCCGCGGGTCGAGCCGTCGCTCCGCACGCAGCGTCAGGTCGAAGCGGTCGGCGTCGAAGATCCGGGTGACGTCGGCGGTGCTGCGCACCCAGCGCGCGCCGGCATCGCCGCGCCAGCCGTCGTGGCGACCGAACGACAGCGTCGGCCCGAGCGAGGTCACGTGCACCTGCTGGCGGTTGTCCGGCACGTCGGGCGACAGCGGGTCGACCGGCTGCACCGACAGGGTGTCGGTCCATTCCACGCGCAGGCGTTCGGGGATCGCGGTCCACGTCGCGCGGGCGTCGAGCGTGGCATCGACGTGATCGCGGAAGCGGGCGTCGCCGTAGCGGAACTGCTCGACGCGCCCGGTGAGGTCCAGGTCCAGCGCGGCGCCGGCGTGGGTCGCGGTGAAGCCGAGCCCCGGGCGCAGCACGGTGTCGGCGATCGGATGCGTGTCGGTCAGCAGCAGGTTGTCGTCGCGCACGACGGCGACGTCGGCCACGTAGTCGATGCGCAGCGCGGCGGCCGTGCCCGGCAGCAGGCCCGCGAGCAGGACGATGGCGGCGACGCGGCGCTGGACGGCGGATCGCATGGCCGCGGCGCGGGGGTCAGGGCAGCCGATTGAACACCACGCCGGCGAGTTTCTCCGGCGGGAAGCTGGCGACGGCCTTGTCGATCGCGTCGCTGGCGACCTGGCCTTCGCCGACCACCAGCACCACCAGGTCGGCCAGCTCCGACAGGATCCGCGCGTCCGGCGAACCCTGCACCGGCGAGCCGTCGAGCAGCAGTTGCCGGTTCGGCTGCGCGGCGCGCAGCGCGTCGATCGCCGCGCGCATGCGCAGCGAGCTGTAGCTCTCGCCGGGCGTCTCGCGGATGCGGCCGCTGGGGATCAACTGCAATCGCGGCACGCCGGTCGGATAGATCACGTCCTCCAGCGGCAGCCCGGGGTTTTCGAGGTAATCGATCAGGCCGCCGCGCTCGCCGCCCACGCCCAGCGCCTCGTGCTGCGCCGGATGCATGGCGTCGCAGTCGATCAGCAGCGCCTGCCGGGTTTCGTCGAAGGCGAAGGCCGCGGCCAGGTTGCGCGCGACGTAACTGCCGCCGCAGCCCGGGCGCACCGGCGCGACGAGGGTGACGAAGTTGCCGCCTTCGGCGTAGCTGCGGCCGGCCAGCGACAGCAGCCGCGTGCGCAGCTCGCGGAAGGCGTCGGCGTGGCGGCGCCCGGATTCCTGGCGATGGATGAGCCGGCGTTCTTCCAGCTCGCGCGTGGTCAGCCCGCGGCCGGGCGTGGTGGCGGGCAGCGAGCGGTCGCCCGTCGGTGTGTCGGCGCCGTCGTTCATGCGTGCACCTGGCGGAAGAGATACGCCAGTCCGTAGGCGAGGAAGACCGCGGCGACCAGGCCCGCGGCCAGTGCGGTGCGCGCGTATTCGTGGCGGCGATCGCGGCGCGTGCGGTTCGGCGGCACCACGGTCAGCACCGGATAGTTGCCCTGGCGTTCGATCTGGCCCGGCGCGCGCACGCGCGGGTCGAACTTCACCAGCAGGAACAGCAGTCCCAGCGGCACCGCGATGCCCGCGGCCAGCCCGCCCAGCCCGACGTGCAGCGGACGCAGGCCGCTGGGCTGCACCGGCATCTGCGCGGGATCCTGGATGCGCATGGTCAGGCCGCGGCGCTCGCGGTCCAGTTCCATCGACACCCGCGCGTTCTCGCGCCGGCGCAGCAGGTCCTGGTAGATGTCGCGGTTCACTTCGTAATCACGGGTGAGCTCGGCCAGCGTGCTCTCGGACGCCGCGATCCGGCGGCTGCGGCCCAGTTCCTCGTCCAGCAGGCTCTGCGAGGCGCTCATGCGCGACTGCGCCGCGGCGATGTCGCTGCGCGTCTGCCCCAGCTGCTGGCGCAACTGCTGGTAGACCGGATTGGCGCGCACCGTGGCCTCGTCCTGCGCGCCCGGCGTGCGGCCACGGCGCTGCTCGGCTTCCATCGCCGCCTGCAGGTCGGCCATCTGGTGGCGCACGCGGATCACGTCCGGATGCTTCTCGGTGTAGCGCAGCAACAGGTCGTCGAGCTGGTTCTGCAGGTCGATCAGCTGCGTGCGGTACAGCGTCTCGCGGGTCTGCACCGCGGTCACCGCCGATTCGCCCGACAGCTGCGCCGCCAGCGTCTGCTCGCGCGAGCCCAGCTCCATCATCGACATCCGCGTCTGCTCGACCTGCGTGCGCAGCACGCCGATGCGCGCGTTCACGTCGGCGGCGCTGCCCGGCTGCGCGTCGGCGTTGTCGGAACGGTAGGCCTGCAGGTTGGTTTCCGCCTCGGTGAGCTTGGCGTGGTAGTCGCCGACCTGCTTGTCGATGAACTCGTAGGCCTCGCGGCTCTCGCGCTCCTTGCTGGCCAGGCTTTCGTCGATCAGCAGGTCGGCCATCGCCGAGGCGACCTTGTAGGCGCGCTCGGGCTCGCTGTCGAAATAGGTGATCTGCACCAGGTTCTCGCGCGCGTTGACGATCCGGGTGCGGTCGCGCAACTGCTCGATCATGCGCTCTTCCTTCACCGGCGACGGCTTCTCGTCCAGCCACCCGCCCACGGCCAGCAGCTTCTCCATCACCTTGTGCCCGAACACCACCTGCCGGGCGAGGCCGGCACGGTCGACGGCGCGGGTGGAGACGGCGCGGTTTTCCAGCAGCGGCTGGATGATGTCGCTTTCCTGCGCCAGCACCGAGGTGGTGACGATGTACTTGCGCGGCAGCAGGAACAGTCCGACCAGCAGCGCGGTGATCGCGATCGCGGCGAAGATCGCCGCCAGCACCAGCTGGTAGCGCTGTGCCTCGCGCAGCATCGCCGGCAGCAGTTCGCCCGGCGTCAGCGCCCCGGCCTGCGCACCGGCGCGCGCGGCGGGGCTGCGTCGCACGGGCAGCGTCGGGACGTTCATCAGAACGTGCGCTCCGGGACCGTGATGATGTCGCCGGCGACGACGGGGTAATCGGTATCCAGTTCGCCGCGGTCGAGGATGCGGTCCAGCTTCACCGGCATCGCCTGTGCGCCGGCCGCGGTCCTGCGATGCAGGACGGTGCGGGCGGTGGCGGCGAACTCGTTCGGGCCGCCGGCCGCGAGCACCGCGTCGAGCACGGTCATGCCGGGGCGGAAGGGGATCGACACCGGCTGGCGCACCGCGCCGGTCACCCGCACCCGCGACAGGTATTCGTGGCTGCGCAGTTGGGTGAGGATCACCGCCACCTGCGGGTCGCGCACGTAGGCGGCGAGCCGCTCCTGGATGTCCTTCGCGACTTCCGGCGGCGTGTGGCCGCCGGCGGACACGTCGCCGATCAGCGGCACCGAGATCATGCCGTCCGGCCGCACCGGCACGGTCACGCCGAGCTCGGGATTGCGCCAGACCGCGACCTGGACCACGTCGTCCACGCCGATGTGGTACGTCGCCACGACGGGCGCGGCCGCCGGGTCCGCGGGCGAGGCGGTTTCGGCCGGGACGGCGGACGGATCGGCGGCCATGGCGGCGAAGGGAAGCAGCAGCGCGAGGCACAGCGCCCGGACGCATCGGAACATCGACATGGACTTCCCCCGGGCAAGTGCTTGCATTCTAACGGGATTCGCGAAAGTTTGAGGCCAGTCACAAAACGGAGGGCGAGGCGCGGGTGGCTGGCCGGGTCCTGCATGACGAAAGGCCGCTCGCGCGGCCCTTCGTGGCGTGCCCGGGCGGAAGGACTCAGTCCTTCAGCGGCTTGGCCGGCTTGAGCTTGCCCGCGACCGCTTCGAACGCGGCCTGGGTGGACGGCGAGATGTTCGGCCGGCCGGCGAGGATGCCCATGCCGATCGCGCCGCTGACGAAATAGGTTTCGCCGGCCTCGACTTCGATGTTCAGGACGTCCTTGGCTTCGGAATGGACGACGTAGCTGTGGGCGCCCGGCGCGACCTGTGCGACGAAATAGGTGTTGTTGCGCAGCTTGCCGAGTTCGACGTCGCCTTCGCGCACGATGAATCCGATGGCGGCGCCGAGCATCTTGCTCGGACGGAAGAACACGATCTGGCCCATGCCTTCGGTGGGCGGCTGCAGGCCGGCCGGCAGTGCGGCCGCCACGGCGGCTTCGGCCGGCTGGGCGGCAGCGGGCGCGGACGGCTGCTCGGCCGCGGGCGCGCTGTCCTGGGCGGCGGCGCCGAAGGCGATGGAAAGAGCGACGGCGGCGAGGGCGGTCGTGGCGAAATGACGCATGGAAACTCCTGGGTGTGGTGTGGTCGACATCATGGTGAAGGAACGGCGTCCGCTGCAGTGGGTGCGGGCCGGGCGACTTCCTGCGCGCTCGACTGGGAACTGCTGCCGGCATGGCCCGCATCGTCGGGGGAATGGGGTTGGACGGGGGTTGCCGGTGGCAGGGTCGCCGGGCCGGCGAGCTTCGCTTGTGCCCGGGTGCCGGCGGGCACCTCGACCTGGCCGCCGTTGATGACGAATCCCACCAGCGGCACCCAGAAGGCGGCGTCGGCATGACTCTTCCCGGCGCCCCCGAGCTTCATCCCGCGCAGCGGAAGGTCGCCCGAAGGCGCCCGCAGGAAGCGGGCGGCGAGGATCAGCTCGCCGGCCTTGCCGGCCATGCGGGCACGTTCGGCGTGCACGACTTCGCCCTCGCCTTCCGTGCCGGCGGGCAGCACGAGGGTGCCGCCCGCGTACACGGGTTCCACCAGTCGCAAGGGAAAGCGCTGTCCGCGCTGCGCGGTTTTCGTGTTGAGCGTCTCGACGACCTCGATCTGCACGAGCGTGCCGTCGGCGAGGACGCAGCATGACGACGCGCCCGTTGCGGTGGCGACGGCATCGGTCGGCGCGGTGGCGGCGACATCGTCGGGTGCGGACGACCGCGCGCTGGCGAAACATGACGCGAACAGCAGGCCGGCGAGCAGCGCCGGAGAGTATCTGGATGCCATGTTGCCCCCCTGTGGGCGAATGAGGATTGAAACTCCGGAAGCGCCCGTGACGTGGACGCTTCGCGGGTGTCCGCGCTCAGCCCTCCCAGGCCGGCAGCTTCTTCTTCACCGCCACGTTCTTCAGCGTCACGTACTTCGGGATGCCGTCGCGGCCGTAGGGCGGCGGGGCTTCGCCGCGGATCAGCGGTTCGAGGTAGGCGCGGGCGGCGGCGGTGATGCCGTAGCCGTCCTTGCGCAGGAAGTTCGCCGGCATGATCTTCTCGTGGTTGGCGACCTTCTCCAGCGGCGCGGCCTCGATCTTCCACTTGTACGGCGCGTTCGACGTGCGCTTGATCACCGGCATCGTCGAGTTCAGGCCCTTCAGCGCGAACTGCACCGCCGCCTTGCCCGCGGCCATGGCCTGGTCGAGGTCGGTCTTCGAGGCGAGGTGGCGCGCGGAGCGCTGCAGGTAGTCGGGCAGGGTCCAGTGGACCTTGTAGCCCAGTTCGTCCTTGACCTTGCCGGCCAGGTACGAGGCCACGCCGCCCAGCTGGGTGTGGCCGAACGCGTCCTTGCCGCCGCCGGCGTCGGCGACGAACTTGCCCTCGGCGGTGCGGATGCCCTCGGAGGCGACGACGACGCAGTAACCCACGCGGTCGACCACCTTCTTCACGTGCTTGAGGAAATCGGCCTCGTCGTAGGCGCGCTCGGGGAACAGGATCAGGTGCGGCGCGGCGTCTGGCCCGTTGCCGGCCAGGCCGGCGGCGGCGGCCAGCCAGCCGGCATGGCGGCCCATGGCCTCGTAGACGAAGACCTTGGTGGAGGTCTCGGCCATCGCGGCCACGTCCAGCGCGGCCTCGCGCACCGACACCGCGGTGTACTTGGCGGCCGATCCGAAGCCCGGGCAGCAGTCGGTCACGGCCAGGTCGTTGTCGATGGTCTTGGGCACGCCGATGCAGGTCACGGGGTAGCCGTATTCGGCGGCCAGCTTCGACACCTTCAGCGCGGTGTCGGCGGAATCGTTGCCGCCGTTGTAGAGGAAGTAGCGCACGTCGTGCGCCTTGAAGACCTCCAGCAGGCGCTCGTACTTGGCGCGGTCCTGCTCCAGCGACTTCAGCTTGACCCGGCAGGAGCCGAACGCGCCGCCCGGGGTGTGGGCGAGGGCGCGGATGGCGGCCATCGATTCCTTCGAGGTGTCGATGAGGTCCTCGCGCAGCGCGCCGAGGATGCCGTTGCGGGCGGCCAGCACCTTGACCTTGCGGGCGCGGGCCTCGGCGATGACGGCGGAGGCGGAGGCGTTGATGACGGCGGTGACGCCGCCGGACTGGGCGTAGAGCAGGGTTCCGGATGCCATGGTCGGGGATCGAAGGAGTGGAAGGGCGCCGGCCGGGCCGGGCGAGGCCACCGGACGGGACGCACCAGTCTACCGGTTTGCGGCCCGCGGCCCGGCGGGCGGGACCCCGGCGGCCGGTCGCTGCGATTTTGGTCGTAGACGGTTGGGCCCGGCGCGGCGAGCGGTTAAGCTGGGGGCGACACGGCCTGTGGCGGCCTCCGCGCCCGGGTCCTTATTCCTTTATATATCTGGAGCATGCGATGCGACTGGTTCTTCTCGGCGCCCCGGGATCGGGCAAGGGTACACAGGCGGTTCGTCTGAAGGACCATCTGCAGGTCCCGCACATTTCCACCGGCGACCTGCTGCGCGCCGAAGTCGCCGCCGGCACCGCCCTCGGCCTGCAGGCGAAGGAAGTGATGGCCCGCGGCGACCTGGTCTCCGACGCGATCCTGCTGGGCATGCTGGAGGACCGCCTCTCGCGTCCCGACGTCGCCCACGGCTTCATCCTCGACGGCTACCCGCGCAACCTCGCCCAGGCCGACGCGCTGGGCCAGTTGCTGGGCCGCATCGGCCAGCAGATCGAGCACGCCGTCCAGCTCGACGTCGACACCGAACTGCTGGTCGAACGCATCGCCGGCCGCGCCCGCGAACAGGGCCGCCAGGACGACACGCCCGAAGCCGTGCGCAACCGCCTCAAGGTCTACAACGACGTCACCGCTCCGGTGGTCGACTTCTACCGCCAGCGCGGCATGCTGAAGGTCGTCGACGGCGAAGGCACGATGGACGACGTGTTCACCCGCATCGTCGAAGCGATTTCCGTGGGTGTGGATGTCGGTTGACCGAGGGGTAATGGATGCCGGCCGAAATTTCGACTGATGCTGTCGGCATTCTTTCTTTCCTGTTGCCGGGCTTCTTGGCGTCATGGCTGTTTTATGTCCTGACATCCCACGCCAAGCCATCTCAATTTGAGAGAGTCACTGAGGCCTTAATTTTTACCTTTCTGGTCCAGGTGTTTTTGCCAGTTGTTCGGTGGTCCTGTGAGTGGGTAGGAAGTTATTTCTCCTTTGGAGATTGGGGAAAGGAATCTGAGTTAGCTTCCTCTTTACTTTTGGCGGTCTTGCTCGGTGTTTTGGTCGCTTATCTGACCAACAATGATTCTTTCCATGGCTGGTTGCGCACTAAGGGCTTTACAAGTCGAACGTCATATCCCTCGGAGTGGTATTGCGTCCTCTCAAGGGTTGTGACTTACGTCGTTCTTCATTTCCATGATGGTAGGCGCCTCTACGGTTGGCCGAAGGAGTGGCCGATTGATTCGGACAAGGGGCAGTTCTACATTCAAGATCCGATGTGGATTGATGAGAGCGGTCGCTACATGGATATGACGGAGCTCGAAGGGATAATCGTGAGAGTGCAAGATGTCAGATGGGTCGAGTTCTGTGTTCCAGAAGCCAGTTCGAGAGGAGAGTAGATATGCCGCATGGGACCAGAGGTTCAAATCCGCCTCCCCCTCCGGGACGTGGTAATAACTCCAACCCGCCCTCGCCTGGAGGAAGGCCTCCTCCGCCTAGGAATCCTCCTCCTGCGCCTCGTAAAGGTTAGTTCTTGATTGGTATCGGCTCTTTTTCGGTAATTGCCCCTTGAAACTCCACATCCTCGGCATCTGCGGCACCTTCATGGGCGGCGTCGCCGCACTGGCGCGCGAACACGGGCACGTCGTCGAAGGCAGCGACCAGTCGGTGTATCCGCCGATGTCGACGCAGCTTGAACAGCTCGGCATCGCGCTCGCGCAGGGCTACCAGGCCGACAACATTTCCGCCGACTGCGACGAGATCGTGGTCGGCAACGCGCTGTCGCGCGGCAATCCGGCGGTCGAGTTCGTGCTCGATCGCGGGCTGAAGTACACCTCCGGCGCGCAGTGGCTGGCCGAGCACGTGCTGCCGGGCCGCGACACGCTGGCGGTCGCCGGCACCCACGGCAAGACCACGACGACGACGATCCTGAGCTTCCTGCTCGATCGCGCCGGGCGCGATCCGGGCTTCCTGATCGGCGGCGTGGCCGAGGATTTCGGCGTGTCGGCGCGCGTCGGCAGCGGCCGCGAGTTCGTGGTCGAGGCCGACGAGTACGACACCGCGTTCTTCGACAAGCGCAGCAAGTTCGTGCACTACCGGCCGCTGGTGGCGATCCTCAACAACCTCGAATACGACCACGCCGACATCTTCCCCGACGTGGCCGCGATCCAGCGCCAGTTCCACCACCTCGTGCGCACCGTGCCCGGCCGCGGCCGGCTGATCGTCAACGGCGAGGACGCGCGCCTCGACGAAGTGCTGGCGATGGGCTGCTGGACGCCGGTCGAACGCTTCGGCCTGCTGCGCGAGGGCATGGCCGACGACGCCTTCCACTGGGGCGCGCGGCTGATCGAGGCCGACGGCAGCGCGTTCGCGGTGTACCGCGCGGGCGAGCGTCTCGGCGAGGTGCGCTGGCCGATGCTCGGCCTGCACAACGTGCTCAACGGCCTCGCCGCACTGGCCGCGTGCGCAGCGGTCGGCGTCGAACCGGCGATCGTGATGCCCGCGCTCGCGGAGTTCCGCAGCGTGAAGCGCCGGCTGGAAGTGATCGGCACCGCGCAGGGCGTGACCGTCTACGACGACTTCGCGCATCATCCGACCGCGATCCGCACCACGCTGGAAGGCCTGCGCGCGAAGGTCGGCGCCGCGCGCATCGTGGTCGCGATGGAGCCGCGCAGCAATTCGATGCGCCTCGGTGCGCATGCCGACGCGCTCGCGCCGTCGCTGGACATCGCCGATGCGGTGGTGTTCCTGCATCGGCCCGAGCTGTCCTGGGACGCGGCGAAGGTGATGGCGCGCGTCCGCGGCGAATCGCGCACCGCGCCGACCGCCGATTCGCTGATCGCCAGCCTGCGCGCGCTCGTGCGCGACGGCGACCACGTCGTGTTCATGTCCAACGGCGGCTTCGACGGCGCGCCGCGGCGGTTCCTCGCTTCGCTGCACTGAGTCGCCGCGCGGCACCCGGCACGGACATGCCGTGCCGGGCGCGTCGGATCAGCGCAGGCTGGTGCGCTGGCGCACGTAGGCGGGATTGATGACCTCCTCGCCGTGGGTGAACAGCGTGCGTCCCGCGCAACAGCAGCAGTAGCAGTAGCACATGCTCGCGCCGAGCGGGCCGACCTTGAAGCCGTACTTCTCGCCCTTCGGCAGGTACATCCAGTCGCCGGCGGTCAGTTCGATGCCGTCGTAGAAGATGCTGCCCGACAGGATGAAGCGCACGCCGTCGTCGTCGTGGGCGTGTTCGCCCACGCTCGCGTCCGCTGCGGCGGTGGTGATGAAGAACTGGCCGGCCTCGACGTGGAACGGCAGCTGCCACTTGCGGAAGCCTTTCGGCAGGCCTTCGTCCACCGCGAGCAGATTGCACAGCTTGACGGCCTCGGCATCGCGCGAGGTGAGGATGCGCCGCTGGCGTTTGAGGCCCGCTTTCGCGAAGGCTTCGTCGATGCGGGCGAGGCCGTCCTTGAACGGGATGTGGGCGGGCTGGAAGTGCGTTTGCATGGGAACCTCCTGGTCATGTCCTTGCGGAAGTGCAACCGTGGGTGCCCCTTCGCCTTCCCTGGCGTCCGTCCGTGAAGAGGCAATCGGGTCAACGCCGCCCCGGCGCGGGAACGGACATCGCCACCGTGTTTCCGTCGTGGCGAAAGCGCGGTGCTATCGCAATCCACGGACATATCGCCGTGGGCGATCGCGGTGCCGTCGCGACGCCCGCCGACGGGCTGCTAGAGTGCTTGCATGAACGACGAACTTCCGCCGTTGCCGCTCTTTCCGCTGCGCACCGTGCTGCTGCCCGGCGGCGCGCTGGGGCTGCGCATCTTCGAGACGCGCTATCTCGACATGGTCCGTGATTGCGGGCGCAGCGGCACCGGCTTCGGCGTGTGCCTGATCCTCGATGGCGCGGAGGCCGGTGCGCCGGCGACGCCCGCGGCGGTCGGCACCGAGGCCCTGATCGAGGATTTCGACACCACGCCCGAAGGGCTGCTCGCGCTGCGCGTGCGCGGCATGCGGCGTTTCCGCGTGCGGCAGACGCGGGTGCGCGCGAACGGGCTGGTCATGGGCGACGTCGACTGGTGTGCGCCCGATCCTGACGATCCGCTGCGGCCGGAGCATGCCTTGCTCGGCGACGTGCTGCGGCAGACGCTGGAGCGTGCCGGCACCCGCGCCGTCGACGTGCCACAGGCGCGGTTCGACGATGCCGCGTGGGTGGGCTGGCGTCTGGCCGAGCTGCTGCCGCTGGACGACGCGACGCGCCAGGCGCTGCTGCAGGAAGACGACCCGCACGTGCGGCTGGATCGGCTGATCGTCGCGATCAGCTGATCGCAACGATCACATGACGCTGCCGTCGGCGGGCAGGTCGCAGTCGATGCCGTCCACGCGCACGCGCAGCACGGGGCGGCCGCCGTCGGGGTGCGGCGATTGCGCCTGCGGCAGGTCGGCGAGCGCTTCGCGCACGCGCACGTGCGCGCCGTCCGGATCGCCGCCTTCGGGTCGCCACAGCGCGATCGCCGGCAGCGGCCGCACGAACCGCAGGGTCTGCGTGGTGCCGACCCACAGCGGGCGGCCGTCGGTCAGCGTCGCCGGGGCGCGCCACAGCCGCAGCACGATCGCTTCGTCCTGGCGCGCGCCGGGTCGGCGCATGAGCAGGGCCTCGGCTTCGGTGTCCAGCGTCGCCGGCAGCACCGGCTGCCGCGCGGGCGGGCGCTTGGCGTCGAGCAGGCCGAGGGTGGCGATCCAGTTCGCCTGTGGCTGCACCCGCCAGCCGCGGGCCTGCAGCCGTTCGCGCACGGCGTCCAGCGGGCCGGCGACCTGTACGTCCAGCGGCCAGCGACGGGCGTCGGCGGTCTCGTCGCGTTGCGCGGGCAGCGTCTTCCAGCCGTCCGACCACCAGGCGTCGGCGTCGAGCGTGCGCGTCGGCGCCGCCACCGCGTAGTGCTTCAGCACCGACTCCACGCTGCGCGGCCCGTGCCACACCGCGGCCACCGCGAAGCCGGCGTAGAACAGCGTGGCCGCCGGCCGGATCCAGAACGATCGCCCGATGTGCCGGCGGTAGGCGATGCCCAGCACCAGCAGCCACAGCACGCCGAACAGCGCGCCGGCGATGACGTCGCTCAGCCGGTGCGCGCCGAAATACAGCCGCGCGAAGCCGAGCAGGGCGACCATCGCGCCGGCGACGAGGTACGGCCACACCCGGCGCCGGCCCGGCAGTTCGCGGCCGATCAGCACGGCGAAGAAGCCGAACACGATCGTGGTCATCGTCACCGGGAAGCCGAAGCCGTCCGGCGTGACCGCCAGCCCCGGCGCGACCGTCGACAGCCCGAGCACGGCGGTGAACACCAGCCCGAAGGCCACCGCCGCCAGCCAGTGCGCCGCGGCGGCGAAGCGGCGGCGCCACAGCAGCCAGGCCATCGCCAGCGCCATCGCCGGCAGCAGCACCGCGGCGTCGCCGATCGACGACAGCGCGGCCAGGAAGTGGTCGGCCAGCGGATTGCGCAGGCGGATCATCGTCGCCTGCACCGCGCGGTCCAGCGCCAGCGGACCGCCATGGGCGAGGGTGGCGCCGAGCAATGCGAACCAGCCCCAGCCGATCGCGATCAGGCACGCCGCCAGCATCGCCAGCGACGCCGATTCCGGCCGCTGCGGCTGGATCAGCGGCGCGGCGTAGCGCGACAGCCGCGGATGGGCGCGGGTCCAGCGCAGCGCGCGCGCCAGCAGGCGGTCGGCGTGGTCGGCGAACCAGCGCCACGTGTACAGCACGACCGCCCAGACCAGCGCCAGCACCGCCACCAGCGCCAGCAGCACCAGCGTGAGGCGGTCGGCCACCGCGGCCACGGCGTCGTACGAGGCGCCGAACACCCAGCCCGGCGCGAGGAAGCAGGCCGCCCACAGCGCTGCGGCGAGCAGGCTGGCCGGCACGTAGCGCTTGAGCGGCACCCGCAGCATGCCGGCCACCGCCGGCACGAACGGCCGCACCGCGCCCACGAAGCGGGCTATTACTATCCCGGTGGCGCCGTGGCGCTTGAACAGGCGCTCGCCGCGGTCGATGAACTGCGGATAGCGGCGGAACAGCCAATGGTCGCGCATCGACGCGCCCCAGCGATGGCCCAGCCAGTAACTCAGGCCGTCGCCGGCGAACGCGCCCAGCGCGGCGCAGACCAGCGCGTACGGGCCGTCGAGGTGGCCCAGGCCGATCAGCGTGCCCACCGCGAACAGCAGCGGCAGCGCCGGCACCACGATGCCGACCACCGCCAGCGCGTCGCAGAAGGCGATGAGGAAGATCACGCCGCCGGCCGCCACGCGGTGCGCGACGATCCAGTGGGTCAGGGCGTCCAGCCAGGCGCTGGTCATCGGGCCATGCTCGTCATCGGGCTGCTTGTCGTCGACCGGCTCGTCATCGGCCTAGTATCGCAGGCCGGCGTGACCGCGCCCCCACCATGCGGCTCGCGGACGCGGAGGACGCCGACCCCGAGATCGTCCCGGGTCCTTACAATCGCGGGATGTCTTCCGAGGCCATCGAAGAGCGGGCGCTGAAGTCCGACAGTTTCGGCCGCATCGCGCTGATGCGCGGCGCCGACGGGCTGTTCGTGCGCCGCGACCTGGCCCACGTGCCGCTGTGGCTGCGGCTGCCGGCCTGGTGGCTGGCCCGGCGCGAGGCCCGCGGCCTGCGCCGTGCGCTGGGCGCCGAGGCCGTGCCGCAGCTGCTGGCCTGGGACGGTCGCCGGCTCGATCGCAGCTACCTCGACGGCGCGGCCATGTACCAGCGCCCGCCGCGCGGCGACGTCGCCTACTTCCGGCTGGCGCGACGGCGGCTGCTGGCGCTGCACCGGCGCGGCGTCGCCCACAACGATCTGGCGAAGGAAGCGAACTGGCTGGTGCTGGCCGACGGCACGCCGGCGATCATCGACTTCCAGCTCGCCGTCTGCGGCCGCCCGCGCTCGCGCTGGATGCGCCTGCTCGCGCGCGAGGACCTGCGCCACCTGCTCAAGCACAAGCGGACCTACTGCCCCGAGGCGCTGACGCCGGTCGAGCGCCGGCTGCTCAAGCGCACCTCGTGGGTGCGCGACCTGTGGTTCCGCACCGGCAAGCCGGCGTACCGCTTCATCACCCGGCGCGTGCTGCACTGGGAAGACAACGAAGGCCAGGGCCCGAAGCCCTGAGACATCCACACCGAGATCCCCGATGACCACCCTGTCCGGCAAGACCCTCTTCATCACCGGCGCCTCGCGCGGCATCGGCCTCGCGATCGCGCTGCGTGCCGCACGCGACGGCGCCAACGTCGCCATCGCCGCCAAGTCGTCGGTGCCCAATCCGAAGCTGCCCGGCACCATCCACAGCGCGGCCGCGGCGGTCGAAGCGGCCGGCGGCCGCGCGCTGGCGCTGAAATGCGACATCCGCGAGGAGGACGAGGTCCGCGCCGCGGTTGCGGCCACGGTCGACGCGTTCGGCGGCATCGACATCCTCGTCAACAACGCCAGCGCGATCTGGCTGCGCGGCGCACTCGACACGCCGATGAAGCGCTTCGACCTGATGCAGCAGGTCAACGCCCGCGGCAGCTTCCTGTGCGCGCAGGCCTGCCTGCCGCACCTGCTGCAGGCGCCGAATCCGCACATCCTCACGCTCGCGCCACCGCCGTCGCTGGACCCGAAGTGGTGGGGCCCGCACACCGGCTACACGCTGGCGAAGATGGGCATGAGCTTCGTCACGCTGGGCCTCGCGGCCGAGTTCGGCGCGCAGGGCGTCGCGGTCAACGCGCTGTGGCCGCGCACGGTCATTGCGACTGACGCCATCAACATGATCCCCGGCGTCGACGTCGCCATGTGCCGCAAGCCGGAGATCATGGGCGACGCCGCGCACGCGGTGCTCACGCGCGCCGCCGCCGGCTTCCACGGCCGTTTCCTGATCGACGAGGACGTGCTGCGCGAAGCGGGCGTATCCGACTTCGACGGCTACGCGGTCGATCCCTCGAAGCCGCTGCTGCCCGACCTGTTCCTCGATTAAGTGTTCCTCGACTGACGCTTTCCGGCCGCGCTTTCGGCCGCCCCCACGGAGCCTTCCCCCATGAAATACCTCCACACCATGGTCCGCGTCCGCGATCTCGACGCCTCCCTGCGCTTCTACTGCGACGGCCTCGGCCTGAAGGAGATGCGGCGCATGGAGAACCCCGGCGGCCGCTACACGCTGATCTTCCTCGCCGCCGACGAGACGCCGTCCGCGGAGGTCGAACTCACGTACAACTGGCCGCCGGAAGACGGTTCACCGCCCGAGGACTACGGCAGCGCCCGCAACTTCGGCCACCTCGCGTTCCGCGTCGCCGACATCTACGCCACCTGCGCGCGGCTGCAGGCGATGGGCTACACGATCCACCGCCCGCCCCGCGACGGGCACATGGCGTTCGTGCGCTCGCCGGACCTGATCTCGATCGAACTGCTGCAGGACGGCCACCTGCCGCCGCAGGAGCCCTGGGCCTCGATGCCGAACACCGGGAGCTGGTGATGACGACGCACGACGCCACCGCCGCGCTGGTCGAACTGGGCCAGCGCTACACCCTGCCGGTCTACAAGCCGCGGCAGTTGATCCTCGAACGCGGGCAGGGCAGCCGCGTGTGGGACATCGAAGGCCGCGAATACGTCGATTTCGCCGGCGGGATCGCCGTCTGCGGGCTGGGCCACTGCGATCCGGAACTCGTCGCGACGCTGACCGAACAGGCCGGCAAGCTGTGGCACACCAGCAACGTGTTCTACAGCGAACCGCCGGTGCGGCTGGTGCAGGAACTGGTCGAGGCCTCGCGCTTCGCCGAACGCGCGTTCCTGTGCAATTCCGGCACCGAGGCCAACGAGGCCGCGATCAAGCTCGTGCGCAAGTGGGCGACCGCGCAGGGTCGCGCGCCCGATCGCCGCGTCATCGTCACCTGCCACGGCAGTTTCCACGGCCGCACGCTGGCGGCGGTCACCGCGACCGCGCAGCCGAAGTACCAGGCCGGCTACGAGCCGCTCCCGGGCGGGTTCCGTTACGTCGATTTCAACGATCTCGCCGCGCTGGAGGCCGCGATGGCCGCCGGCGACGTCTGCGCCGTGATGCTCGAACCCGTGCAGGGCGAGGGCGGCGTGATGCCGGCGCAGGACGGCTATCTCGCCGGCGTGCGCGCGCTGTGCGACCGCCACGACGCGCTGCTGGTGCTGGACGAGATCCAGTGCGGCATGGGCCGCACCGGCCCGCTGTTCGCGCACTGGGCCGACGGCGTGGTGCCCGACATCGTCACCCTCGCGAAGGCGCTGGGTGGCGGCATCCCGATCGGCGCGCTGCTCGCCGGCCCGAAGGTCGCCGAGGCCATGCAGTTCGGCGCCCACGGCACCACCTTCGGCGGCAACCCGCTGGCCGCCGCGGTCGCGCGCGTCGTGCTGCGGCGGCTGCAGTCGCCGGAGATCGTCGCGAACGTCGACTGGCAGGCCGCGGTGCTGCGCGCGGCGCTGGAGACCGTCAACGCCGAACTCGACGTGTTCGCCGAAGTGCGCGGCCGCGGCCTCATGCTCGGCGCCGTGCTCGCCCCGCAATACGCCGGCCGCGCCGGCGAGATCCTCGACCTCGCCGCGGACGAAGGCCTGCTGCTGTTGCAGGCCGGCCCCGACGTCCTCCGTTTCGTGCCCGCGCTGAACATCGACGAAGGCGAAGTCGCGCAGGGCCTCGGCCGCCTGGAGCGCGCACTGCGGGCGTTCGTGGACGCCGGTCGCTGATCGCCGCTCCCACAGGAGCGGTTTGCTTCAGGTGGCGCTGCTGGCCTTGCTCCTGTAGGAGCGCCGGAAGGCGCGACGAATTCCGGAAAGCCCATCCGGAGCCTGTCGCGCCTTCCGGCGCTCCTGCAAGGCGACAGGCTTCATCGGCCATGCCAAGGGCTTTTGTGGGAGCGGCGCAAGCCGCGACGGCCGGTGGACAGGCTTCCCGCAGCCAGTCGCTCCCACAGGAGAGGCCGGCAGCAGTTCATGCGGCCGTGCCGTTGTGCTTGCACAAGCGCCTGTAGCCTGTCCTGCAGGAGCGCCGGAAGGCGCGACACACCTGAAGCGTGTCCCGTGGGAGCGATGGAAGTCGCGACGATTCCCGGAAAGCCTTTCCGCAGCCCGTCGCGCCTTCCGGCGCTCCTACAAGGCGACAGGCTTCATCTGCCATGCCAAGGGCTTTTGTGGGAGCGGCGCAAGCCGCGACGGCCGGTGGACAGGCTTCCCGCAGCCAGTCGCGGCTCCCGCCGCTCCCACAGGAGAGGTCGGTGTCGAAGAGAAGGTCGCCAAGATCGAGGTGTCCCCCGAAGCAGAACCCGCGCGCTCAGCCCAGCGCCTGTCGCAGATCCTCGATCAGGTCGTCGACGTGCTCCAGCCCCACCGACATCCGCAGCAGGTTCTGCGGCGAGCGCGGATTCGGGCCTTCGACCGAGGCGCGGTGCTCGACCAGCGATTCGCAGCCGCCCAGCGAGGTGGCGTTGGTGAACACGCGCAGTTTCCCGGCCATCGCCAGCGCCGCCTCGCGGCCGCCGCGCAACTGGAGGCTCATCATCCCGCCGAAGTCGCGCATCTGCCGCGCGGCGACGGCGTGGCCCGGATGCGACGGCAGGCCGGGCCAGTTCACGCATTCGATGGCCGGGTGCGCGGCGAGGAATTCGGCGACGCGGCGCGCGTTCGCGCAGTGCATCGCCATGCGTGCGCCCAGCGAGCGGCAGCCGCGCAGCGTCAGCCACGCACTGAACGGCGCCAGCGTCGCGCCGGTGATGTGCAGCCGGTGCGCCACCTTTTCCGACAGTGCGCCGCGTTTCGCGAACACCAGCGCACCGCCGAGCACGTCGCTGTGGCCGCCGAAATATTTCGTCGTCGAATGCATCACGACGTCGGCGCCGTGGGCGATCGGCCGCTGCAGCAGCGGCGTGGCGAAGGTGTTGTCGGCGACGACGACCGCGCCTGCGGCGTGGCCGAGTTCTGCCAGCGAGGCGAGGTCGCTGACCTTCATCAGCGGGTTCGACGGCGTCTCGATCCACAGCATCGCGATGCCGCCCGCGCACGCCGCGCGCACCGCGTCGAGGTCGGCCATGTCGACGGCGACGGCGGTGATGCCGCGCTCCGGCAGGAATTCGGCGCAGAGCATGCGCAGGCCGGTGTAGCAGTCGTCGGGGATCAGCACCCGCGCGCCGTTGGGCAGGCATTCCAGCAGGCCGGTCATCGCGGCCATGCCGGAGGCGAACGTCGACGCCTCCTCGCCGCCTTCCAGCGCCGCCAGCGCCTCGCGCAGCCGGTCGTTGGTGGGATTGCCTTCGCGCTGGTACTCGTAGCCGGCGATGCGTTCGCCCGACGGTCCGTGGCGGAAGGTCGTGGCGAGGTGGATCGGCGGCGCGACCGCGCCGGTGGCGGGATCGGCTTCGTTGCCGACGTGGACGGCGGTGGTTTCGGGGCGCGCTTCAGGAGACATGGGCAGGCAGTTCCGGCAGAAGACCGAGGGCGGCGAGCGCGGCGTGCAGCGACGCCGGCGAGCGGTAATGGTGGCTCATCATGCCTGCGCGGCGGGCGCCGTCGACGTTGTCCTCACGGTCGTCGCCGAACAGCACGCGCGCCGGGTCGACGGCGAGTGCCGTGGCGCAGCGCAGGTAGACGGCGGGATCCGGCTTGCAGCCGCCGAATTCGCCCGAGCAGCGCACGCGCCCGGCGAAATGCGGCGCGAACGCCGGGCACAGCGTGTCGAAATGGTCGCGGACCAGCGTGCCGTTGTTGGTGAGGATCGCGCGGCCGCAGCGGTCGGCGAGGGCTTCGACCAGCGCCAGCACCGCCGGCCGCGGCGTCATCGCCGCAGCGCGCGCGGCGACGCAGTCCGCGACCGACACCGGCGTGCCCAGCGCCTCGGACAGCGCGCGTGCCACGCCGGCGGTGTCGACGCGGCCGTGGTCGGCCTCGGTTTCCAGTCCCGAGTCGAACAGCGCCGCGTGCACCGCGTCCGCGTCGCGGCCGATGCGTTCGCCCAGCGTGCGGCAGCGGACCTCGCGACGATAGTCGACGAGCACGTCGTCGAGGTCGAACAGCACGAGGCCGATGCGCATGCGGCCTAGAGCGCCGCGAACGACGCCCGCGCGGCGTCGAGCGTCGCCGCGATCACCGCGTCGTCGTGCGCCATCGACAGGAAGCCGGCCTCGAACGCCGACGGCGCGAGGTACACGCCGCGTTCGCGCATCGCATGGAAGAAGCGGTTGAACGCGGCGGTGTCGCCGGCGGTCGCCTGCGCGTAGGTCTCGACCTTTTCGGCCGTGAAGAACAGGCCGAACATGCTGCCGACGCGGTTGGTGCTGAACGGCACGCCGGCGGCGCGGGCGGCGTCCTCGAAGCCGGCGCACAGCGCGGCGGTGCGCGCGTCCAGCGTCTCGTAGAAGCCGGGCGCCTGGATCAGTTCCAGCATCGCCAGACCCGCGGCCATCGCCACCGGATTGCCGCTGAGCGTGCCGGCCTGGTAGATCGGGCCGGACGGCGCGATCTGCCGCATCAGGTCGGCGCGACCACCGTAGGCGCCGACGGGCATGCCGCCGCCGATGATCTTGCCGAAGGTGCTGAGGTCCGGCGTGATGCCGTACACCGCCTGCGCGCCGCCGAGCGCGACGCGGAAGCCGGTCATCACTTCGTCGAAGATCAGCAGCGCGCCGTGCTGCGTGCACAGCTCGCGCAGGTGCCGCAGGTAGCCCGGGCGCGGCGGGATGCAGTTGGCGTTGCCGACGACGGGTTCGATGATCACCGCCGCGATCTCGCTGCCGATCTCGTCGAACAGGCGCGTCGCGCCCTCGAAGTCGTTGTAGCTCAGCGTCGCGGTGAGTTCGCTCAGGCCGGCGGGCACGCCCGGCGAGGTCGGCACGCCGAGGGTGAGCATGCCGCTGCCGGCCTTCACCAGGAACGAGTCGCCGTGGCCGTGGTAGCAACCCTCGAACTTCACGATCCGGTTGCGGCCGGTGGCGCCGCGCGCGAGGCGGATCGCCGACAGCGTGGCCTCGGTGCCGGAATTCACCATGCGCACCATCTCGCAGCTCGGCACGAGCTTCGTGATGGTCTCGGCCATCGTCACTTCCAGCGGATTCGGCGTGCCGAAGCTCAGGCCGTTGCGTGCGGTGGAAATCACCGCGTCGAGCACCTTCGGATGGTTGTGGCCGACGATCATCGGGCCCCACGAGCCCACGTAGTCGATGTAGCGGTTGCCGTCGGCGTCGTACAGGTATGCGCCGTCCGCGCGCTCGACGAAAAACGGCTCGCCGCCCACCGATTTGAAGGCGCGCACCGGCGAATTGACGCCGCCGGGCATCAGGGCCTGGGCGCGGGTGAAGAGGGCGTGGGAGCGATCGGTCTGCATCGGTGGGAGTCCTGCGAAAAGGGCGGAAAAACGGGAGTTCAGAGCGCGTCGTCGAAGCAGCGCCGGTACGCGGCCGCGGCCGCGACGGGATCGGGCGCGTCGAACACGCCGCTGATCACCGCCACGAGGTCCGCGCCGGCGGCGATCACGTCGCGGGCATTGTCCGGCGTGATCCCGCCGATAGCCACCCGCGGCAATCCGAGCGCCGCGCTGTCGCGCAGCAGGCCGGGCGTGGCGCGGCGGGCGTTGGGTTTGGTCGTCGAGGGGAAGAACGCGCCGAAGGCGACGTAGCTCGCGCCCGCCGCCGCGGCCGCCCGCGCCCGCGCGAGGTCGTCGTAGCAGGAGACGCCGATGATCGCGTTCGCCCCCAACCGCGCCCGGACCGCGGCCGCGTCGCCGTCGTCCTCGCCCAGGTGCACGCCGTCCGCGCCGACGGCGACCGCCAGGTCGGCGTCATCGTTCGCGATCAGCGGCACGCCCGCGGCGCGGCACAGCGGCAGCAGCGCCGTCATCTGGCGCTGCCGGAGCGCGGCATCGGCGACCTTGTTGCGGTACTGGAGCAGCGCCGCCTGGCCCAGCACGGCGCACACGCGATCGAGCAGCCGGCCGGTGTCGGGCTCGTCGGGGGTGATCAGGTACAGCCCGCGCAGCGGCGGGACGGGGAGCGGGGAGGGGGTCATCTGGAGGATCGGCCGCACAACCGGCAGAATGGGCATTCTGGATACAAGGACATTATCCGATGAACCCCGCCGATGAGGCTTCCCGCCGCTACCGCTGCACCACCTGCTACCACATCTACGACCCGGCCGAGGGCGATCCGGACTCCGGGATCCCGCCGGGAACGCCGTTTTCCGAGCTGCCCGACGACTGGTTCTGCCCGCAATGCGGCGCCATCAAGTCGGATTACGAGCCGATGCCCTGACCTCGCCGCCGCGCTTCCGGCGCGGCGCACGGGATGGGACAATCATCGTTTCCCCAGAACCCGAGAAATTGCCCGATGAGCGAGACCGCAAGTTCCGTCGTCTATCGCACCTGGATGTGCGTCGTCTGCGGTTTCGTCTACGACGAAGCGAAGGGGCTGCCCGATGAGGGCATCGCGCCGGGGACGCGCTGGGAAGACATCCCGGACACCTGGACCTGCCCGGACTGCGGCGTGACCAAGTCCGATTTCGAGATGGAAACGGTCTGACGCCCGTGGCGGGCGCCGCCCGCTTGCCGTCATGTTCCCCGACGCCGTGGCCTTGTGGCCGCGGCGTCGTCGTTTCCGGGCCCGGCGCCGGGCGTCAGTGCAGCGGCAGATGCCGCGCGCCCTGTTCCACCAGACGGTCGCGGACCGTCTCGGCGTCGTCGGCTTCCGGCTGGATCTGCAGGTAGCGGCCGAGGTCGCGCGATGCGCCGGTCGAGTGACCGAGTTCGAGATAGCCCAGCCCGCGATCGCGCAGGGCCTCGGCGTTGTCCGGCGACAGCCGCAGGATGCGGTCCGCGCAGCGCACCGCCTGCGGCCAGTCGCCGCGTTCGGCGTACAGCGCGTGGAGATTGCGCAGCATCCGCACCAGGATCGCGCGGGGCGACGCCGGGACGAGGATGCGCATCAGCGCTTCGTCCGGCACCGGCTCGCCGAAATGCGGCTGCGCCCGCTGGCGCAGTTCGTCGGCCGACAGCGGCCGCCCGCGGTTGAACGGATCCATCACCAGCATGCCGTCGTCCACCGGCAGGCTCACCAGGAAATGCCCCGGGAAGGACACGCCTTCCAGCGCCACGCCCAGCCGCCGCGCCACTTCGATCAGCACCACCGCCAGCGAGATCGGATTGCCGAGCCGGCGCGCCAGCACGTCGTTCAGATAGCTGTTGCGCGGGTCGTAGTACTCCGCGTGATTGCCGGCGAAGCCCAGATCCTCGAACAGGTGGCGGTTGATCGCCTGCATCTTCAGCGGCGCTTCGTCGATCGCCGCCACGGCGTCGCGCAGGGCTTCGGCGTGCGCATCGATCTGCGCCTCGCAGGCCGCCACGTCGAGGTCCGGATACTCGTCGCGCGCGATCAGCAGCGCGCTGCGCAGCAGCGGGACCTCTTCGTCGGCGAGCGTGGCGAGGGCCGACCAGTCGGGCAGGGGCATGGGAGCGTTCATGGCGGCAGAGTGCGGGCCGGGCCGGGCGCGGACAAGCCCCGATCGACGATGGTTCAGTGGCCGGGCGGGATGTCCGGGCCGAAAGTCAGCTGCGCGCCGTTCTTCAGTCCGATCGCCGATGCCTGTCCGGCGTTCAGTTCCAGCACGTAGCGGGCGGGTGCGTCGCTGGGATAGGGCGGGCAGCGGTCGCCGAGCGAGCACGGCGGCACGTCGCGCTGCTGCGACACCAGTTTCCGGGCATCGTCGAAATACAGGATGTCCAGCGGGATCTTGGTGTTCTTCATCCAGTACGCGAGCGGCATCTGCTCCTCGTGGATGAACAGCATGCCGTGGTCCGCGGCCATTTCCTCGCGGAACATCAGCCCGCGCGCCCGTTCCTGGCCGTCGTCCGCGATCTCCACCGCGTAACGCTTTCCGTTCAGTTCCACCCAGTGGTCGCTCGCCTCGCCGCAACCGCTGGCGCACATGCCAAGGAACAGGACCACTAAACCGAACACGCGCATGACCGGAACTCCTCAGGTGAAAGCGCGACGATCCCGGGCCGGGGCGGGCCGCGTCAAGAGGACCGTCGAAGGGGCTTCCCAAAGTCGATGTTGCCGTGCACAATGCGCGCCCTCGCAGCCGGAACCCACGGGTTCAGGGATGCGGGAAACGCAGCAGAATCGAGGGGTTGACGGCTTCGGAAGCCCCCCTATAATGCGCGGCCCGCCAAGTGCTTCGGCACGACGGCGGACAGGTCAGGCGGAAAGTCGGGGTTGACGGAAACGTTAGAGCCGGCCATCATGCAAGACCTTCTCGGCAACGGCGAGCGCCGAAGTTTGAGAAAAGAAAGTTCGACGGGGTGTTGACGGCAACGAAAACTCCTCTACAATGTGCGGCTCACTCGGGCACTTCAGTGCAGCGAGGCGAAACAAAAAAGATGAGGCGCTGAGGCCGATTCTTGAGTTCTTTGACAGTGTGCGCAGGTGACTTGTGCGGGCGTC